>JAKLFO010000071.1:0-9915 GCA_022711155.1 Candidatus Bipolaricaulota bacterium
GGCAGAGAAGGACGTGCTCGCGCGCGTACTCCTGGAGCAGGAGAAATGCTTCCAAGCCCGATTGACGAATGACGGGGCTGGAGAACGGGATGAAGTAGGCGGCGAGGAAGAATGCGGCGATCCAGGCGAACGTCTTAGCGTTTTTCGGAACGGACACGTCGTTGCACCTCCGGCTGGGGCTCAACCTTCTGTGTCGGATACTGGGAGCTGCACGATGCGTCCCCGCCCGCCGCGATAGAGTCTGCAACGGCGAGCAGGTCGGCGACGTGCTGCGAGGCTAGGCGGTGCAGAATGCGCACCCCGTCGCGGCGCGAAACGATCAGGCCGGCGTGGCGGAGCGCCGTGAGATGGCGCGAGATCCCCGAGGGATCGACGTCGAAGCACGGCTCGATCTCGCACGAGCACAGCTCGCCACGGTCGACCAGAAGGCGAAGGATCGCAACCCGGATGGGGTACGAGAGCCCCACGCCCACTTCAGCTGCAGCGATGTCCGCCGGGCTCTCCGCGCACTCAATGCGTTGTTGCGCCATGATGCAAGAATGATACCTGACGTCCATCGCGCGTCAAACTGGGCGACTGACGGTCAGGTAGTTTCCAGCCCGCGCACAACACGGAAATGTGCCGCCGGGTTCGTTGACCTATCTTGGTTAGCGCACGAGGCCGGCCGGAGCCGACGACCGTCAGCCGCCCGCCGCTCGACCGGTCGTGCCGGCCTCTTCTCGCCGCAGATAGTCGAAGATGGCCTCGAGAACCAAGTAGCTGACGGGACGATCGCGTCGCGTCGACAGCGTGCGGAGCCTGCCGATGGGGTTGGCCGCTCGTTGCGCCACGGGCACGGTGAGGGAGATGTTGTTGAGGGTGCTCTTCTTCCTGCGCAAGGTCACCTCCACTTGCATGGACCAAACCAGTGCGGTTCACTCTACTCCCGACGTGCCACTCTGAGAAGGGGGCACGAGACGTCGTCACGCGCCCTGCAGAGCCGAACGTTCCGAGCCACGTGCAGCGGCTGGCAATTGACGAAGCGGGGCAATCGGAATAGCCTCGTGTGGAACTTGGCGTAGGGGAGGTGGGTGTGAGTCGTTTCGGGCACGAGCTGAAGGAACTCCGCGAGGCCGCCGGGCTGACCCAACATGAGCTCGCGGTGCGCATCGGGGTTTCCGGTACCTACGTCTCTGCGCTCGAGAGCGGCCGCAAGCCTGCTCCGCCGCGGGCGCTCGTCTCCGCCCTCTCCGCCGCCCTCCACATCGACGAGGAAGCTCTCTGGGCTCCGGCGCGCGACGAACGCGAAGAGCGGCTCACCCGCCGCGTCGACGGCGTCCCCGCGTCGCTCCGCCTGGCCGTGGGTGAACCGCGACTCGCCGGGCGCGGCGACGCGGAACGGGGCCGCGAGGCGGCCGGTGGTCGGGGCGACGGAGCCATCGATCAGGAGATGCAGGGCCTGATGGACGACATTCGGCGACGCTTCCCCGACGCGGAGAGCCGGCGGAAGCTGCTTCGCGCGGTTCGAGCGATGATCGACAGCATTCGGCCGTAACCGTCGTCGGAAGGCAGCCCCGCACCGTCAGCCAACCTACTTCGTCAGGCGGGCGGCCCACCGAACGCCGGCGCGGAAGAGCGTCCAGGTGTCTTGCCCGCGGTAGGCGCCGCCGAATTGCGCTTGGTAGTACACGCGCCCGCGGGCGAACAGGTGGGTGAACGCGAAGACCGTGCCGTCGGCCCACTCGGCGATGCGCACGGTGTTCTCAAGCAGGCGCGTGTAGGCGGCGGGTCCGCCATGCGCGCACGAGGATCTAGCCACGGGCTCCCCGACCACGAAAGTCGTCCCCAGAGGGCGGTCGGCGACGATCGACGCGTAAATGCAGTCTCCCGCGTTGACGTACTGGGTCGCTCCGAACCAGTCGGTCGTCTCGTTGACTCCCAAGTAGTACGGCGTAGCTTCGATGAGCACGACTCCGCCTCCGCCCAACAGGTAGTTGCGGATCGCGTCCGCCGGAGGGGCGGCCACTTCGGCGACTACCACGCGATACCGCGACAGGTCGCGCGGGGCAGTCTGCGCAGTCGTGACGTGGAGTCCGGCGAGCGTTAGTTGGGTCTTCATCGTCGCGGCGTCCGTCGCACCGGAGCCGTACACGTAGAGAGCCCGCGGCCCCGACGACACCACGAGGAGAGCCAGCACCGCCGCGGCGGTGAGGAGGCCGACGACCGCGACGATCCTGTGCAGGACACCGTGAGGCGCGCGGAGCTTCGCCAGCTCGCGCAGCGTGGCGCGAGGAAGACGGATGAGCGTCGCGGCCCCGGCGTGCGGCTCGGAGCTGGGCACGAGTCCCTGACAGATCGCGGCGAGCTTGCCGTCGACGAGCAATGCGCTTCCGCTCGCGCCGGGCGACACCCGCGTGTCAATCGTCATCCACTCTTGCTCGTTGACCGTCCGCAGGCCGACGACGTGCCCTGGCACGCGGGCTCCGGAGCCCCCCTCGGAGGTGACGAGCAGGACATCATCGTCCGGTTGGATGGTGGGCGGTCTCCGGGGGATCTGAATGGCGCGGGCGTTCGGCAGACGGCGCGTGCCGAAACGGAGCACGGTGAGTTCGTCATGCTCCGCTGACGGGCTGCGGACGATGCACGGCAGCCCAAGGTCCCTGCCGTTGACGAGGACTCTCTCCGCCTCGTTAGTTGCGAGGGATGTCGCGACGTGGGAAGGGACGAGGAGAGTGAGCGGCCGACGGGCCAAGACGACGCCGATGCCGGCGTCTTTGACTCCCCGGCCTACCACGAGCAGCTCCACAACGCTTCGCTCTGGGCGACCCGACCACCACACAAACTGATTGTAGCATGAACCCCTTGTTCCGACTCGGGGCAGCCGGCGCCGATGCCGCCGGCCGACCGAGGCAGCGTGGCGGGCCTAGCCAGCCGGCCATGCGCTTGCGCCTACAGCGCTCGCGCTTGCAGCGCTCGCGCTGCGGACCATGTGGGGGCCGCGGCCGTCCTCCCAGCGGATCGTGGCCCAGAAGGTCATCGTGATCGGGTAGCCGGTCGGATCCTCGTACGTTGACGTGAATACCTCGCTGCCGCCGCGGAACGTGAACGTCTCCGTCTTGTGCGTCCCGCACGATGCCGACCAGTCGACCTGGATCGTGATGGGTTCTCCCAGGTCCGTGCCAATCTGCGTGACCTCGAACGCGCAGGAGAGCTCGACGACTCCTCCACCCCCTCTGGGGTCGTCGAGGATCGTCACGTCGGCCGCCAACGGCGCGGCCGTCGGCGTTCCCGGGGAGCCTCCGAGCGAGCACCCGGCGAGGAGGCCGAGCAAGCCGGCTGCAGCCACGGCGGCGACGCCGCGAAAGTATCCGTTCGTCATGAGTCGATCGGTTGATGGTTTGCGCACGTGCACCTCCACGCTGCGTCTACTTGATGAACTGCCATCCATTGGGATCCTCAATCACGACCTGCGGCCGCGGGGACGCGTGAAACGTTCCCTGGGCCGCGATCCTCTTGCCTACCTTGCCGAGTGGGATCAGGCGATCCTTGCCTCTCCCCTCGAGCTGGACGGACAAGACGCCCGTCCCGTCATCGAGGGCGAACTCGCACCCAGCCGTGCACTGCGTCAGAACCGTTCCTGAGAGCGAAACCGTAGCGCCCTCATACGCGGCTGCATTCTGAATGAGCTCGTCAATCGTCGGCATCGCGCGTTGGGCAGCGGCTGGCGCCGTTCCCGCCGACGCGGAGGCAGGCGGGAGGTCGTCCGGCTGAGGCTGCGCGACAGCTGTCGAGGCGCTCCCCTTGGCGATGACCGGCGCCGCGCGGTCCGGGCGCGGCCCGAACTCCAAGAACGCCACGGCGCCCAGGGCGCCCGCCGCGAGGACCCCGACCACAATCCAGATCCACGTCTTCATCATCTGACCCTCCCATCCTGAATCGTGACCCTCCGCGTCGCGCGCGCCGCGACCGACGGATCGTGCGTGACGACGACGAGCGCCAGCCCCCGCGATGCGTGGAGGCCTTCCATGAGCCCGAGCACGTGCTTGCCGGACTCGGAGTCGAGGCTGCCCGTCGGCTCGTCGGCGAGCAGGAGCTCGGGGGAGTTGACGAGGGCGCGAGCGATGGCGACGCGCTGCTGCTCGCCTCCTGAGAGCTGCGACGGGTAGCTCTTCTCTTTCGTCTCGAGGCCCACTGCCTCGAGCGCCGCCCGCGCCAGCTCGCGCCGCCCCTTGGCTCTTGCGAGCTCGAGCGGCAATAGGACGTTCTGCACGGCGGTCATCGCATCGTTGAGGTGGAACTGCTGGAACACGAATCCGATCCGCTCGCGCCGCACGCGGCTCTGCTCGGCGTCCGTCAACGCTTCGACCGCGACCCCATCGACGAGGACGGAGCCCGATGTCGGCCGGTCGAGGCAGCCGACGAGGTGCAAGAGGGACGACTTCCCCGAGCCCGACGGGCCGACGATCGCGACGAAGTCGCGCTCGTCCACGCGGAAGTTCGCGTCGCGGACCGCCGTGAACCTCGTGCCGTTCTGCCCGTACTCCTTCGAAACCTTCTTCAGCTCTACGATCATAGTTCCCTCAGCGCGCGGATCGGCTGCAAGCGCGCGGCGGTCATCGCGGGGTAGAGAGCGGACATCGCGCCGACGGCGATGGCGACGCCGAGACAGATGCCGACGAATGCGAACGAGTACTCGGGCGACATCTCGAGACCCAGCCCGCTGGCGCGCGGCAACAGCAGCGTCGCGACGTACCCGGCAGCGAGGCCGACGAGGCCGCCGATCGCTGACACGGTCACGGACTCGACGAGGAACAGGCTGAACACCTCGGAACGGGTCGCTCCCACGGCCCGCAGGAGGCCGATGTCGCGTCGACGCTCCTGCACCGACATCATCATCGTGTTCATCGTGGTGAAGACCCCTACGGCGATGGCGATGCCGGCGATCAGAATCATCGTCTGCCGCACCGTGGCGAGGATGCCGACCAGCGTGTCGAACACCTCGCTCGGGGGAACGGCCTGCACGCCGGGCAGGTGGCCGAGGACGGCGCGCGTGTCTGCGACGCGCGACACGTCGGCCGCGCGGACGAGCACGGCGGAGACCTTTCCCTGGAGCGCAAGCACGCGCTGTGCGTCAGCAAGCGGCAGAAAGACGAACGTGTCGTCGCGCCCGCCCGTGGTAGGCAGGATCTCGATCACGCGGGTCGTGACCGGGGCGTAGAGGCTCACCGTCACTTCGTCCCCGACGGAGAGGCCGAGATCGGCCGCCGCCTTGCTCCCGACAACCGCGCCGTCGAACGAGGTCAACGTCCACTGCTTGAGCGCCGCGGTTTCGAGGGTCGTTCCGTAGATCGGAGTGAGGGCGCCGTTCACCTTGGCCCGTCCGACGACAGCCGGCGCCGCGATCTCGACGTTGTCCACCGCGCCGAACTGCGCGAGGGACACCTCGTCGATGTACTCAATCGTGTCCGCGCCCTGCATGAGGGCGAGGGTCAGCGAGTAGGGACAGCCTACAGGGAGGACGATGATGTGCGCTCCCAGGCTGTCCAGTTCCCGCTCAAGCGCCGTCGCGATGCCGGAACTGAAGGAAAGGAGCGCGAACAGCGTCGCGACGCCGATCGCGATGCCCCCGACCGTCAGTCCGAGCCGCGCCTTTCTGCGCCTGAGATTCGCTCGAAGAATCCAACTCATCACTCACCTCTTCTTGTAGGCGCGCCGCGAGGGCGCCAGGCCGCGCGCCGCCGCGGGTTAGGACGCCGCGCACAGCCACTGCCACTCGACGTACTCAGGAGCCACGAGGATCTCGAGATCCGACGAGAGATGGATCTCGGTCGTCGCGTGCGAGTGGGGCGTAAGGAAGCCGCGCAGCCCCTCCGTCGCCGCCTCGTCCATGTAGCCGCAGGAGGCGTCCTTCTCGCCGAGGACGTCAGGCAGCGAGATCCAATCGACCATGTAGTGGTTGACCATCGTCCCGTCCAGCATCGCGTGCCACGTCAGCTCCAGGCCGTCGATCAGGCCCTGCTCTCCGAGGCTCAGCAAGACGTCCAGGGCGGTGATGGCGCCGGCTCGGAAGACGTCCGGACGGACGCCGTGCGACGTCACAAGCACGTCACGGAACGTGACGGCCGAGCGAGGCCCCTTGATGGTCACGGTTGGGACCACGACCTGCCCAGCGCCGGAAGTCCGCCGCGCGACCTCGTTGCGGAAGCTCGTCTGAATCGCCGCGAGGCGTGACGGATCCTCGATGTAGAGGTAGACGAGGGCGTCATCCTTCACGGGGTACGAGTCCATGCGAAGGGCCGTGCGCTCGAGCGTTCCGCCGGGCAGTCGGACGTCGTACCACCAGCCGTCAAGTCCGTTGATCGATTGGACGACGTATGTGGCCTGGTCCTCATCGTAGGCGTACTCGAGGTCGACCTCGCCGCGCGCAGCGACCTGCGCCAAGGCGTCGAACGCCGAGAAACGTCCTTCGGCGAAGAGGTCAGGGCGCGAGGCCGCCATCCCCGCGAACTCGTACCGGAACGTCCCCACTCCGCGGATCTCGAGAGTTCCGCCCTCAGTTGGGCCCGGGTCCGAATACGACCCCGAGGGCACGGCCCAGTTCGCCGCCTCGCCCGCCAGCATGACCGCTTCGCCGTTGTCGCCCGACCCGAGCGATGTCGCAAGACCCAAGACGACGCCCACCATGGAGACAGCGACTGCCGCCCCTCGCTTCCACGCCTGCATTGCGCTTTCACCTTCCTGATTGCTCTGGCGGACCAGGACCCGGTTCCTTGTGAGGTCCATGCTATGGATATTATGGTCTCAATGTCCAGTATACGGGGACTCTAGCCTTCCCTTGTGACGAAGCCGTGAAGAAGAACTGGGAATCTCTAGGATGAGGCGGTCGCGCGGGCGGCTGCTACGTCGGCCACAGTGGTCTTCTTGAGAAAGGTGAGGACCGCGTCGTGGGCGCCGCGCCACAGCGGGTGAAGCTCGCAGGGGCGTGTACAGTCGCAGGACTCGAGGAAGAGAGGGCAGTCGCTGAGCGTGCCGGGACCATCCACGGCAAGGACGACATCGAGGATCGTGATCTTGTGAGCCGGCCGCGTGAGGAGGATGCCGCCTGTCTTTCCGCGCGACGTCGTGACGAGGCCGGCGCGCTTGAGGAGCGAGACCGTCTTCGCGAAGTGCGGGTACGGCAACTCGGCGATGTCGGCGATCTCCTTCGTGGAGATGAAACCGCCCTGCGCGCGAGAAGCTACCTCGGCAAGCGCGAGCACCGCATACTTGGCCGTCTTGGAGTAGATCATCCGAATTCTCCTGACCCTAAGCCATCGAGAGGGCGATGTCAACCTTGGTGAGCGCGGGCTCCTCCCGCCGGCCTTCAGTTGGGCGAAGTGGCGAAGAGCCCCCGTTCGTGCGTCTTCATATTGGGCACACAACCCCGAATTAGAATGCCCGTCCTCTACCAAGGAGGCACACCACATGATGCATAGGACGAAAGAGTTGAAGAGCAGAAGGTCACGGCGCAGCGTCGCGCTTGCCGGCTTGCGGGCAACCCGCCGGGCTAGCGCATTGGGCTTCGCGTGCGTCGTCGCGTTCGGGGCGGCCGCCGTCGGCGCCGACGCTCCAGCGGCGGCCACGCTCAACCACGACCCGTTTCCGGTCGTGTCGGCCGATGCGATGGGCGCGGTCCGTCTGCCGCTCGCCGACGTCGCGGGCGAGGCGGCCCACTTCTACGCGTTTCTGGTGGGCGAGGAGGTCGTCGAGATCTTCGTCTTGTGGACGAGCGACAACGTGATCCGGACAGCGTTCAACGCCTGCGACGTCTGCTACAAGGCGAGGCTGGGGTACCGTCAGGACGGGGCCTTCATGGTCTGCCAGAACTGCGGTACCCGGTTCGAGTCGACGAAGATCGGCCTTGTGTCCGGCGGCTGCAATCCGGCGCCGTTCCCAGCGCGCGTCGAAGGAGAAGAGCTCGTGTTCTCCGCTGCCGACCTCGCTGTGGGTCTCAAGTACTTCCGGTAGCGGAAGCATCCGGGAAGAGCCCACGGTCAGCCGGCCTTCGGGGCGCTCGCGGGGAGCTCGACGCACGTCGAGCGCCTTGCCGCTACACTGGAGCCGCCATGAGCCAGCGGAACCGTCAGGCGCGGGTTGCGATGACGTGGGCGGGGATCGGGGTCGCCGCGGCGGCGGGGGCGGCCCTGCCCTTCGCCTTGGGAATGGACGGCATGGGGGGCGGCTTCGCCATCGCCTTTGCCTCCGGGTTCTTCGCCCTCGCGTCGTTCATCGCGGCCTCCGTGTTCGCCGCCCGGGCGCGCGTCCTGGGACGGCTCCTCGCAGAAGAGGGGTTGCTCGCGCATTGGACCTACCCCGAGGCCGAGCGGAAGCAGCACGCGGAGAAAGAACTGACAGAGGAGAAGAGGGCGAGTTGGACCCTGCTTGCGGTGATCGCCGGGTTCTCGCTTCTCATCGGGATCGGCTTCCTGATCGCCGACCCGGACGCCGGGCGCTATGTCCTCCTTGTCCTCGTCGGGGTGGTGGCCGTGCTTGCCGGAGTGGCCTTCTTCGCCCCGCGGGCGCGCGCGTCGCGGCGGAGACGGGCGGCGCCCGAAGCGTTCGTGAGTCGGGAAGCCGCGTACGTCCTCGGCATGTTGCACACGTGGCGTCTCCTCGGGGCGCGCGTCGAGGAGGCGGCGTTCGCTCCCGGACGGAAGCCCGTCCTGCGCGTGACGTACTCGGCTCCCGTCCTCTACGGGAGGTTCCTCCTCGCGCGCCAGAGCTACACGGTTTCGATCCCCGTCCCGCCGGGCGAAGAAGAGCGCGCGCTGGAGGCGGCGCGAGCGATCGCTGGCGAGGGGTTATGAAGGGCGTCCCGCTCACGCTCCTTCACTCGAACGACATGCACGGCGACTTCTTCTCCGAGGCACGCGTCGGAGAGGACAAGCTCGTCGGCGGTTTGGCCCTCTTGTCCGGCTACATCCGCCGGGTGCGGCGCGAGACGCCGAACGTCCTCTACACGATCAGCGGGGACATGGTCCAGGGCTCGGTCATCGACTCGGAGTACCGTGGGATCTCGACAATCGAGATCATGAACTACCTCGCGCCGGACGTCGTCTCGCTCGGCAACCACGAGTTCGACTACGGCCTGCCGCACCTCTTGTTCCTCGAGAAAGTCGCGACCTTCCCGATCGTGAACGCGAACCTCTACCTGTCGAAGTTCCAGCGGCGGCTGATGAAGCCCTATCACATCGCACGCGTCGCCGGGCTCGACGTCCTGTTCATCGGCATCATCACGGAGAAGATCCTGGCCGACCTGTCGGGCGACGCGCAAGTGGCGAGCTTCCTTAGCCTGGAAGAGGCGAGCGTCGAGGTGGGGCGGATCACGAACGCCTACAAGAACGACGACATCGATCTGACCGTCCTCCTGACCCACATCGGGTTCGAGTCCGATCTCGAGTTGGCTCGCCTGTTGCGTCCGGAGTGGGGTGTGGACCTGATCCTCGGCGGGCACTCCCACACGATCCTCGAGAAGCCGGCCGAAGTGAATGGCACCCTCGTCGCGCAGGCGGGGGTGGGCACCGACCAGATCGGGCGCTTCGACCTTGTGCTCGATGACGATACGAACTCGATCGTCGACTGGGCATGGCGGCTCGTGCCGATCGACCAGACGATCGCCGAGCCCGACGGCGAGCTGCGCGACTACATCGACTCATTCAAGGCGGTGGTCGACCGCAAGTACGGCGCCACGTTGTGCAAGTTCGCCGAGCCGCTCCGCCACCCCGCCCGGACGGAGGAGACCCCGCTCGGCAACCTTGTGGCCGATGCGCTGGCGGAGATGACGAACGCCGATCTCGTGCTGGTGGGCAGCGGGTCCATTCGTTCCAAGTCGCTCGGAGCTGTCGTGACGCTGGCGGACTTCGCGGGCTGCTTCCCGTTCGACGAGTCCCTCGTCCG
>JAKLFO010000071.1:9925-10156 GCA_022711155.1 Candidatus Bipolaricaulota bacterium
TTCACTGTCTCGGGGCGCGACCTCGAGCGGCTGTTCGCGCACATCATGAGGCCGGAGAACCGAACGGGCGAGGGAGAGTGCTATCAGGTGAACCGCGGCGTGCGCGCCGTCTACGTGGACGCGGAGAAGAGCCTTGCCGGGTTGGACGTGCGCGGTACGCCCGTGCGTCCTGACGAGCTGTACTCGGTGGTCGTCTCCGAGTACCACGCGCGCAACGCCGAAAGCTTCCTC
>JAKLFO010000072.1 GCA_022711155.1 Candidatus Bipolaricaulota bacterium
GGCTTGCGCCGAGCCCTTTCCTTCGACTCCAGCTTGCGTAGGGTGTAGGCTTTGGCATTCTGCAGGAGCCGATGGAGGAAGACCGTGGCGAAGGTGGACGAGACGATGGCCGGGAAGCCGAAAAGGGCGAAGAAGCCGATGTTCATCGTGCGGCTGGCGGTGCGGCTTGGCTGGCAGCCGGGGCGGGCGATGCGCGAGGTCCTCGAGTGGACGGAGACGCTCGTCGTGGCGGGCGCCCTCGCCGCCGTCATCATGACGTTCGTTACCGTGCGTATGCACGTCCCGACGGGGTCGATGATCCCAACGATCGACCCGAAGGACTCGTTCTTCGTCGACCGCATCACGTACTACTTCCGGGATCCGAAACCGGGCGACATCGTCGTCTTCCGCCAGGGCGAGGTAGCTGTGCGCGGAGCGGTCGACGGGACGATCGCAGCCGGCGCGCACGTCAAGTCGGGAGTCAAGCTGATCTTCGTTAATACCAAGGCCGTGCGGACGGTTGAGGAGGCGAACGCCGTGCTCGCTGGCCTTGCCGACGGCACGCCGATCCGCCTCGACGTGTCCGACGGCACGGGCTACAACCTCGGGGTCAAGGGAGCTTCGACGACGCTCGCGAGCCTTGGCGTGATCGCCAAAGACGCGCCGACGCGGTACGTCAAGCGCCTGATCGCCGTCGGCGGCCAGACGGTGTACATCCACGACGGTAAGGTCGAGGTCGACGGCGCGGTCCTCAGCGGCGAGCGCTTCGATCGGACCTACATCTCGAATGGGACGCGCATGCTGTACGGCGTGACCCCGACCCGCGTGCCGGACGGCATGCTGTTCATGTTGGGCGACAACTCTGGCGACTCGTTTGACTCCCGCTACTGGGGCTTCGTGGACCAAGCCGCCGTGATCGGCGTGCCGTACTTACGAGTCTGGCCCATCAACCGGTTCGGGCTGCTCTAGACCGGGCGAGCGGGCGCCGTCCTGCCCAGTCGCGGTGTCGGCATCCTCGACGTAGATCTCGTGACACGAGTCTCCCAATGAGGCCGTTCAGTCGGGCGAGCACGGCTGCGTCTTCGACCTCCGCGAGGCTCACGTAGTCGGGAGTGAGCGCGCCCAGGACGGCAGCGATGGCATTCAAGTGCTTGTCCGCGGCCGCCGGGGAGCTGCAGTGGGGCACCGGCCGAGTCGGCGACTTTCACTACGTCCGTCGGGCAACCACTCGGCATTGAAGGCGACGCGGAACGCTGCGGGCCTAGCGGGAGGACGAGTTCCAAGGCGCCTCCTCCTCCTGCTGCGAGGAGGTAGACGAGAAGCGAGAAGAGGACGCGCCGTCTCATCGTCTCACCACGCGCGGAGTGCCGGTGAGTCGGCCGGAATCACCAAGGGCATCGCAGAGGTGGTTGGAAAGGAGCAGCAAGGCGAGGGAGAGAAGAGAGGGGGGAGAGGGGAGACGAGCGCGCCGCTCGCGCCAAGGCGTCGGCCTATGGCAGCGCGGGCGATGCCATCGCGAAAATAGGACAACGAGGGCCGAATCTCCACAAGAAGGACACGCCGCCGCCACTGCGCATCCTCACGCGCTCGGCAGAGTAGAAGCCGCTGGTTCAAGAAAGGAGAAGAACCGATGACGAAGAGACGGAAGTTGGCTCTTGGAGTCGTAGTGGCCGCGCTCGCGGTGAGCGGCATCGTCGTCCTGGCGGTGGCCCAGGGCGGCATGATGAACCGCAACGGTGCGGGGGCTGCGCCTGCCGCGGCGGCGGGGTCTGCCGCATGTCCGCCGATGATGCAGGCAACGTGTGGCAGCACTGACGCGGCGAACTCGGCGTGCCCCGGAATCGGCGCCGGCACAGCGAGTGCTAACGGCAACGCCGTCTGTGCCAGGTCGGGGCCTTCCGGCATTGCGGGGATCGCGTCGTGCCCCGCGGCAGAGGCCAAGGTCGGGTGTCCGATGATGCGCGCGAGCGGCGGGGCGTGTCCGATGGGCCGCGGCGGACGAGGCTAGCTGCTGCGACATGTCTCCTTGCGGGCCGGGCGGGCGGCAAGCTCGCTCGGCCCTTTCTCTTTCGTGTGGGGTGCGGAAAGACTCGTGGCTTCGCTTGACTCGGCGAGCGGGACCGCGTCCGCGCACCGTCGAACGCGGGCACACGGGATTCGCGCGGAGCGGAGGAGGCGCGCACCGCGCGCGTAGGCGGCGGGACTCGGGGTGGAGGTCAGGGTGCTGGCCGCGTGTCATGTGGCGCGCCGATTTCGTCCCCGTGCCGGGCGAAGATGGAGGAGGCAGAACGAGCGGGGAGCCGCCTGTCGCGAGCGGGAGCGATTGTGGGGCGGGTCCGCGGGCTCGACACGAGGGTCCGACGATCGATCTGTTCTGCAGCGAGCTCGTTCCCACGCGCCGCCAGGCACTCGACGGCAGCCGCCCAACCTACGAGATGGACTCCGAAACGATCATGGAGTACTGCGTTGTTCCCTTGTAGCCACGCTCGCCCGCCTCGGGCGCCCGCGTGATCTACGGCCGCGCTGCGCGCCGCACTTCCGCGAGCAGGAGGTCGAGCGCGGCGCGATCGAAGTACCGTCCCTGCAGGAAGACGCCTTCGATCTCTTGGGCGTGCCGAACGTCATCTAGCGGGTTGGCGCGCACGAGCACGAGGGAAGCGGTCTTCCCCGCGGTGACGGTTCCGAGGCGATCTCCGAGCCCGAGCCACCGCACGGGGACGAGCGTCGCACTTCGCAGGACGTCCGGCGCGGGGATCCCGGCGTCCCGCCAGATTGCCATTTCGTCGTGCACGGAGAGACCGGGACAGACGCCGGGCACCGACAGGTCGGTGCCGACCATGAGCGGAACGCCGGCGTCGTGGAGCGCGACGACGAACTTGGCCCAGCGCTCCCAGATGTAGGCTTCCAGGTCGTCTTGCCCCGCCCAGAGGGATCGCCACATCCCCAGAAGTTCGCCCGACACGAGGTCGCTGCCAGAGAACGTGCCCGACTGGTAGAGCTTCGTCTGCACTCCCACCTTGAACGTCACAAGGGTGGGACAGACCGCGAGGCCGCTCGCGCGGAGCGACGCGAGCGCTCGGGAGAGGTCCGCAGGATCGAGCTCGCCGAGCCGGGCGAAGAACCCCGCGTCCGCGCCCATCCCCGCGTACGCTTGGCGAACCGGCGCTCCGAGCAGGCGTCCGACGAGCTTGTCGAAGCCGAAGAAGTGCTCGACCGAGTCCAAGCCGGCGATCGCAGCCTCCTCGATCGGCACGGAATCAGGGACGTGTCCGGCCACCTTCAGCCCGAGCGCGTGGGCCTCGTCGACGATGGCGGCGAAGACGTCGGCGGCGAGGGTGGAGTAGACCTTGATGAAGTCGGAACCGGCGGCCACCTGGTCTCGCACAGCTTGCCGAGCCTCGTCCGGGGTCGCGACGCCTCGCGAGATGAGGGGGATGAGGGGCGGCGCGCCGTCGAGGATCGCCCCCGCCGTGAGCACCTCGGGTCCAAGCGCGCTTCCGCCTGCTATTTCCGCCCGCAGCGGGAAGATGAGTTCGTTCGCCATTCCCATGTCTCGCACGAGCGTGACGCCACTTGCGACGTAGAGGCGTCCGAACGTCTCGCGCTCGAAGTAATGGGCGTGGGCGTCGACGAGCCCGGGCATGACGTAGAGGCCTCGGCCGTCGATGACGCGCGCGCCAGCCGGCACGACCGCCACGTCCGCCGGCGCGAGCGCTTCAATGACCCCGCCGGCGATGAGCACGGTCTGCTCCGGGACGATCGTGCCCGATGCGACGTCCACCACCGCGACCCCTATGATTGCCATCCGATCAGCCTGAGCCATGTCTTCTCCTCTCGCAGTGGTTCCGCCCGCGAGCAGCGACGCTGCGACCGCCGCCGCGAGGCGCAGGATCCTTCTCGTGTCCGAGAGTGTGCTACCCGCGCGGCACCATTCCCGCGATGACAGATCAGGTGGGGTCACTGCAGAGCTCCTGCTTTTGCCCCGACGCGGATGCGCGGGTCGAGGAAGCCGTACGTGATGTCGAGGAGAAAGAGGCCGGCCTGGAACGTGAGGGTGACGATGACGAGGACGCCGGCGACGACATAGCGGTCGTAGGTCTGGATGCCCATGACGAAGAGGGAACCGATTCCAGGAAGGCTGAACACGCGCTCCACAATGAATCCTCCCCACAGCGCAAGGAAGATGCCCTGGACTACGGTGCTGGAAAGAGCCGGGCTCGCGACGCGTGCGATGTGTCTGTACTTGATGCTGCGTTCACGGATCCCTCGCGCGCGCGCGGCGGTGATGTACTCCTCTCCGGAGATGCCCCACGCGAGCTTCTCGACGATGTAGGCGGTTGTCCAGAAGTTGCCGAACGTGAGCGTAAGGAAGGGCACCCAAAAGTGCCGCACCAGGTCGAGGAGCCATTGCCCCCAGGGCTCGCCGTACGTCGACGGCACGCGCAGGACCCAAGGGTCCGTGGGGTGCCAGCGGAGGCAGTAGGAGAAGACGAACACCGCCAGCATGGAGATAACAATGACGGAGATCCCCTGCGCGGTGACTCCGAGGATCATGGTGCATCGGCCAGCTCGGCGACGCGAGGCGTTGTGCAGGCCCAGGAGAAGGGCAAACCCGAACTGGACGAGGTACGACCCGACGAAGAGGAAGGTCGACACGGTGAGCGCCTCGGCGACGATGGGGAGAACGTTCTTGGAACGGTCCTGCGGGCTTCCGACGAGAGTCGTCAGGCGGACCGACTCGCCGAAGTCGAACGTCATCAAGCGGACAGCGAGACGATGGACGCGCGGGAGGATGTGCCCATCGAGGCCATGCTGCGTGAGGAGCGCCAGATAGACCTCGTCGACTGCAGCGCGAATGTCGCTCTGTGTGTTGATGTCGCCGACTGCGCCCATGCGCTGGGCCCGCACGATCTCGACGGCATCTGCGAGGAGTCCCTGCTTCTGCTGGACTTCGATGTAACCGTAGATGCAGAGCGAGAAGAGATAGCAGAGCACGACGAAGGTGACGACACTCCAGAGAGCCCTGCGGAGAACGTATTTCCCGTAGTGCACGCCGAGCGCTGCGCAGAGCGCAGCATGCCTCCCCTCTCGCACCCAAGGAATACGACAGACTTGCCTTATGCTACCATCCATTGCGAGCAGGCGCCAGTCCGGCGCGGACACAGATCCGAAGAGCAGGCTCACGGGGGGGGGCGAGCGTGAGGCCGCCGCGCGCAGGTCCAGTTCCGGTGTGGATGGACGCTTGCGAGACAGGAGGAGGACGTGTCGCCAATGGCTGTGAGGGGTGTAGGTCGTGTACGACCGCGCGACGACCATGCATCGCGTGCTTGCGAGCTGCAGCCGGACCTCCTGCGGGGCGCCGGAGGGAACGCTGCGGCGGCAGAGGTCGCAGCGCACCTTGATCGGCTCGAGCCGGGAGAGAGAGAGATCGTGGCCGCCCTGCGCAATGCCGTGCGGCGAGCCGTTCCAGATGCGGAGGAGACGATCGCCTGGGGAACCCTGTCGTACCACACGCCGTGGATTGGTGGCCGCGTGAAGGGTGCGCTGTGCCAGGTCTCGGTGAGGCGAGGCGAGGTTCGGCTCGAGTTCATCCACGGCGTCCGACTCGCCGATCCCGCCGACCTGCTTCAGGGGTCGAGAAAGTCGAAACGGTACGTGCCGATCCTGGCGCCCGCGGAGGCGAGACGGCCGGCGATCGTCGCGCTGGTTCGAGCGGCCTCGGAGGTGGAGTTCCCCGCCCCGTAGTCGACGCGAAGGTCATTGGCGCGACCGGTCGGCGCGACGACGGGAGCCCGATGCCGTTGGTCCGGGGAGCCGGTGTGTAGCGCGCCCGAGAGGAGCTGCCATGTCCGGGAGCGAAGAGAAACGCGAACCCACGTATTACGGGAAGACGATTCCGGTCCACGTTGAGATCCAAGCCTCGCACGTCGTGCTCGCTCAGCCCGAGATGCGCGATCTGCTCGCGTCCGCGGACCAGATCGCGGTCGGGGACTGTGACTGCCGTAAGCAGGCTCGCGCCTGCGATCACCCTGTTTCGGTCTGCCTCGCAGTCGACGACGAGGCGAAGAGGGAGACGGCCGAACACGGCTGGAGAGCGATCTCGCTCGACGAGGCGCTCGCCGTGCTCGAGACGACGCACCGCGCGGGCCTCATCCACGTGGCGTACAGGAAGAAGGACGAACCGGTCACGCTCATCTGCTCCTGTTGCACGTGCGCCTGCAACCCCCTCAAGCGCCTCGTGGGGCGCGACTACCACGAGGCGATCGCCGAAGCCGCGTACATCGCGCGGTTTGTCGCCACAGCGTGCGTCAGCTGCGGCCGATGCGTCGAGCGCTGCCCGTTCGGCGCCTTCCGCCGCGGCGGCGCGGGCATCGAGTGGCAGGCGACCTTGTGTTTCGGGTGCGGGCTGTGCGTCAGCACGTGCCCGGCAGGGGCAATCGAGTTCGTCGAGAGGTGATTGGCCGTCACGCGACGAGCGCGAGGGCTGCGGCGATATCTTCGGCGATCATCCGGCGTTTCGATCTCTCCATGTAGAAGCTGGGCCCTGCTTGCAGGTACGACGGGAATACGCGGGCTCCGCGCCACGCGTACTCGGCGCCGCGGAGCTTGTAGGTCGAGCCCGCGGGAATCACGCGCGGCTCGCCGGCACGCCGCGCGATGGCGTTGACCGCGCGAATCGCGACGTCCCCCATGAGGAGGAGCGCCCGCAGGTTGGGAAAGAGCGTGAGCTCCTGCGCCAGGAGCTCGGAACAGGCCTTGATCGTGTTCGTCTGGAGACCGTAAGACGTCTTGGCGCACTTGACGGCCGTTGTCAGATAGACGCCGCGTTGGAGGAGCTCGTCGATGGAGGTGGCGTTGGCGCCGGCGTCGCGGAACGCTTCGAGCGTCGACTCGGCGAACACGGCGCGGTCGGACGCGTAGAAACCGTCCTCGCGGCGCATGGCGGCCGCCTCGGACACGACAACGATCGTCATGCGATCCGGGACGATGCGCACGTCGGGCACGGAGTAGAGCAAGTGGTTGACGTCGAGGCACCTGAAGTCGGGGCACGCGACGGCTTCGGATGCGCGCATGGCAGCCCTCCTCGGGCGAGAGCGGCCCGCGCGCCCGCGCGGGCCGTCTCCCTTCCGTGCTAGCCGCGCGCCAACAGACCGATGTAGTACGGCCAGATGACGAGGCCGACGATGCACTGCCACCAGAGCAGCTTAGCGAACGCCATCGTGAACAGCCACCCGCCGAACCAGAGCGTTCCTGCCAAGCTTCCCATGCCCAGCACTTTGATGTCTCGCGACATGGTCCCTCCTTCGTCTCGTTCCGCGCATTCTAGCCAACGGGAGCGTGTGGTGTGAATTCGACTCGCCCGATGGGGTGAGACGCCTCGGAAACGTCCCGTGGCAAGGATTGCCGTGGGCCGCCGGAGCGCGGTCCGCGGAGGGAGGCGGGATGCGTCAGACAGGGAGGCGCACGGTCGTCGCGACGATGGGCGGGCGGGCCGAGTACCGCGTCCGCGAGCACTGGATTCAGGCTCTCATGCTCGTCGAGAGCCTGCGCCGTTTCGGTGGCTGTCACGCGCGGGACCGGGTCATCGTGATGACCCCGGGCGTCGCGGCGCGCCGAGATGGGGACATCGAGGCGCGACTTGAGGCGCTGGGAGCGGAGATCGTCCCGTTCGCCATCGAGGAGAAGTCGCTGGCCTGGGATCCAGCCGCCAAGGTCGCTGCTGCTGCCGGGGCCGAAGCGGCTGCCGGATCGGCCCGCGAACTCGTGTGGATGGACTGCGACACGCTTGTGCTGCGGGACCTCGATGCCATCGCTCTGGGCGGGGGCGAGGACGTGGGATGCTGCCCCGCGTACCGGGTCAACGTAGGATCGCGCATGGGGGAGCCGCCCGACGAGTTCTGGTCCCTCGTGTACTCGGCGTGCGGCGTCGAGGAGGCCGACGTGTTCCCCATGAGGCCGTGCACGGCCGATGTGCAGATCCGCCCGTACTTCAACAGCGGCTTCGTCGTCGTTCGCCCTGCAGCCGGCCTCTTGCAGGCGTGGAGCGACCGCTGCGATGCGATCCTCGCCGACCCGCGCGCCAGGCGTTTCGTCGCGGACGATCGCTACGAGCCGTTCGTTCACCAGGTCGTGCTCTCCGCATTGGTGATTGCGCGATCCGGGCGGGGCAGGGTGCGTGAGCTGCCGGCGTCGGTGAACTACGGCCGACACGAGCATGACGCCTACCCACCCGAGACTCGTGCGCGCCGCCTCAACGACCTCGTCACGTGCCGCTATGAGTACCCGTTCGAGGTCAACTCATGGCACGACATCTTGCCTGCCGAGCCCCCGCTCTCGACCTGGCTCGCGGAGCGTCTTGCAGCGCTCCAACCCTTGCTCGATCCCGAGCGGCTCCAGGCGTGGAGAGAAGCCTTGATCAGGAACGGCGTGCGAACCTAGGAGTCTAGAGGGCGCGGCGTACCGCATCCGTGAGCCTGGCGATCTGGTCTCGCGTGTGCGTAGAGAAAATCGCTATGCGCAGGCTCTCGACGTCGGGTGCATCGGAGTAGCCGCGCGGCGGCACGTAGAGGACGGCGATCCCGTCGGCGGCAAGGGCGGCGTGAACGCGCCGGAGGTCGACGCCCGGCCTGCCCGCAAGGCTGACGATCGGGATCGGGCTCATCTCGAGATCGAAGCCGAGCGAACGCAATTCCTCGCGGGCGAAGCGCGCGTTCGCCCACAGCTGGGCGCGCATCTCGGGGTGCTCGCGCAGAATGCGCGCGCCGGCCGCCGACGCCGCCGCAATGGGGACCGATGGCGCCGACGCGCCGAGCGGGACCCTCGAATGCTTCTCGATGGCAGCGCGAAGTGCGCGATCGCCAGGCACGAATCCGCCTCCACCGCCGAACGCCTTGCTCAGCGTGCCGCACGCCGCGGCGGCCGCTCGCTCCACCCCGTGGTACTCGAGGCTGCCGTTCCCTGTTTCGCCGATGACGCCGAAGGCGTGAGCGTCGTCCACGAAGAGGAGGCCGCCGGCGTACTCGGCGAGGAGCGTCGCGTACTGCGGCAGAGGCGCGAGCGCGCCGGTTGAAGGGAAGACGCCGTCCGTGAGAACGAGCGGCCGTTGGCCCGGCCGAACGTGGGATCGCAGCTGGTGCTTGAGATCGTCGGCGTCGAGGTGGCGAAAAGCGATGGCCTCTCGCTCCACGGCGCGAAGCCCGTCAAACACGCCGTAGTGCGCGGCGCTGTCAGCGAAGGCGATGTCGTACCTTCCGGTCAGCCCCTGCAAGAGGGCGAGCGGCGCGAGGTATCCCGAGGCAACGTGGACGACTGCCTCGGTCCCGAGGAACTGGCAGAGTTCGTCTTCGAGCTCGACGTGCGCGGGCGACTGGAGCGCGGTAGCGGAGGCGACGCCGTACAGACGGGTGGCCTCGCAGGCGGCAGCGATCACGTCGGGGTGGCTGTGCAGGCTGAAGTAGCTCGTGCCGCAGAAGTAGTCCACCTCGCGGCCGTCGACCAGCGCGCGGGGGCCTACCGGCGAAGTGATGCGTGCCGTCCGCTCGGTCATAGTGACTCCTTACCCTCTTGCGCTGCGGCCTCCGGAGCGGGCTCGCTCAGAACAAGTCCGTCCCCGCTTCGGCGGACTCGGGCGGCTGCTCGACACGGTAGAGGCAGTCGGCCGGTCCGATGTCGCAGAAGCGGCACTCCGTCCACGCCGGATTCTTGGGCAACGGCTTGTCGGCGCCGACCTTCTGGACGAGCGCGACGAACCGCTCGCGGAAGGCTTCGTCGAGGG
>JAKLFO010000073.1 GCA_022711155.1 Candidatus Bipolaricaulota bacterium
AGCTAGGGAGTTCTGCCCGTTCTGTCCGTTCTGTCCGTCGCAGAACTCCTGGCCAGTTCATCATACCACAGCCGTTCGGCTTGGGAGTTCTGCTGGCTCTGTGGTTGCAGAACTCCATCACGCCCGAGGCTCACGGTCGCCAAGCAGCTTGGGAGTCCTGCCGGTCCCGTCCGGTGCAGGACTCCTCGTGAACCCATCATTTCGCAGCCGCCACGGTGCCGCTCTCGGGAGTTGTACCAACCTGCCGCGGGACTCGTGCACGCCCTCTGCTCAGGTCCTTCCGGGCTTCGGGAGCGAGAGACGGGAATCGAACCCGCGTCACTGGCTTGGAAGGCCAGCGCTCTACCATTGAGCTACTCCCGCACCTACCAAATCGGAGAGGCCGGATTCGAACCGGCGGCCTCAGCGTCCCGAACGCTGCGCGCTAACCAGACTGCGCTACTCTCCGTTTGCCCCGCCCGCTCAGCGAGCGAACAGGACTCTCACCAGCTACAGCGTCACGAACACGAGACGCCCACTGCGGTACACGGTCAGGGTCGCGCCGGCTTCCTCGCCGAGCGCGCTCGCGGCCGCGTTCCACGCCTCTACAGAACTCGTCTCCGTCTGGTTCAGGCCCAGGACGACGTCCCCGGATCTGAGCCCAGCCTGCTCGGCACGGCTGCCGCTGGCAATCCCCATTATCACTACGCCCTCCGTGGAGTTCAAACCAAGCTGGCGCGCGATGCTCTCAGTGATTGGGCCCACGGTGATGCCGAAGTATCCGGCCTCGCTCGGCTCCTCTTCCTCGCCCGCCGAGCCCGAGCCCGTGTAGCCTACGAGATCGTCCTCGCTCGGCCTCTCGCCAAGAACGGCCGTCAGGACAACCGCCTGGCCGTCCCGCAGGACTTCGATCTCGACCGTCGCGCCCGCCGACAGCGCGCCGATCGCCGTCGTGACGTCTTCCGGCGATCGGATGATGGCCGTGCCAACGCGGGTGATGATGTCCTTCAGCTTCATGCCGGCGAGGTCGGCCGGGTCGCCGCGGAAGACTTGCGACACGATGGCGCCCTGGGTGGCCGGATCGATGCCGAGCGCTGCGGCGCTCGCGCGGGTGATCTCCGCAAGCCCCACGCCGAGCCAGCCCCGCTTGACGCTCCCAGTCTCGACGAGCTGCGACAGGATGGCCTTGACGCTGTTGATCGGAATCGCGAAGTTGATGCCCTCGACGGTCACGCCGCTGTCGGTCGTGCGCGTGATCATCGTATTGATGCCGATGACTTCGCCGCGCGAGTTGGCGAGCGGCCCGCCGCTGTTCCCGGGATTGATGGCGGCGTCGGTCTGGATCATGTTGTAGAAGGTGCCGGCGCCGCTCGGCTTCGCTAGATCGCGGCCGAGTGCGCTCACGATGCCGAGGGTCACGGTGTAGGAGAGTCCGAGCGGGTTGCCGAACGCGATGGCCCAGTCTCCAACTTCGGTGGCGTCGGAGTCGCCCAGCGTCGCGGCATGCAGCGAACTCGCATCCCCGAGGATGCGCAGCACGGCGGCGTCCACGACGTCATCGGCCCCCACGACTGCGGCCTCCCACTCCTGGCCGGCCGTGTCCACGAGACGGATGTCGGTCGCGTCCTCGACGACGTGCGCGTTCGTCAAGACGTACTTATCGGCTCCGTAGGCGATGACGAATCCGGACCCGACCCCCTCGGTCTCCTGTTCTTCCGGCACGTTGAACTGGCGGAAGAACGGGTCGCTGAGGATGCTCGACGGGGTGTCAACCATCGCGGTCACGTCGACGCGTACGACAGCCGGCCCAACGGCGGCAATGGCCTGCTTGACCGCGCTCGATCCCGAGTCCGAGATCTCCTGGTCGGTGTCGGCCGTCTGGGCCGACGCGGCCATCCCCGTCGCCTGGACGAATGCGCTCGGGGACTGGACCCAGGCGACGGTCAGCCCCGCCCCCACGATGAGCAGTACAAGAACTCCTATGAGTGTGATCCTGCGCATGCAACTCCTCCTCGTATGTCGACGCTATGTGATTTCGCTACCATCGTCCGGCAAGGATGTGAACCCTGTGTGAAGAACTGTCAGCTGGACCATGGAACCCCGGCCGCCGCGCCCCGCAAGCGGGCCCTCGCCCTCTTCTCCGGAGGCCTGGACAGCATCCTCGCCGCCGCCCTGGTGGCTCGCCTCGGCGTCGATGTGACGCTCTTGCACGTCCAGCACTTGTGGAGCGGCGGGAGCGCGGCGCGTGAGCGTCTTCAGCAGGCCGCGGACCGTGCCGGCCTCCCTCTTCGCATCGTCGACGCGATCGACGAGCATCTCGATGTCATTCGTCACCCGAAGCATGGCTACGGGTCCGCTGCGAACCCCTGCGTCGATTGCCACATCTTCATGATGAAGGTCGCGAAGCGGCTGCTCGACGAAGGCGCGGCCGACTTTGTTGTCAGCGGGGAGGTGCTGGGGCAGCGCCCGAAGTCGCAGCACTACCGCGCCCTGCTCGACGTGGCGGAGGAGAGCGGACTGGGCGACCGCCTCCTGAGGCCGCTGTCGGCGAACCTCCTGCCCGAGACGCTTCCGGTCCGCGAGGGGTGGCTCGAACGCAAGGATCTCCTGTCCCTGCGCGGGCGCGGGAGAGACGCGCAGGCCGAGCTCGCCGCGCGCCTTGGGATCACGGACTACCCGCAGCCTGCCGGAGGGTGCCTTCTCACCGAGGCGTCGTACGCGGCACGCGTGTTCGACGCGTTCGAACGCCTCGGGCGCGACGGCGTCGACCGCGCAGAGTTCGACATCCTCCGCTTCGGGCGCCACTTCCGAATCTCCCACGAGGCGAAGCTCATCGTCGGACGCGATGAACGGGAGAACGGGGTTCTGGCACGCTACGCCGCAGGGCGAACGTTGATCGAGCCCGTGGAGCCCGTCCTCGGCCCGACCGCGCTCCTCGAGGGGCGCGCGAGCGAGGAGGACGCGCTCGCCGCCGCATCGCTCGTCGCGCGCTACTGCGACGTTGAGGGACGCGAACGGGTGGAGATGGCGCTCATCCGCGACGGCGTCCGCCGCACGGTCTGGGTCGAGCCGATGCGCGCCGAAGATCCCCGCTTCGCCGGATGGCGCGTCGAGGACCGCGCCCGCGCCGCCCGCCGCCCGACGGCTTGACGTCTCCCCGGCGCGACGGACGTCGCTGCTCGGCTACCTACGCCAGGAGCGAGAACGCCTCGGCCCGCGCTGCTTCGTCTTTGTAGAAGCGTCCGCGGATCGCCGAGGTGACCATCGTGGCGCCGGGCTTCTTCACGCCGCGCAGGGTCATGCAGAGGTGAGACGCCTCGACGCGCACGAGCACACCATACGGGTCGAGCCGCTGCACGACGGCGTCGGCGATCTGCGAGGTGAGCCGCTCCTGCAGCTGCGGCCTGCCGGCGGCGATGTCGACAACCCGCGCCAGTTTGCTCGCGCCGACGATGCGCCCGCTCTTCGGAACGTAGACGACGTCCGCCTTGCCGACGAACGGGAGGAAGTGGTGCTCGCAGATGGAGAAGAACGGGATGTCCCGCATCACGATCATCTCTTCGTAGTGCTCTTCGTACACGACGCCCAGGGCGTCGGCCGGGTCTTGGTCGAGCGCCGCGAAGAACTCGGCGTACATGGCCGCGACGCGTCGCGGCGTGTTGGCGAGCACTTCGGCGTTCAGCCGCTCCTCGCCGATTCCCGCGAGGATTTCGCGCACGCCTCGTTCGATCCGTTGTTGGTCCATGGCCCTCCTCCGAGAGGATATGCTCGACCCGGCGACGCGGCAACGGCGGGGCCGTTGGTTGAGTCGAGCTCCCATCGCGCCTACACTTCCTCTCGTTGACGCTCTGCGTCGAGCGTCGCCTCTGGAGGAGGATCTCATGGGACTGCCTGCAGGATTCCGCGTCATCACGGAGATGACGTACACGCCGAGCCCGCTCGCGCGTGGCTACACGGGCAAGACGCTGTACGTCCACGTCGGCAGCGGGAAGATCGAGTCCCGCCCCGTCACACAGCAGATGCGCGACGTGTTCATTGGGGGCAAGGGCTTCGGGCTGTGGCGCCTGTGGAACGCGGTGTCGCCCAAGACCCAGTGGAACGACCCCGAGAATGAGATCGTGATCGCTTCTGGGCCGGTCGGCGGGACGACGTCGTACCCCGGCTCCGGCAAGTCCCTCGTCGTGTCCCTGTCGCCTCTGACGGGCAGCGTCATGGACTCCAATGTGGGGGGCTACTTCGGCCCGTATCTCAAGTTCTCCGGCTGGGACGCCCTGGAAGTGCAAGGCAAGACCCGCGAGGACGTCGTCGTGTTCATCGACGGGACATCGGGCGTCGTCCAGCTCCTCGCCTGTCCGAAGCTGGACGTCAACACGCACGTCTTGTCGGAGACGCTGATGCACGCCTTCGCGGCGTCCGACGCGCCGCGCGACATCGCCGCGGTGTCGACGGTCACGACGGGCGAGGGCGCCGAACACACCCGCTGGGGATGTCTCAACTTCAGCTTCTTCGACCTCAAGCGCAAGGCGGCCCGCATCAAGCAGGCGGGCCGCGGCGGAATCGGCACCGTGTTCCGCGACAAGGGCATCGCCGCGCTCGTCGTCCGCAGCCCGGCGGTCAAGCCGGACTCGAACGCCCCGGCCGACCTCAGCAAGCTGCAGGGGGCCGGCGCGCGGATCAACAAGGAGATCCTCGAGCTGGACGAGAAACAGTGCGACATGCGCCGCGTCGGCACGGCCCACCTGGTCGAGATTATGGACGAGTACGACCTCCTGCCGACGCACAACTACCGCTTCGGCTCGCACCCGGACGCGTCGAAGATCGCCTCGAGCGTCTGGCGACAGCGCTTCGGGCAGAACATGCCGGACGGCTGCTGGATCGGCTGCACGATGTCGTGCTCGCACGCCGTCGATGACTTCCCGCTCCGCACCGGCCCGTACAAGGGGCGGCGCGTCCTCGTCGACGGGCCCGAGTACGAGACGGCCGCCGGCAGCGCCAACCTCGGCGTGTTCGACCCGGACTTCGTGCTCGAGATGAACTTCTACTGCGACACGTACGGGATCGACACGATCTCGTTCACGACCGGGCTCGCGTTCGTCATGGAGTGCTACGAGGCCGGCATCCTCGACTCGACGAAGACGGGCGGGCTCGAGCTGCGCTTCGGAAACGGCGACGCGGCTCTCGCCATCCTGCACCAGATGGCGGCCGGCCAGGGATTCGGCACCGTCGTCGGCCAGGGCATCCGGCGGATGAAGGATCACTTCGTTCGCGAGTTCGGAGCCGACCGCGCCTTCATCGACTCGATCGGCATGGAGGCCAAGGGGCTCGAGTACTCGGAGTACGTCACGAAGGAGTCCCTCGCGATGCAGGGCGGCTACGGCCTCGCGCTCAAGGGGGCCCAACACGACGAGGCGTGGCTCATCTTCATGGATATGGTGAACAACCAGATCCCGACGTTCGAGGACAAAGCCGAGGCGCTTCACTACTTCCCGATGTGGCGCACGTGGTTCGGGCTCGTCGGCCACTGCAAGTTGCCGTGGAACGACATCGAGCCGGCCGACAACGCGACGACGTCCGCTCCGGCGAAGGTGCCCGAGCACGTCGCGAACTACTGCGAGATCTTCTCGGGCGTCACGGGCATCGAGGTCAAGCCGGCCGATCTCATCCGCCAATCCGAACGCGTGTACAACTTCCAGCGCGCGTTCAACGTGCGGATGGGGTACGGGACGCGCGCGCACGACAGGATCCCGTATCGCTCGGCCGGGCCGGTCACGGAAGCCGAGTACGAGTCGCGCCATGATCGCTACGACAAGCAGCTTCGGGAGAAGCTCGGCCTCGACCCGGCGAAGATGACGACCGAGGCGAAGGTCGCCGCGCTGCGCGCGCACCGCGAGGCGCAGTACGAGAAGTTGATCGACGCGGTCTACAAGCGGCGCGGCTGGACGGCAGACGGCGTCCCGACGCTCGCCAAGCTCAAGGAGCTGGGCATCGACTTCCCGGAGGTCGTGGCCGTCGTCCAACCCCATCAGTAGGCGCAGCCTCGAGGCTCTTGTCTGGCGGGACCCGGTCGACCCGGGTCCCGCTCTCTCAGAAGCGCTGGAAGGGCATTTCTTGAAACCCTGTCGGCGTTTCGATAGAATCCGGTCGGGTGGTGACATGGCTGAGAAACGCCGGGAGCCAAAGGCTCAAGAGCCGCAGGCTCAGGAGCCTCAGGCTCAAGATCCTCGGGCTCAAGATCCGCAGGCTCAAGATCCGCAGGCTCAAGAGCTGAAAGCCAAAGGGCCGAAGGCTAAAGGGTCGAAGACTCGACAGCCGAAGGCTCAGGAGCCGCAGGCTGAACAGCCGAAGGCTCAACAGCCTCAGGCTTACGAGGCCGATCAGATCAGCGTTCTCGAGGGGTTGGAGCCGGTCCGGCTGCGCCCGGGAATGTACATCGGTAGCACGGGCCAGTCCGGGCTCATGCACCTGATCGAGGAGATCGTCGACAACTCGATCGACGAGGCTCTGTCCGGGTTCTGCACCGAGATCAAGGTGACCGTCCACGCGGACAACCGCGTGACGGTCACCGACAACGGCCGCGGGATGCCGGTTGGCATTCACAAGGAGTCGGGAATCCCCGCCCTCGAACTCGTGCTGACCACCCTCCACTCGGGTGGGAAGTTCAACAACACGAGTTACCACGTCTCGGGAGGGCTGCACGGAGTCGGAGTTTCCGTCGTGAACGCCCTTTCCGAGCACATGGCCGTCGAAGTCCATCGCGACCGGAAGATCTACCATCAGGAGTTCTCCCGCGGCGTCAAGACGACGGAACTCGAGGTCGTCGGGACGACCGATCACACGGGCACCGTCACGACGTTCCTGCCCGATCACGAAGTCTTCGGCGAGATCCACTACAACTTCCCGCAGCTCTCGCACCGGCTGCGCGAGCTGTCGTACCTGAACGGCGGCCTCAAGATCGTGCTCGAGAACGAGGCGGCCGGGGTCACGCGCGAGTTCCAGCACGAGGGCGGCATCCGGTCGTTCGTCGCCGAGCTGGCCGGAAAGCGCGAGCCGCTGCACCCGAACCCGATCTACGTGAAGGGCGCCGACCAGGGAATCGAGATCGAGATCGCGATGCAGTTCACCAAGAGCTACGATGAGGCGATCTACACATTCGCGAACAACATCAACACGGTGGACGGCGGCGCACACCTCGTCGGGTTCAAAGCGTCGCTCACGAAGTTCCTGAACGACTACGGCCGCGAGAAGAAGATCCTGACCAAGACCGACCCCAACCTGCGCGGCGAGGACATCCGCGAGGGCATCGTCGCGATCATCAGCGTCAAGATCCCGAACCCGGAGTTCGAAGGCCAGACGAAGACGAAGCTCGGAAACCCCGAGGTGCAGAGCATCACGGGCGACATCCTCACCGAGCAGCTCAACCTCGCCTTCCAGAAGGACCCGAAGGTCGCGCGCCTGATCATCGAGAAGTCCGTCGCGTCCGGCCGCGCTCGCATGGCCGCCTCGAAGGCTCGCACGATGGCGCGGCGCAAGGGTCCGCTCGCTTCGACGTCCCTGCCGGGCAAGCTGGCCGACTGCTCGAACCGCGACCCCAAGAGCTGCGAGATGTTCATCGTCGAAGGAGACTCGGCCGGCGGCAGCGCCAAGCAGGGGCGCAACCGCGACTTCCAGGCGATCCTCCCGCTTCGCGGCAAGGTGCTGAACGTGGAGAAAGCGCGGCTGGCGAAGCTCCTGGACAACGCGGAGATCAAGGCGATGATCACGGCCATCGGAACGGGCATCCGAGACGAGTTCACGCTCGACCGGCTCCGCTACGACCGCCTGATCATCATGGCCGACGCCGACGTCGACGGCGCGCACATCTGCACGCTCATCCTGACGTTCTTCTACCGCTACCTTCCCCGGCTGATCGAGCAAGGCCACATCTACATCGCCAAGCCGCCGCTCTATCAGGTCAAGATGGGCAAGTCCACGCGCTACATGTACAACGATGAAGAGCTCGAGGCGTTCCGCAAGGAGAACGCCGGGAACTACAGCGTGAAGCGGTTCAAGGGGCTCGGAGAGATGAACCCCCAAGAGCTCTGGGAGACGACGATGGACCCCGAGAAGCGGGTCCTGAAGAAGGTCGAGATCCGCGACCAACTGGAAGCGGACGAGATCTTCGCCACCCTGATGGGGGACGACGTCGCGCTGCGCCGCGACTTCATCATGGAGAACAGCGACAAGATCACGTCTCTCGACATCTAGGCCGCGGGAGGGACGCCGTGACGGAGCAGAGCGGAGCGGGTCGATGGCGGCGCTGATCGTCGGCATCGCCCTCGCCGTCACGAGTCTCCTCTGGCTCGGCTGGAACCTGACGCTGGACGCCTTGTGGCAGCCGACCGACCGCGTGACCGTTCGCCGGATCCTCCTCCTCGGCGGGGTCGGCCCGAACGATCACGTCGTCGACCTCGGGTGCGGCGACGGACGCATCGTCGTCGCTGCGGCGCGCGACTTCGGCGCCCGCGCCACCGGAATCGAGATCGACCCGTGCCGCGTCGTCTGGGCCCGCGCCGCCGTCCTGCTCGCGGGCGTGCGCGGCCGAGCGAGGATCCGGCACGGGAACATGTACGCGCACGACCTGTCCGACGCGAGCGTCGTCGTCCTCTTCCTCTCCGCGACATCCAACTTCAAGCTGCAGGAGACGCTGCGCGCCCAGCTCGCGCCGGGAGCGCGCGTCGTTTCGTATTACCACCCGATCTGGGGCTGGGAGCCGGATCTGATCGGCGAAGCGCGCGACGGGTACCCGATCTACGTCTACTGCATGGCGGGGGCGGCGTGAAGCGCCTCGAGGACCTGGCGCGGGCGGTCGGGTACGCGCCGCCCGAGGGCGACGTCGCAATCACGGGAGTCACTGACGACTCCCGTCTGGTTGAGCCCGGCGCCCTGTTCGTCGCGCACGCCGGAGTCGACGCCGACGGTCACGCGTTCGTCGCCGCGGCGCTCGCGCGCGGCGCCGCGGCGATCGTGAGCGAGCGACCGGTCGAAGTGGACGTCCCCTCCTGGGTCGTGCCCGACGGCCGCCGGGCGCTCGCCCAATGGGCGGCCGCCTTCTACGAAAGGCCAACGCGCGATCTCACCTGCTTCGGCGTCACGGGGACGAACGGCAAGACGAGCGTCTGCCACTTCCTCGCTCACCTCCTCGGCGAGGCCGAGACGGCCGTGCTCGGCACCGTCGCCAACTTCTCCCGCGGCCTGCGCGCGTTGACCACCCCGTCGAGCCCCGTGGTCCAGCGCTTCGCACGCGAGGCGGCCGACGCCGGCTGCCGGTACTTCGTCGTCGAGGCCTCGTCGGCCGGGCTCGAGCAAGAGCGTCTCGCGGAGATTGACTTCCGGGTGGCCGTCTTCACCAACCTAACCCGCGACCACCTCGACCTCCACGGCACCATGGAGGCCTACGGAGACGCCAAGTCCCTCCTGTTCCGCGGGCTTCCGGCCGACGGCCACGCCATCCTGAATGCCGACGATCCGTTCAGCGCGCAGCTGCGCGCCGCCTGCCTGGCGCGGCAGCAGCACGCGGTGCGCGGCGAGGCGGGAACGATCGGCGAGCGGCTGGTGCGGGACCAGGCCGCCTTCCTGCCCCTGCCGGCGACACCATTCGACTGCTTCCGTCCGCAGCC
>JAKLFO010000074.1 GCA_022711155.1 Candidatus Bipolaricaulota bacterium
AGCTTGCCATCCTCCCCGCCCGGTTCTTCAGTGCCGTGCGGCTGCCGGTGGTGAGCTACGCATTGCCGGCGCTGATCGCCATTGGCCAGGCGCGGCATCATCATCTGCCCTCACGCTGCCCGTTCACGCGCGCCGCGCGGACGCTCCACGAGTGGATGCAGGAAGGCGTTCTCGTTCGCGACGCGGAGCCGTCGCTCTACGTCTACCACCAGGAGTACGCGTTCGGGGGCGAGCGGCTGACGCGGAAGGGGTTCATGGCTCTCGCGCAGCTGCAGCCCGAGGGCGTCCACGCGCACGAGAAGACGCTCTTGGGTCCGAAGGAGGACCGTCTTCGCCTGATGCGGGCCACGGAAGCGAACCTGGAGCACGTGTTCATGCTGTACCAAGACTCGGAGCGACGAGCCGATCGCGCGCTCGCCGACGCCGTGGCGGGCGCGGCTCCGACCATGCTCGCGGAAGACGCGGACGGGAATGCCCACCGAGTCTGGCAGATCACCGACACGCGGGTGATTCGAGCGGTCCAGGACGCGTTGGCGGACAAGGAGCTGTACATCGCCGACGGGCACCACCGGTTCGAGACGTCGGTGAACTACCTGCGCGAGTGCCTTGCGGCCGGCTGGAAGCCGGCGGCGCCCGAGTCGTTCGACAAGCGGCTGATGACGCTGTTCAACGTCGCCGAGCCGGGGATGTCGATCCGGCCGATCCATCGGCTCGTCCACGGCGTGCCCGGCTTCGATGCCGAGGCGTTCCTGGAGCGCGCCGCCGAGCGGTTCGCCGTCACCCGCTACGCGACGTTCGAGGCGATGGAAGAGGCCGCGCGCGGAGGGAAGGGCAAGCACACGTTCGGCTTCTACGCGCGTGGCGTGCACGCGACGCTCGCCTTGCGCGACGAGCGGGCGATGGACGAGCTCATCTCCTCGGAGTGGTCGCGCGACTACAAGCGCCTCGACGTCTCGATCCTTCATGCGGCGATCCTCGAGCCGCTCTTGGGCATCGACGCCCGCGCGCTCGAAGAGCAGACGAACATCACCTACTCGGTGACCCTCGAGAAGGGGAGGAAGGGCGTCGAGTCGGGGGCGGAACAGATCTTCTTCCTGCTCAATCCCACAGTGGCCGACGAGGTCGTGCGCGTGGCCGACCACGGCGAGAAGATGCCGCAGAAGTCGACCGACTTCTATCCCAAGCTCTTGACGGGGCTTGTGGCGATGAAGATGGAGATCCGCAAGTAGGGCGGGCCGGCGGCGGGGCGAGCCGCGGGTGTCGGCGTCTCCCGGGCGCGGGTACAGGTGTCCCGGAGGCCGGTGACGAACCCGTGATTCGTCCCGCGTCCTTTTCCGGCTTCTCGCGACGGCGTCCTCCTACGCTCATGTCCGGGACTTGATGAGGAGGGCATGATGCTCTGGAGACACGCGGGGCGAGCCGCCGCGGCGGCGATCCTGCTCCTTGCGGGTGCGACGGCGGCGTGGGCGGCGGACCTCGGCTTCTCGGCGACCGTGGGGCTGGAGATCACGTACACGCCGATTCCGCCAGCAACGTACAACATCGGTTCGGATCTCGAGCTCGGCTTCCGGATGCCTGGGTTCTCGCTCGACTCCGTGACGAGCTTCGATCTCGACGGGTTCGCGGGGGAAGAGGTGGCCTTCGCTCTCGATCTGGGACCGGCGCGAATCGCGGAGGAAGTTCGCTTCGAGCCGGAGTTCCACTGGAACGAGCTGTCGCTCGACGTGTCCGTCGTCGGCGTAGGCATCGGCGTCGACTGGATCTTCGCCAACATCGGATCGACGCAGACGCCAAGCTACAGCATGGGCGTCGTCGTCTCGCTGGAGAGCCGGATGCCTTTCGGCCTCAGCGTGGCGAGCGTGACGGGCTTTGGCGCGACGGACGTCGTCAACGTCCTCGGCGGAGCCGACGCGCCGTTCTGCGAGAAGGCGCTCTACCTCTACGACTACCTCGCGACGGTCTGCGACCCGGCGGACGACCCGGACGTGACGATCGTGGACGGGCTCTACTTCGAAGAGGAGCTCCTTCGCCTGACGCTCGAGTACTCCGGCATGGTGGCGAGTCACACGATGTGGTTCGACGCGGGCGGCTTGTCGCAGCTTGTCTTCGAGCTGGGGTACGTGTTCGCCGATCCCGCGATCGCCATTCTGACGTGCGTGACGCTCGACGGCTCGTTCGCTCCCACGGAGATCGATGCCGTTCTCGACGTCCTCGTTGACACAGTGCGCTTCACGTCCTGGACCCGCTTCGCGGCGCCGCTCTTCCCGGTCCCGGTGCCTGTCCTGTTCGCGGGACAGGGATTCGTCGTGTCGTTCGAGCTCAGCGGGGTGTCCGTGACGAGCGAGACCGATTTCGACGACCTCTTCCTTTTCGAGGCGGAGAAGATCGCGGTGACGGCGACGATTGATCCCATCACGTTCGTGAGCCTGACGACGTTCGACGCTGCCGGCTTCGAGAGCGAGTGCCTGCAGGCGAGCGTGTGCTTCAGCGGCGTGAGACTGGAAACGAGGGCGCAGTTCTCGTGGGAGGGCGTCGAACTCGTCTCGTTCGGATTCGAGCTGGAGTTCTAGACATGCCACGCGACGGGTTGGCCGAACTGGACGCACAGGCCGAGCGCCTCTTGCGGGACGCCGCGGCGAAGCCCGAGGAAGACGCGCAGGCGCGTGAGGCGCTCCTTCAGGCTGCGATCCCGCTCGTGGACGCCGTTGTCCGCGACGCGTTCTCCGACTCGGGATACGCGGTCGACGAGCTCTTCCGCCCCGGCTACCTGGGCCTTCTGAACGCCGTGTGCAACTTCCAGTTGTCGCACGGACAGAGCTTCTCCGCCTATGCCGAGAACCTCATCAAGGGCGAAGTGCGCGGACACATCCGGGATCGCGCGGAGCGCGCCGCCGCGCCGCTGTGGATGAGCGACCTCAACCGCCAGATCGAGCGCGTCCAGGCCAAGCTCTTGCGCGAGAAGGGGCGTCTTCCCACGCTCGCGGAGCTCGCCGACGCGGTCAACATCACCGAGGAAGGGATCGCCGAGATCTTCAAGGCCCGCGAGGCGCTCTCCTACGTCTCCCTGAGCGCCGAGGGGCGCTCGAACGACCCCGTGCCGCAGATCGACGTGTCGCGAATCCGCGGGCTGCGGCCGACGGCGTTCCCGATCGAGCATCGGGTCAAAATCGCATCGGCACTCGAGCGGTTGGCCGACCTGCAGCAGAAGCTCGTCCAGCACCTGTTCGACGCCGGCGAGTAGCCGCGCCGACGCGCTGCGAAGCAGCGGGCCTTTCCCACCCAACGTGGCCGCGACCTTGCCGCGCGAGACAAGAAAAGGTATAAACGTACCTAAATACCACACCTGGAGGCGGAGGGATGGCTGAACTTGTCCGAATGTCCGAGGCGACGGCGCTCGGCATGCACGCGATGGTCGCGCTCGCCGACGCGGAAGGGCCCGTGTCGGCTGCCGAGACGGCCGACCGCCTGTCGGTGTCTCCGGCGCACCTCGCGAAAGTCATGCGCGCCCTGGCGCGCGCCGGCCTGTTGGCTGCCCGTCGCGGCCCGAGCGGCGGGTACGCGTTGGCTCGGCCGAGTTCGGAGATCCGCCTCCTCGAGGTGTACGAGGCGCTCGAGGGTCCGCTGCGGCGGGACGGGTGTCTGTTCGCGCGGCCCGTCTGCGGGCGAGAGCGTTGCGCGTTGGGAACGGTAGTGTCGGGCGTGCGAAGCGAGGTGCACGAGTACCTCAAGGAGACGACGTTGGCCGATGCGGCAGGAGGTAGGTAGCGTGTTCTGCTATCAATGCGAGCAAACGAAGAATGGAACAGGGTGCACGACGTTCGGCGTCTGTGGCAAGGACCCCGTGTCGGCGTCGCTGCAAAACCTCCTCGTCTACGTGACGAAGGGGATCAGCATGTACGCGCGGCGCGCGCGCGAGTGGGGGGCGCGGGACGGCGACGTGGATCGATTCGTGATCGAGGCCTTGTTCACGACGGTGACGAACGTGAACTTCGATCCCGCGAGGCTCGAAGCCCTCATCCGCCGCGGCGCGACTGTGCGAGACCGGGCGAGGGACCTTGCGGCGCGCGCCGCGCAGTCGCGCGGCGTCCCGGCTCCCGCGCTCGGCGGACCGGCCGCATTCGCGCCAGCCGCGTCGCTCGACGGCCTGCTGGAGCAGGAACGCGCGATCAGCGTCGAGGCGCGCCTGGCGGCGCGCGGGGCGGACGTCACCGGGCTTCAGGAGCTCTTGACCTATGGACTCAAGGGGGCCGCGGCCTACGCCGACCACGCGCTGATCCTCGGAAAGGAAGACGAGACGGTCTGGGCGTTCTTCCACGAAGCCCTCGACTTCCTCTCCGGAGATCCGGTCGACATCGGCAAGCTCACCGCCATGTGCCTGCGCTGCGGCGAGGTCAACCTGCGCGTCATGGAGCTGCTCGACGAGGCGAACACGGGCGCCTACGGCATGCCGGTCCCGACGAGCGTCCGGATCGAGCCGGTGAAAGGGAAGGCCATCCTCGTCTCGGGCCACGACTTGAAAGACCTCGAGGCGCTCCTCGAGCAGACCGCGGGGAAGGGCATCAACGTCTACACGCACGGCGAGATGCTGCCGGCGCACGGGTACCCGAAGTTGAAGGCGCACAAGCACCTCGTCGGCAACTACGGCGGAGCCTGGCAGGATCAGCAGAAGGAGTTCGACCTCTTCCCCGGCGCGATCCTGATGACGACCAACTGCATCCAGAAGCCGCGCCCGACGTATGCCGACCGCATCTTCACGACGGGACTGGTCGCCTGGCCGGGGGTGCGACACATCGCGGACCGCGACTTCCGACCGGTCATCGACGCCGCGCTGCGCGCGCCGGGGTTCACGGAGGCGGGGTCGGACAAGACGATCACCGTTGGATTCGGGCACCACGCCGTGCTCGGCGTGGCCGGCGCGGTCGTGGACGCCGTCAAGAAGGGGAAGATTCGGCACTTTTTCCTCATCGGGGGCTGCGACGGCGCGAAGTCGGGCCGCAACTACTACACGGAGCTGGCGCAGAAGGTCCCGCAGGACTGCGTGATCCTGACCCTCGCGTGCGGCAAGTACCGGTTCAACAAGCTCGACTTCGGCAGCATCGGGGGAGTCCCGCGCCTGCTCGACGTCGGCCAATGCAACGACGCGTACTCGGCCATCCGCATCGCGCTCGCGCTTGCTGACGCGTTCGGGACGGACGTGAACTCGCTGCCCCTGTCGCTCATCTTGTCCTGGTATGAGCAGAAGGCGGTCGTGATCCTGCTCACGCTTCTCCACCTCGGGATCAAGAACATCCGTATCGGCCCCTCGCTCCCGGCGTTCGTGACTCCGGCCGTGCTCGACGTCTTGGTGAAGACGTACGGGCTGACGCCGATCACGACTCCCGAAGCGGACCTGAAGGCGATTCTCGGATAGGCGGAGACGTCCGGGGACCCGCGGCGGCCTACAGCGCCACTGTAGGCCGCCGCGGGTTGCGCAGCCCCTTCCACAAGATATAGTAACGGCGTGGAGAGATGCGCTGCGGATGCTGGAAGATCGGGGGCGTACAGTAACACTGAAGTGCGCGGCATCGTCTTCGACGTGAAGCGGTTCGCCTTGCACGACGGCCCCGGCGTGCGCACGACGGTCTTCCTGAAGGGGTGCCCCCTTCGTTGCGCGTGGTGTCACAACCCGGAGAGCCAGGCGCCCGCGCCCGAGCTTCTCTTCCGGCACGAGACATGCACAGGCTGCGGGGCATGCGTCGCGGTCTGTCCGCACGGCGCGATCCGACAGGCTTCTCCGGGGGTGCGACCCGAGACCGACGGTGAGCGCTGCGTGGGATGCGGTGTCTGCACGGAGGCGTGCGTCCCGCGCGCCCGGACGATCGTCGGGAGCGTCCAGAGCGCCCTCGACCTCGTCTCGGAGATCGACCGCGACGTCCTCGTCTACGACCAATCGGGGGGAGGGGTGACGCTGTCCGGCGGAGAGCCGCTGGCGCAGCCCAAGTTCGCCCGGGAACTCCTGCGGGAGTGCCGCGAGCGCCGTATCCACACGGCGCTCGACACCTGCGGCCTGGCTCCCGCGGACGTCTTGGCCGGTGTAGCCGCGTACGTCGACCTCTTCCTCTACGACGTCAAGCTGCTCGACGACGAGCGGCATCGTCGCTGGACGGGCGCATCGAATACAGAGATCCTCGCGAACCTCCGGGCGCTCTCGCAGGCGGGGAAGCGCCTGTGGATTCGCTATCCGCTCGTGCCCGGCGTGAACGACGCCGACGACGACCTGCGAGCCCTCGGGCGGCTCGTGGCGAGTCTCTCCGGAGCCGAGGCGGTGCAGATCTTGCCGTACCACCCGAGAGGAGAGAAGAAGCGGAGGCACTTGGGGCGTGCGAGCGCGCTAGATGGAACACTGCCGCCGGAGCCGGACTCGGTCGAGCGTGCCGCCGCCATCGTCCGCGCGGAGAGCGGGCGTCCCGTCAACGTGGGGGGATAGAGATGAACGATCGAGTGCGACGTCTTCGAACGGAGTGCGTGACGACCCGCCCGAGTGTGAGTGACGAGCGGGCGGCGCTGTTGACCCGGTTCGAGCGCGAGAACGCGTCGACGGAAGAGCCCACCGTCGTCCGGCGCGCGCGCGCGCTGCGCTACCTGCTCGAGCATGAGACGCTCTACCTCGGCGATGACGAGCTGATCGTCGGCGAACGAGGCCCGCGGCCGCGCTCGACGTCGACGTACCCCGAGCTCTGCTGCCACTCTCTCGAGGACCTGCGCGTCTTGTCGACGCGGAGGAAGACGCCCTTCCTCGTTGACGAAGCGACGCTCGAGCTGTACGAGTCGACGATCATCCCCTTCTGGGAGAAGCGGAGCCTGCGCGGGAAGGTGTTCGCGTCGATGACGCCGGAGTGGGTGGCCGCGTTCGAGGCCGGCGTCTTCACGGAGTTCATGGAGCAGCGCGCTCCGGGCCACGCGATCCTCGACGACAAGATCTACCGCTTCGGGCTCCTCGACCAGAAGGAGCGGATCGCCCGAGTTCGCGACCGCTTCGCCGCGTCGGGCGTCGCCGACCGCAGAGAGCAGCTGGCCGAGCTGGACGCCATGGCGATTGCCTGCGACGCCGTTCTGCGCCTCGCCGAGAGGTACGCCGACCTCGCGCGTCGGAAGGCGGCCGAGGCGCCGACGGCGGAGCGCCGGGCCGAGCTGCTCGAGATCGCCGACGTTTGCTCGTGGGTGCCCGCTCGCGCGCCGCGCACGTTCCGCGAGGCGCTCCAGGCGTACTGGTTCGTGCACCTCGGCGTCGTCACAGAGCTGAACGAGTGGGACTCCTACAATCCGGGCCGTCTCGACGTGAACCTGTACCCGTTCTACCGTCGGGATCTGGCCGAGGGTCGCCTCACCCGTGACGGCGCCAAGGAACTGCTTGAGTGCTTCTGGATCAAGTTCTCGAACCAGCCCGCTCCTCCGAAGGTGGGCGTCACCGAAGAGCAGAGCGCAACCTACAACGACTTCACGCTGATCAACGTCGGGGGCGTCACGCCGGAAGGAAGCGACGCCGTTAACGACCTCTCCTACCTCGTGCTTGACGTCATCGAGGAGATGCGCCTTCCGTACACCGGGTCGTGCGTCCAGATCTCGAAGAAGAACCCCGACCGGTTCCTTCTCCGCACGCTTGAGGTCGTGCGCCAAGGCTTCGGCCAGCCGTCGATCTTCAACGCCGACGCCATCGTCCAGGAGTTCCTGCGCGCCGGAAAGAGCCTGGACGACGCGCGGCGCGGCGGGGCGAGCGGCTGCGTCGAGATCAGCGCATTCGGGAAGGAGAGCTGCATCCTCACCGGGTACATCAACTGGCCGAAGATCCTCGAGATCGCCCTGCACGACGGCGTCGACCCGAAGACAGGAAGCCAGATCGGCCCTCGCACGGGCGACCCGCGGACGTTCGAGACGTTCGATCAGGTTTTCGCGGCCTTCGAGACGCAGTTGCGCCATTTCGTCGACGTCAAGATCGAAGGCAACGGCCGAATCGAAAGGATCTTCGCTCGGGAGATGCCGGCGCCCTTCCTCTCCGTGCTTGTCGACGATTGCGTCGAGAAGGGCGAGGACTACAACGGCCAAGGGCCGCGCTACAAGTCGACGTACATCCAGGGCGTCGGCATGGGCACGACGGCGGACTCCTTGTCCGCCATCCAAGAGCACGTCTTCGTGCGGCGATCTCTCTCGATGGACCGGCTGTTGCGCGTCCTCGCAGCCGACTTCGCCGGGCACGACGCCGAGCGCAACCTGATCGTGCACGAGACGCCGTTCTTCGGAAATGATGACGACCGCGCCGACGACATCGCGCGGCGGATCTTCGATGCCTACTTCGCGGCGATCGACGGCCGGCCGAACACGAAAGGCGGCTCCTACCGCATCAACCTCTTGCCGACGACCGTGCACGTCTTCTTCGGCGAGAAGGTCGGCGCGACGCCGAACGGACGGCGCTCCGGGATACCGCTGTCCGACGGGATATCGCCGACGCAGGGAGCCGACACGCGCGGCCCGACGGCCGTCCTGCGTTCGGTCGGCAAGATCGACCACGTCCGCACGGGCGGCACGCTCCTCAATCAGCGCTTCCTCCCCGACGTGCTGGCGGACGAGGAAGGCCTGCGCAAGGTCGCGGCGCTGGTGCGGACGTACTTCCGCTACGACGGCCATCACATCCAGTTCAACATCGTCGACTCGGCGACGCTTCGCCGCGCGCAGGAGAAGCCCGAGGAGTACCGCGACCTGATCGTGCGCGTGGCGGGGTACAGCGACTACTTCCATGCCCTCGACCGCGCGCTGCAGGAGGAGGTCATCGCCCGCACTGCGCACAGCCAGACGTCGTAGCGGCTACGCGGGCGGCGCGGGGATTCCCTCGCGGATCCTCAGGTTCTGCACTGTCTGGACCCACAGAATGCGCGTGGGGGCGTCGCCGAGCGCCTGGTAGCCGTGCGGCGACGTGGACGCGACGTGGTAGCTGTCGCCCGGCTCGAGATCGTACTCGCGCGCCTCGATCCACAGCCGCAGGTTGCCCTCCAGGATGTAGCCGAACTCCTCGCCCTCGTGCGCCGCGGGCGGGTAGAGGTATCCGGAGGGGATCTCGCCGATCACGATGTCGAAGCCGCGCTCGGGGAGATCGCGCGTTAGGAACCGGTACTTGATCGCGGCCTTCGAGAGGTTCACCGCCACCTGCTCGCCGGCGCGGATCACGGAGGAGGACGCGTCGCGCTCGGGACGCGGCGACCCCTCCTCGACCGAAGCGAAGAACTCCGACAACGAAACGGACAACGCCCGGCAGATCGCCTCGAGGACGGGAATCGACACCGACGTCAACCCGCGCTCCAACTGCGACAGGAAGCTCTGCGAGCATCCGCAGGCTCTCGCGAGCTTGGCCAGGCTCATGCCGCGCGACGCGCGCAGGGATCGAAGGTGCTGACCGAGCGAGTCCATCGCGGCGAGTATAGGCGGGCTCGGCAAAGTCGCCAACGTCACGCGTCTCCGTCCCTTCGGCCGGCGTCCGTCTCAGGCCGCGGCGCGCTCTCCGACCGCGAAAGCGGAGGCGAGGACGTCGGGATCGTCGGACACCGTGCCCGCGGCGACGGAGTCGTGGCTGTACAGGACCTCGGCGACGAGTTCGGCTCCGA
>JAKLFO010000075.1 GCA_022711155.1 Candidatus Bipolaricaulota bacterium
CGAGGTTCTGCCCGAGTTGACGCAGGAAGGCGTGGTGACGTTCCGCGTCACCGAGAACCCGGTGGTCAAGAAGATCGTGATCACGGGAAACACCCACACGAAGCCGATTGAGGTCTTTGGCGTGAGGCTGTTCAGCGTGCGGATCATGCCGACCTGGAAGATCCGGCAGAAGCTGAGAGAAAATGACGTCCGCACCGGCGAGACGCTCAACTCGAACGACCTGACCGACGCCTTGCTCGACGTCGTCCAGGAGTACAAGGAAAGCGGATACCCGCTCGTCATGATCGGCGACGTGAAGGTAGGACCGACCGTCTCGATCGAGGTCATCGAAGGGCGCGTCGCGGCCAGCCGCGTGGCGGGGCTCGTCACCGTGCCCACCGAGGTTGCGGAGGCGATCGTGAGCCTGCCGACCGACGAGGTGCTGACGCAGAAGGAACTCAACGCGGTTGCCCTTGGACTGCAGCAGTCGGTCTACTTCTCGGGCATGGACTTCGCGGCCGTCGCCGGCCCCACGCGCGACAGCGTGATTCTGAACTGGCAATTGACCGAGAGGATGATCCTCCAGACTCCGTCGTCGGTGCGCGCGATCGCCCTCGAGGGCGTCGCTCAGTTCCCGGAGGACGTGGTGGCCCGGGAGGTCGGCCCGCTGCCCGACGGCCTGGTCGACAACTACGCCGTGCTGCGGGCGCTTGAAGGCGTGTACCAGCTCTACACGCACGGCGGTTTCGTCATGGCGCGTTTCTCCGACCCACGAATCGACGGAGACACGCTGCGCCTTCGCGTGGAAGAGGGCATCGTGTCCGAGATCGCGCTCCACGGGACCGAGACGCAGCGGCTCGTGCTCGAGAAGACGCTTCAGATCGGCGTGGGGCGCGTCCTCACGCGCAACGACCTCGCGGTGACGCAACAGCGTCTCGCCGCGCTCGGCTACTTCGACAACATCGTCGTGGATCCGAAGTGGACGGAGTCCGGGCTGCAGGTCTCCGTGTCGGTTCGCGACAAGTCAACCTTGGGCGGCCTGAACGGCTCCTTGGCGTTCGAGCCCGCGACCGGCGGCCTCGTCGGCGAGCTGTCGGTGTCGCAGCGCAACCTGTTCGGCACGGGACAAGATGTCTCGCTGACCTACAAGCGCGGTGTGACCGCGGAAGGCGATCCCGACGAATCCACGTGGGAGGTCGGCTACAGCACGCTCGCTCCGCAGACCGAGTTCGATCGAATCTCGCTCAACCTCTATCGGACGACGGAGCAGGTCGCCGCAGACGGGGAGGGCGCGGCAGACACCTATCTGACGATCGGCGGCCGCGTGCAGTTCGACTATCCCATCGGCAACTACAGCGACTTCACGATCGGGTACCGCCACGACCTGGAGCGCAAGCTGTCCGAGACGGACTGGTCTCCCGTCGACGCCGTCGCCTTCTCCATCCAGGAGGATTCGACCGACGACATCCTCTTCCCGACGCGCGGGCTCCGGCAGTCCGCGTCGCTGGAAAAGGCCGGGGGGTTCGCCGTGGGGAAGGAGTACACCAAGGTCGATCTCGTCTGGACGCGCTTCGTCGCCCTGTACGACGACCTGTTCTTCGGCCTGGATCACGTGCTGGCGTTCCGTCTGAAGGGCGGGCTGGGCGACGCGGGAGTGACGGGATCGGAGATGTACCAGCTGGGCGGGCCGACGACCGTGCGAGGCGCGGACAGCGCGCACGTCCGGCGCATGGCAGTGGCCAACGTGGAGCATCGACTCGAGCTCACGGACGGGTTCATCCTGACGGCGTTCCTCGATGCCGGCGTCGACCTCGAGCAGATCTCGTGGGATTCCATCGTGGCCACGACAGGGCTCGAGCTCGGGATCTCCGCGGCCGGCGTGTACGTGCGCCTCGACATGGCGTGGCGACTCGGCGCCGACGGCTCGTGGACGCCGAAGTTCGACATCGGGTTCGGGCCGATGTTCTAGGACGACGTGGAACGATTCGATACACTAGGCTGGTCTTGGTTCGTGGGTAAGGAGGAAGTCTATGACGCGTAGTCCTTTGTTGCTCGTGATCGCCGCCCTCGCTCTCGTTCTCGCGGCGGGCGCGCTCGTGTTGCAGTTCGCTCTCCCCTCGAAGGGTGGCGTGAGCCAGTCCGACTACGACGCCCTCAAGGCGCAAGTCGCGTCCATCAAGACGACGGGGGCCGGCCTCAAGGTCGCTTACGTCAACGTTGACAACGCGTTCCAGGTCTTCCTCAACGCGGTGACAGATCTGCGCGAGCGGCTGACGACCAAGCAGAACGAGATCACCGCGCTGGCGCAGTCGTACCAGGCGGGCACCGTTACGGCGGACAACTACTCCAAGCAGTCGACCGTCCTCGGCGTCGAGCTCCTCGATGCGAAGATCTCGCTGTACGTCAACGTGCTCGACCGCATGATCGCTTCCGACGACTTCTCCGACCTTCGCAAGGACCTCCAGACCGTTCGGACGAAGGCCGAATCCATCCTCACGGCGTCGAAGAACCTCGTGGCCATGGTGAAGGGCGGCGCGACAAGCACGTCAGACCTGCAGGCGCGATACACCCAGACCCAGGCGGCCTACACGGACCTCGAAGGCGTCATCAATCAGGCCTGCGCGCTGAAGATCCAGATGGCGGCCCAGAGGGTCGCGATCCAGAAGGGATATGACCTTGTTCTCCTACAGAAGAACGTCGTCCTCTACCCCAATCCTGGGGTCGTGACCGACCTCACCGACTTCGTGAAGACCGAGATCAAGGACTACCTCTAGAGGCGGCGTCACGGTGCGCGACATTGAGGGCATTCGGAAGCGCATCCCGCTCCGCTACCCCTATCTCATGCTCGATCGGGTCCTCGAGGAGGGGCCCGATCGAGTGGTCGCGCTGAAGAACGTCACGGTCAACGAACCCTTCTTCCAGGGGCACTTTCCCGAGCCGTTCCCGGCGATCATGCCGGGAACGCTCTTGCTCGAAGCGATGGCACAGACTGCCGCGCTGCTCGCCGCGCCGGAGCACGAAGGCGGTTCGGCCCTCGGCTTCCTCGTGGGAGTTGACGCGGCGCGCTTCCGCCGCAAGGTTGTGCCGGGCGATCAGGTGACGCTCGAGGCGAAGAAGACGCGGGCGCGGCGCGGCCTCCTCCAGGCCGACGTGACGGCGACGGTGGCGGGCGAGATAGCCGCCTCGGCGACCTTGTCGCTGTTCCTCGCGGGGAAAGACGAGGCGCACGCCCCCGAAGGCAAGGCGCGGCGCCCGTGATCGAGTGCGTCGCCAATGCGAGCGAGGGTCGCGACGCTGCGGTGATCGCGAGGCTCGCGGAGGCCGCGCAGGCGCCCGGCACACGCCTGCTCGACATCCACTCGGATCCCGACCATAACCGCTCGGTGCTCACGTTCGTCGGCAGCGAAGACGCTGTCGGCTCTGGGGCCTTGCGCCTGGCGATCGAGGCCGCGCGGTCCATCGACCTCCGGCGACACCGCGGCGTCCACCCGCGGACCGGTGCGCTCGACGTCGTCCCGTTTGTCCCCTTGGAGGGCGCGACGCTGGAGGACTGCGTGGCAGTCGCGCGGCGCGTCGGCGCAGCGATCGCTCGCGAGACGGGTATTCCCGTCTTCCTCTACGGCCGTGCGGCGTCGGTCGAGGCTCGGGCCGCGCTCTCCGTCCTGCGCCGCGGAGGGCTTGACGGACTGGCGGCGCGGATCGGCGGCCCGGGATGGCTGCCCGACTACGGTCCGGCGCGCCTCCATCCGTCGGCAGGCGTGGCGGCCGTGGGGGCGCGTCCGCTCCTCGTTGCCTACAACGTCTGTATCGCGGGCTTGGATCTGGAGGGAGCCAGGGCGATCGCGCGCGACGTGCGCGGGGCACACGGCGGTCTCCCGGGGGTGCAGGCGCTCGCGTTCCGCTTGGATGAGGCCGGCTGCGTTCAGATCTCGATGAACCTGACGGACGTCGCCGCGACCTCGGTGCCCGCGGCGTTCGAGCGAGTGGCCCGCTTGGCCGAGAGCCACGGACTCCGCGTGGCATCGAGCGAGATCGTGGGCCTCGCCCCACGGCGCGCCCTCTGCGGGGCGACGGCGTCGGAACTCCTACTGACGGACACCATCGAACCGCACGTCCTCGAGGATCGAGTGGAGACCGCATGCCCGTGACGGTGGGCGGAAAGATCGTCGAACGCCTCCTCGTCGTGGGCTACGGCGTGACGGGGCGGGCCGTCGCGCAGTTCTGCGTTCGGCGCGGCGTGTCCTTCTCGCTGACGGACGCCGGGAGACTGGCTCCGGCGGACGAGGCGTGGTTGGGGGAGCACGCGCGCGCGGTGGAGACAGGCGGACACACGCTGGGGCTCCTCGGGGACGTGGACGCCGTGATCGCCACCCCGGGAGCTCCCGCGGAACTCGGCTTGCTCGCCGAGGCTCGAAGGCGAGGGGTCCCCGTCTGGTCCGAGCTTGACCTCGCCTCGACCGTGTCCGGCGAGCGGCGGCTGATCGCGGTGACGGGGACGAACGGCAAGAGCACGACGGTCAGCCTGATCGGCGCGCTCCTTGCGCGGGCCGGCGTGTCGAACGTCGTCGCCGGGAACATCGGACTCCCGTTCCTCGACGTGGCCGACGCCGCGCTCTGGGATGTGGCGGTCCTCGAGGTCTCGAGCTTTCAGCTCGAGCAAAGCGCGCTTTTCCATCCGTGCGTCGGCGCCCTCCTGAACCTGACCCCCAATCATCTCGAGCGACACGGCTCGATGGCCGCGTACACGGCGGCCAAGCTGCGCCTGTTCGCGCGCCAGGATGCAGCGGACGCGGCCGTGCTGCCTGCTGACCTGGCTGGTCGCGTCGACCACGGCAAGGGGCGGCTCCTCGTCTTCGATGGTCCGATGCCCCCGCTGCCGCAGGGCAGCGCGGAGGTGGGCGAGGTGCGCCGCCTCAACCTTGCCGCGGCGGTGACAGTCTGCCGCGAGATCGCGCCGGGGTTCGACGCGACGTGGTGCTCCGTCGGGGAGCTGCGCGATGCGCTCTACCTCCCGCACCGCCAAGAGGAGGTCGGATCCGTCGGCGGCGTGCGTCTGGTGAACGACTCGAAGGCCACGAGCCCGGCGGCGACGGTCGCCGCATTGCGCTCTACCCGCGAGCCGACCGTGCTCCTGCTCGGCGGTCGTTCGAAACGCGGCGGGTACGACGAGCTGGCGCGATTCCTCGCCGCCTCGCCGCCTCGCGCCATCGTCGTCTACGGCGAGGCCCGCGACGAGATCGCCGCGCACCTGGCGGCCGAGCGCGTCGGACACGTCGTGGTCGTGGTCGGCGGCTTCGAGGCCGCCGTCGCCGCGGGGCTTGCGGCGGCACGGCCCGGCGACGTCCTGCTCCTGTCTCCCGCCTGCTCGAGCTTCGACCAGTTCAAGAACTACGAGGAGCGGGGCGACGCCTTCCGCCGCCTCGCACAGGCGTCTCCCGGGTTCCGCCCTCCGGCTGTCGCGGACACGTAGGGCGCTCTTTCCGGACATCGGTGCTGTTTTGCCCGCACCAAACGTCGTTTCTGCGAGGTCTCCGTTCCTTCGTCCCTTCGGACAGATGGCGTACCCATGTGGCGGCGCTGGGCGCTCCCGCGGGCGCGCGGCGCAAGCGCTTGGGTGTGCGGGCGAAGGAGCGTGGCTTTGGGCGGACGTGCGGATCGGGCAACCATCGCGACCACGTCCGTTCTCTTGCTCTTCGGGCTCCTCGCCTTGTACAGCGCGAGCGCGCCGTTCTCGCTCCGACACTACGGGAGCGATCTCTACATGCTTGTGCGGCAACTCGCGGCTGTCGGCGTAGGCCTCGTCGGCCTCGCGATCTGCGCGAGGACCGACTACAAGACGCTCGTACGCATGAACGGCGTCCTGCTGCTCGGGTCGATCGGCCTCAGCCTCGTCACGCTCCTCCCGCTCCCGATCTGCACGGGGGGCTGCTGGTTGTCGTTTGGATTCTTCGACCTTCAGCCGACGGAGTTCGTGAAGCTGGCGCTCATCTTCTACCTCGCTTCGTCGATCGCGCGGCGCGGTGAGCGCATGAGCACGTTCTCGCAGGGCGTCCTTCCGTACCTCGTCATCCTCGGCGTCCTCGGGGCGATCACGCTCAGCCAGCCGGATTTGGGCATGCTCGTGATTTTCGCTGGGATCACGGCGTCGATGCTGTTCCTGGGGGGGGCGCGGAAACGTCATCTCGGGCTCGTCGGCCTCGGCGCGGTACCCCTCGTGTACATCGCCATCCGCATCGCGCCGTATCGATTCGCACGCCTCGTCTCGTTCTTGGATCCCGAGGCGTACAGCACGTCCTCGGGCTACCAGGTGATGCAGTCGATGATGGCCATGGGCTCCGGGGGACTGTGGGGCCGCGGCCTGGGCGACTCACGCGCCAAGCTCTTCTACCTGCCGCAGGCGCATAACGACTTCATCTTGTCGGTCGTCGGCGAGGAGACGGGCTTCCTCGGGGTGGCGTGCGTTCTCGCCCTCCTCGGCTTCCTCGTCTGGCGCTCGTTCGTGATCGCCGAGTCGGCAGCGGACGAAGAGGGACGGTTGGTGGCGTATGGAATCGGGTGCTCGATTGGGATGCAGGTGTTGGTTAACGCCGGCGTGTCCCTCGGGATCCTTCCCGTCACAGGGCTGACCCTGCCGTTCTTCAGTGGCGGGGGGACTTCGATTCTCCTCACGCTCGCGATGGTGGGCGTGCTCCTGAACATCTCGCGCCAGGGGGGACGACCTTGAGAGTGATGATTGCGGGGGGCGGAACCGGCGGCCACGTGTACCCGGCGCTGGCCATCCTCGACGAGCTCAAACGGAAGCACGCCGACGTGGAAGTTGCGTATGTCGGAACCCGACGGGGAATGGAGGCCCGCGTGCTCGGCGGACGCCCGTGGGTCCGCTTCATGCCCATCCACGCGCACGGCCGGCGACCCGGCGAGCGGTTCGACCGAATCCGCGTCGGGCTCTGGCTCGCGCTCAGCCTTGTCGAGGCGGCGATCGCCCTCTTGCGCTTCCGGCCGAACGTCGTCCTCGGGGTGGGAGGCTACAGCTCGTTCCCGCCGCTTCTCGTCGCCTCGCTCGCCGGGCGTCTCTTGCCCGTCCGCACGGTCGTTCACGAGCAGAACGCGGTGGCCGGGCTGGCCAACCGATGGCTGTCTCGCTTCGTCGACTGCGTGCTCGTGTCCTACCCGACGTCGCGCGACCAGTTCCCACGTGCGAAGCGCGTCGTGACCACGGGGAATCCCATCCGCGCGGAGTTCTTGCGCCAAGAGAGGACCGAGGAGGGATATCGAGCGTTCGGCCTGCGATCGGATCGGCGCACGATCCTCGTGTTCGGAGGATCGCAGGGCGCGCCCGATCTTGTGACCCAGGTTCTCGCCGGAGCGGATGAGTTGGCGGCGCGCGGCGAGATACAGGTCCTGCTCGTCACGGGGAACGATCGCGCCGCGGCGGATGCCCGTCGCGCGCTCGCCCGAGACGGGATCGGCAACGTCGTCGTCGTGCCGTACGTGCAGGACATGCCGACGGCGTTCGCCCTTGCGGACCTCGTGGTGTCGCGAGCCGGTGCGACAACTCTCGCGGAGATCACGGTGTGCGGAAAGCCGGCCGTGCTGGTTCCGTGGCGCGGTGCGACAGATGACCACCAGTTGGAGAACGCGCGCGTCCTAGAGCGCGAGGAGGCCTGTCGCCTCGTCGGCGATGAGACCATGGTACGACATGAACTAGTGAAGTTCGTGCTGGATGTAGTCTGCGATGAGTCGACGCTCGTGCGGCTGGGGGAGAACGCGCGGAGGCTCGGGCGACGAGAAGCAGGGACTCTCATCCGCACGGAGATCGAAGCCTTGGCGAGGGGGGCTGGAGCGGCATGAGACTCGGTCAACGGTATCACCTGGTGGGGATCGGAGGCTCGGGCATGAGCGGCCTTGCCTCGATCTTGCTCGCACAGGGAAGGGACGTTTCCGGATCCGACCTCAAGTGGAGCCCGGAGACCGACAACCTGCGCGAGCGCGGTGCGGCAGTGCGCGTGGGTCACGACGCGAGCGATGTGACGCGCGATCTGGACGGCGTCATCGTGTCGTCGGCGATTCCGGCGGACAACGCGGAGGTCGTCGCAGCGCGCGCTCTCGGGGTGCCGGTCGTGCGGCGGCTCCACGCCGTGGCGGCCGTGCTCGACGAATACTCGAGCATCGGCGTGGCCGGCAGCCACGGGAAGAGCACGACGACGGCGATGGTCGCGACCCTCCTGCGCGAGCTAGGCTTCCGCCCGAGTTACCTGATCGGCGCCCACTGCCCGAACCTAGGCGGAAACGCACACCTTGACCGCGGCGACTGGTTCGTGGCCGAAGTGGACGAGAGCGACGGGCTGTTCACGGAGATCCGGCCGACGATCGCCGTCCTGACCAATGTCGGGAGAGACCACCTCCAGACGTACCGCAGCGAGGAGGCGATTCGCGACGCCTTCCGTGGGTACGTGCAGGGCGCCGAGCGAGTCGTGCTGTCGATCGACGATCCACACGTTCGAGCGATCGCGGCCGAGACGGAAGACGCCCTCACGGTCGGCCTCTCGTCTGATGCGACCTTGCGCGCCCGGGACGTGTGCCACGAGAAGCACCAGACCTCATTCGAGCTCGTCTTCCGAGGCGAGAGCCTGGGGAGGCGAACCATTCCAGCGCCCGGCGCTCACAACGTTCGGAACGCCCTCTGCGCCCTAGGAGCCTGCATCGCGGCGGGTGCAGAGCCCGGCGCGGCCGCCGCCGCGCTCGATGCCGTGTCGCTGCCGCATCGGCGGTTCGAAGTGCTCGAGGAGAATGGGGTGACGGTGGTCGATGACTTCGCACACACGCCGGAGGAAGTGCGGGCGACGCTCCGCGCGATCCGAGAGGGTTGGCACGGCCGACGGATCGTGGCCGTTTTCCAGCCGCATCGCTACACGAGGACCCTGAACATGGCGAGCGACTTCGGCGCTGCCTTCTCCGACGCGGATGTCGTGATCGTCACGAACATCTACTCCGCCTGCGAGAAGCCGGTGCCGGGCGTCACGTCTACGGGCATCGTGGAGGCGGTCCTCGACGCGACCAACTCGTCCGTCCTGTTCGTGCCCCACAAGGATGACGTCGTGGCGCACTTGAAGGCGCTCATTCGTCCCGGCGACTTCATCATCAGCGTCGGGGCGGGTGACATCTGGACGGTGACGGAGGAACTCGCGCACTTCCTGAAGGAGGGGAGCTTCTGCGTCGCATGAACACCGCGACCATCCTCGCTACGTCGAGAGAGTGGGGGCGTGACTGCCGCCGCCGCGAGTCCCTGTCAGGGCACACGACGTTCCGCGTCGGCGGACGGGCCGACATCTTCCATGCCCCGCGGGCCGTGGAGGGCCTGATCGGCGCGGTGGACCTGTGCAGGAGCT
>JAKLFO010000076.1 GCA_022711155.1 Candidatus Bipolaricaulota bacterium
GAGTACGTGCTGCCGTCGCGTCATTGGATGAGCCCTCCCATCGACCGTGGCGGTTCAAACCCGCGCCTAGCCTAGAGGATCCGCGCGCTCGGCGCAAGGGGCGCGGTCTGCTCCGACGCGCCGCGACGCGCCCAACGAGGAGCGTTGGGCGATCTGTCAGTACTGCTCTTGGCGTCCCAGCGTCATGACGCCGAACGCAGCGGCGCGCCCGGCGCGCGCGAGGTCCGAAGCGCGAATGGCGGCCGCGGAGTCCTCGCTCGACGTCGCCTCGCGCCACCCTTCGTACGACAGGAGGGCCTCCGGCACTTCATCGCCCGCCTCAAACGCGGACTTGCCCTCGAAAGCAGCGCGCAGATCCACGGGGACCTCGGCCACGACCATGCGAGCTCCCATACGCGAGGCGCCGGAACGGAAAAGGTTGGACAGGCGCAGGCTGCCGGACGTCTCGACGGTCAGGCGAGACGTCGTGCCCAGTCCCACGCCCCGCAGGCGAACGACGGCCTCGAGCGCGAAGAATCGCGCTGGGAGCGAGGATCTCTCGAGGAACCAACCGGCCTCTCGTTCGGCGCGCAGCTCGCCGCCCTCCCAACCGGATCCGCTGTAGGCGACGAAGAGGAAACTGCGGTTCGGCGAGTACTCGGTCGTGGCAATGAGCCGCGCCAGCTCGAGAAGGACGGCGACGCCGGTCGCGTTGTCGTTGGCTGCCTGGGACGACGCGACGCTGGGCCGCGTCGGCGCCGCGTCGTATTGCGCGAGGACCACGACGACCTGGTTGTCCATCTGATCGCGTGGGTTGGCCCGAAGGCCGGGGACCCAGCCCACGACGTGCCGCACAGTGATGTTCTCCTCCACGGTGCCGGCAACCCGCACGACGGCGTGCCGTGGCACGACGAAGGTGAGCGGGTTCCGCGCGTCGACTCCTGTGCTTTCTTGCCGCAGTTCCGCTATGGTGCGCCCAGAGCTTGCGAGGATTCGGTCCGCCGTGGCCTCGGAGATCCAGAGGGCGGGACGGTCGATCGCGGTCGTTGTGAGGGTCGTGGTCGTGAACGCGTAGTCGCCTCGGCTCTGAGGAGAGAGGATGCTCCGGCGGGCTACCTGATCCTCATGCGACGCCACCACGAGGACGGCCGCGCACGCGCGCCGCTCGAGCAGAGCGGCGTCCGCCACGGACAGCACGAGGACGATCTCGCGGCTCAGGTCGACCTTCTTGAACGGACTCACGTCGAGCTTCGCCCACGACGGGGATTCACCGAACGAGACGAACCGAACGGGCCCTTCCGCCTGTCCAAGACAGCGGAACTGGTCGGCGTACTCCGCAAAGTCGACCTCGTACCGCAGCGGGGAGCCGCCGTCATCGAGTTCGAGCGCAGGCACGTCGGTGAGTCGCTCCACGCCGCCAAGGCTCTCGATGAAGTAGGTGCCGTCGCGCCCGATCGGCTGCAGTCCCAGACGGTCGAACTCCGCGGCAACGTACTCCGCGGCGGCGGCGGCGCCTGGAGTGCCGATCTCCCGGCCCTCCAGACGCTCGTCGGCCAGGGCTGCCAGATGCGCGGCCGCGCGCTCGCCCGAGAACTGGGCCGCCTCCCGGCGCGTCACGCCAGCCGGGCCGAGGTTCCCCGAGAGAAGGTAGAGGACGACACCCAAGGCCGCTGCCGCGGCCACGGTGCGCCGGTTGAACACGCGCCGCAGGAAGATCTTGCCCTTCTCGAGCTCGCGGCGAATCCCTTCGCCGAGGAGGTGAAAGCCCAGTGCGGAGAAGAGGATGGCGAGCGACGGATAGATTCCGAGCCACGGCCGAGCCCGCGCGGACTGCCGAAAGGTCGCCAAGAGGGCGCCCCACTCCGGCACGTCGGAGTAGTGCACGGGGGCCGAGAACATCTCGACCTCCATGTACGCCCCCCCACCTAGGAAGATCCCGAGGAAGCCGAGCTCCGCGAGCAGCATGAGGACAGAGGAGAACTCGATCGCCACGAGCGCGGTCAGGGAAGGCGTCAAATGGGGCAACAGGTGCGCGGCGATCACGCGCGACGACCGCGCGCCGACGGCGCGCGCGCTCTCGACGAACGGGCGGGACCGCAAGGCAGCGACCTCGGCACGGACGAACTGCGCCACCTCCCCCCACCCCACGACGCACAGCCCGACGACGAACGGCAGGCTCCCTTGGCGAATACCGACGGCCAGGATCACGAGCATGGCCAGGAGGAGCATCGGAAACGGCGTGATCACCTCGGCGACTCCGACGATCGCGCGGTCCAGGAAGGAGCCGCGCCACCAACCGGCCATCGCTCCGAGGAGGGTGCCCACCGCGATCCGCGCTGCCACGGCGACGCTCGCGAGGAGCAGCGTCTGTTGCGCCCCCACGAGAATCAGGCTCATCAGGTCGCGTCCCAATGCGTCCGTCCCCCACGGGAAGCGTGCGCTGGGGGAGAAAGGGGGCGCCATGTACTTCCCGTCCACCTTCTCGACTCCGAACTGCTGGTACGGGTTGTGCGGCGCGAGACTCGTTCCGAAGAAGGCGATCACCAGGAGCGAGACACACAGGAACCCGCCGAAGAGAAGCGACAGGTTGATTGCCCTGAGTCTCTTCCCCGCGTCAGCCAGTCGAAACGGGTGTCGTTGCCACTCCAATCGGCGCTTCACGCGCCGCCTGGTCATTGCGCGGACCACATGCGCGCCCCAGCCGCGCGCGCGTCGGGCCAGGTCGAGGACGGCCTCCGCGGCAAGCCGCGGCAGCGCACGGACGGCGGGCAGCCTCGCCTCGGTCCCATCAGACACTCCACCCACGCGGGGGTCGATCAGCGGGTACGAGAGTTCGAGCAACGAGTGGACTGCAACGAAGAAGAGGGCGAACGCCAACAGCAGCGCGAGAGTGAGGTTGTCGTCCTGACTAGAGATCGCGCGGAGGAGCCCCAGACCCGCGCCCGGCCAGCCGAAGTACGCCTCGACGATCGGCAGGCTCCCCAAGGCGAAGCGGAGCGAGACCGCAGCCGTGGTCAGAACAGGAATCGCGACATTGCGTGCGGCGTGACGGCGCAGCACTTGCCGCGGAGTCAGCCCTTTGGCGAGCGCCGTACGCATGTAGTCCTGGTCCAGCACTTCACGCGTCTTGACGTAGGTGATGCGGGCGATTTGAGAGAGCGGCCGCGCCGCGAGGACAAGTGCGGGGAGAACGAGCTCGGGTCCCCAACCGAACCCACCCACGGGCAGGAAGGCGTGTCCCGCCGCTTGGGCGATGCGCACGACGACGAGCTGGAGCAGGAGCGCGACGAAAAAGCTGGGAGCGGACGCGCCGAGGATGGACGCGAAGAGCAGAAGAGAGGAGACGAACTTGCGCCGTGACGTCGCGGCGAGCACCCCGAGGACGATGCCGAGGAGGGTCGCGAAGGCGAGCGCGACGCCGAGCAGGCCGAGGCTGCGCGGGAGCAGGGTGGAGAGCACTTCCGTGACGGGCGTTCTGCGCGTCGTCGCGCCGCCCGCCGTCGTGCTCCCGAGGTCGCCGCGGGCCAAGCGGACAACGTAGTCTCCCAGCTCCGCGCCGGCGTGCGCCATCGCGGGGCCCACGGAGGATCCCCGCGCGAGGTCGAGCGCGAAGAACGTGAAGAGCCCGATCGCGAGGCCAATCGCGAGGAGGAGGGCCACCCGCCCGAGAACCCGCACGAGGGCGCGAGTGCCGCCCTCCATCACGTCCGACGCCGTGTCCCAACGGCCAGGAGCTAGTCGTCGCGCCATGGCGGTCGATCGTCGCGGGCCGGCCGACCTCGGCGGCCTGCCGTGCCCGGACTCGTGTGATTAGCCACGTGAGGTGAAGTAGGCAAGGGCGAGGATGGCGACGACGATGATCGTCCAGAACGCGAGCCGCCGCGTGCGCGGACTCAACCGTCGCAACGACGACGGCAGGTCCTGGTCGAGCGCCCGCTGGCGAATCTCCTTGCTCATCTTGACGAAGAGGTCCACGCGCTTCTGGCGCTTGTAGACGATCGCGAGATTGTGGCGCGCGTTCACATGCTCAGGATCAAGCTCCAGCGCACGTTCGTAGGCTCGCTCGGCCCGCTCGAGATCTCCCTTGTCGACGTACGTGTTGCCCAGTCGATAGTAGAGCGTCGCGCGCCGAGTTCCGTGTTCGAGGGCTTCCGTGAGCACGCGGATGGCCTCCCCGTGCTGCCCGCTCTTGCGCAGTTCCTCGCCGCGCACGAGCGCCGCCTCCACAGCGTCGTCCCGCTGTCTCTCGAGCGCGCGATCGTCTCCTTCCATTCCCCTCCCGGGCCGGCCACAGAGCGCGGATCTACTTGGAACGCGCGGGCTGCAGTCTGAGTTCCTCGGATCGGTGGCAGGCCACGAAGTGCTCTTCGCCGAGATCGCGATACGTCGGAGCCTGGGTCCGGCAGGTCTCGATCGCGTAGCGGCATCGCGGATGGAAGTGGCATCCAGGGGGAGGATTCACCGGACTCGGCACATCCCCTTCGAGGATGATGCGTTCCACCGTGATGTCCGGCTCCGGAACCGGTACAGCCGAGACGAGGGCCTCGGTGTAGGGATGCCGAGGGTCCGCGAACAGGCGCTCCGTCGAAGCCAGTTCCACGATCCTTCCCAGATACATGACGGCGACGCGGCCGCTGATGTGCTTCACGACGGACAGGTTGTGCGCGACGAAAAGGTACGTCAGCCCGAACTCCCGCTGGAGGTCCTCGAGCAAGTTCAGCACCTGGGCCTGAATCGACACGTCGAGAGCGGACACCGGCTCGTCGCAGACGACGAGCTGGGGCTCCAGAACCAACGCCCGAGCGATGCCGATCCTCTGCCGCTGGCCGCCCGAGAACTCGTGCGGGTACCGCTTCATGTGCTCCGCTTTCAGCCCGACGGCCGTGAGCACCTCGAGAACGCGATCCTCGCGCGCGCTGCCTCGGGCCAGGTTGTGCACGAGCAGCGGCTCTCCGACGATGGCTCCCACCGTCATGCGGGGGTTCAGAGACGAGTACGGGTCCTGGAAGATGATCTGCATGTCGCGCCGCAACGCGTGCATCTGGCGCGGCGTCGCCTTCGCGACGTCGACGCCCTCCGCTCCAGCGCTCATCGCCTCGGCCATCCGGCGGCTGCGAAACAGGATTCTGCCCGCCGTCGGCTCGAGCAGCCGCAAGATCGATCTTCCCGCCGTCGTCTTGCCGCAGCCGCTCTCGCCCACCAGCCCGAGGGTCTCCCCCTCTCGGATGAACAGGTCGATCCCGTCGACTGCGCGGACGGCGGCCTTGGACCGGCGGAACGTGCCCTTGCGCAGCGGGAAGTGCTTCACCAGCCCCTCTACCTGCAGCAGTACGTTCTTCTCCACGCCGATCACTCCTCCCGCCCGCACAACCAGCACGCCGCGGTGTGCTCCTGCCCCACCACGGTCAGCGGAGGCATCTTCTCTTTGCAGATCTCCATCCGCTGAGGACATCGCGGCTCAAACCCACAACCCGGAGGTGCGTCGATCGGGTCCGGCACGACGCCCTCGATGGGCACCAACCTCTCCTTCTTGCGCGCCAGGGAGGGGATCGACTGCATGAGGCCTTGCGTGTACGGGTGCCGCGGCGCGTGGAAGATCTCGCGCACCGGCGCGGCCTCCACGATGCGACCCAAATACATGACCGCCACGTCGTCGGCCATCCCGGCAATGACGCCCAGATCGTGCGTGATGAACTGGATCGCTGCCTTGAACTCGCGGCGTAGGGCGTTCATCAGATCCAGGACCTGGGCCTGGATCGTGACGTCGAGAGCGGTCGTCGGCTCGTCGGCGATCAACAGCGACGGGTTGCAGGACAGGGCCATCGCGATCATCGCGCGCTGCCGCATTCCGCCCGACAGCTGGTGCGGGTACTCCTTCACGCGCTGCTCTGCGAGCGGGATGTGGACCGACTTGAGCATCTCGATCGCCTTCATGTGCGCGGCACGGCGCCCGAGGCGCTGGTGCAGGACGATCGCTTCCACGATCTGCGACCCGATGGTGTACACGGGATTCAGCGACGTCATCGGCTCCTGAAAGATCATCGCGATCTCGTTTCCGCGGATGGAGCGCATCTCGCGCCCCTTCGGCGGGAGCTTCGTCAAGTCGCGCACCGTCCCGTTGCGGTGGTAGAGCACTTCGCCCCCCACGATCTTGCCGGGAGGGCTCTGGACGAGGCCCATGATCCCGTAGGCCGTGACGGTCTTCCCACAGCCGCTCTCCCCCACGATTCCGAGGGTCTTCTCTTTGTCGATCGTGTACGTCACGCCGTCGACGGCGCGCACCAGCGCGCTGTGCGTTACGAAATGGATCTCGAGGTTGCGGACCTCCACGAGCGGCTCGGACTTCGACGTCGCTGCGGCCTGCGGCGCCGCGGCAGTGCGTCCGGGCCACGCCGTGATCGGGCGCGGCGACCTCATGCGCTCTGACGCCGTCTGGTCGTTTGGTGTCATGTCGTCTTGCCTTCTCCCTTCGAGTGTAGTCACATCAGCAGTCCCCCAACCCGCCTCTCGCGGAGCGGGCTACCGTGTCTGGCGCGGATCGAAGGCATCGCGAATCCCATCCCCAAGGAAGTTGAACGCGAACAGCGTGATCGAGATGGCCAGAGCCGGCCACAGCACCAAGTGGAAGTGCGAGCGCATGGCAATGTACCCGTCGGACAGCATCATGCCCCAGCTGGGCGTCGGTGGGTTCACGCCGAGGCCGATGAACGACAGGAACGCCTCGTACAGGATGAATCCCGGGATCTGCAGCGCCTGCGCCACGATGGCGGGCCCCAAGACGTTCGGCAAGACGTGTCGGAAGAGAATGCGCCGCCGCGGCACGCCGATCGCGCGGGCGGCCTCGATGTACTCGGTGTTGCGTACGGAGAGCGTCATGCCGCGGACGAGACGCGCCTCGCCAAGCCAGGATGTGATCCCGATGCCGAGGAAGATGAAGAACATGCCGCCCATCGCGCGATCGATGTTCGACAGAGTTCCTCGGAATCCCTCGGCGGCCACACCCGATACCGACAGGCTCGACTTGAAGAACACCATGAGGAGGATGATCAAGAGCAGCGTCGGGAAGGCGTACATGATGTCGACGAATCGCATCATGATGTTGTCCGTCTTGCCCCCGAAGAACCCCGAAATGAGCCCGAAGGTCACGCCGATGATGAACGCCGTGAACGCCCCGACCAGCCCTGCTGCGAGCGAGATTCTCGCCCCGTAGATGAGCCGCGACAGCATGTCGCGCCCCATGAAGTCGCATCCGAGAGGATGTGCTGCGCTCGGGCCGGCGTAGTTGTCGAGTACACTGCCCTCCGTATAGCTGTACGGCGCGACGAAGTCGGCGAAAATCGCTGCGAAGAAGAGGACGAGGAGGATGACTCCGCCCGCCACCGCGGCGCGGTTCTTCATCAGCCGCCTCATGGCGTCGCGGCCTAGGCTGCGCGGTTTCGCCTTCTTCGGCTCTCGGGGCTCTCTCTTTCTAAGAAACGGCATAGTGTCCCTCTTCTTCCTAGCTGTAGCGGATCCGCGGGTCGAGGAGCGCGTAGCTGATGTCCACGAGCAGGTTCATGACGATGATCAGCACGGCGAAGATGAGCGTCGTGGCCATGATGACCGGGTAGTCGCGGTTGCCGATGCTCTGCACGTAGTACTTGCCAATGCCGGGGATCCCGAAGATACGCTCCACGACGAGAGATCCCGTCACGATGTCCGCGAATGCCGGTCCGGCGATCGTCGTGATCGGGATCAGCGCGTTCCGGAAGGCGTGCTTGAGGTTGACCATCGTCTCGCGAACGCCCTTGGCGCGAGCGGTCAGGATGTACTCCTCGCGGGTTACCTGAAGCATCGAGGCGCGCGTCATGCGTGCAAACCGCGACAGATAGCCCGTGGCCAACGTGACTGCCGGCAAGACGATGTGCGCCGGCGTTCCCCATGTGGCCACCGGGAACCACCCGAGCTTGAGGGCGAAGATCCATATCAGGAACGGCCCCAGAGCGATGGCAGGGATCGAGACGCCGAGCATGGCGAAGACCATCGACCCGTAGTCGATGAGCGTGTTCTGCTTGACCGCGGAGAGGATGCCGAGCGGAATGCCTATGCAGATAGCGATCAGAAAAGCCACAGCGCCTAACGTCGCGGTCACCGGCCACTGTTGGGCCAAGATGTCGTTGACGGTCCGGGATCGGCTCGTGTACGAGGGGCCGAAGTCAAAATGCAGGAAGATGCCCCCCATCCAATCGACATACTGCTTCCATAGCGGGTCATCTAGATGGTACTTCGCCTCGAGATTCCTCTGGATCGCCTCGGGCAAGGCTCTCTCGCGGGTGAACGGACCTCCGGGGACCGAATGCATCAGCATGAACGTCACGCTGGAAATGACCAAGATCACGGGGATCGTCCAGAGGATCCGCCGCAGGATGAACTGGAACATCTGGGACTCCCTTCTTCTAGAGAGATAGGGGGGGCTGGACTGCCGCCCCCCCTGGTACAGCTCTAGTGACCTCCCACGATCCTACTGGTCGAGGATGTCCCAGTTCTTCCACGACTCGCCGCCGATGGCGGCGAACGTCCGGACCACGTACGGCTTCGTCAACTGGTTGAAGGTGTAGAAGTAGATCGGAATGAAGGCGACGTCGGTCTCGCAGATCAGGATCTCCGCTTCACGGTAGAGCGCGAGGCGCTCCGCCGGATCGGTCGAGACGGCGGCTCGCTCCACGAGGTCGTCGAACACGGGGTTCGCGTACTTCTCGTAGTTGTTGCCCGAGCCCGAATGGAAGACGTCGTTCATCCAGTTGTTGCCGTCGGGGTAGTCCGCGCACCAACCCATGCGGAAGACCTGCGGCGCGTCGTTGGAGCAGGTGTCGAGGTAGACGCCCCACTCCTGGTTCGTGATGTTGACCTGAATCCCGAGGGTGTCCTTCCAGCCCTGCGCCACGAACTCGGCGATCTTCTGGTGCGCCTGGCTGGTGTTGATCATGATCGTGACCTCGGGGAAGCCCGCGCCGCCCGGATAGCCGGCATCGCTCAGATACTGGCGCGCTGCCTCGGGGTCGTACGGATAGCCGATGCCTTCCGAGACGCCGTCCACGTACCCGAAGATCCCCGGCGGGGTCCAGGTCTGGGCCGGCCGCTGGTTGCCCTTCAGGATGTAGTCGATCAGCGACTGACGATCGAGCGACGAGGCAAGCGCCTTGCGAACGAGGATGTTGTCCAACGGGGCCTTCGCGGCGTTGAACCCGTACCGGTACGTGCAAAGTCGCGGCGCCTGGGCCAGTTCCTTCGACAGAACCGGATCCGTCTTGATGCGGTCCATGTCCTCAAGCGGCGGGTTGTCGTTCACGTCCAGATCGCCGGCCTCATACATGGCCATGGCCGTCGAGGCCTCGTTGACC
>JAKLFO010000077.1 GCA_022711155.1 Candidatus Bipolaricaulota bacterium
ACACTCGTGACCGCGCGAAGAGCCACGACGTGGCCGTAGCGCCGTTCGTCGCCGGCCACCCCGACGCTTCGCATTGGGGTGAGGACCGCCAGCGCCTGCCACGCATCCCCGTAGACGCCGCGCCTGCGTAACGTCTCGATAAAGATCGCGTCGGCCTTGCGCGCGATCCGCACCCGCTCTTCCGTCACCTCGCCCAGGATGCGCACTGCCAAGCCCGGACCGGGGAACGGGTGGCGCAGGCGGACCTCGTCGGGAAGACCCAGCAGGCGCGCGACGTCGCGCACTTCATCTTTGAACAGCGTGCGGAACGGTTCGAGCAGGTCGAACCCTAGCTCGGCTGGAAGCCCACCGACATTGTGGTGGCTCTTGATGTTCGCAGTGCCCTCTCCTCCGGCAGACTCAATCACGTCTGGGTAGAGCGTCCCCTGGGCAAGGAAGCGGAACGGCCCCCGTTGCTTTGCCACGGCCTGGAACGCCGCGACGAACTCCCGCCCGATGACTCGGCGCTTCTCCTCCGGATCCTCGACGCCGCGGAGCGCGCTCAGAAAACGCGCCGACGCATCGACGACCTCAAGATGAACGCCCAGAGGCCGAAGTGCAGCCTCGACCTCGCGTCTCTCCCCCTCTCGCAACAGGCCATGGTCGACGAACACGGCGAGGTGATCGATCCCCGCCCGCGCGAGGAGAAGAGCCAGAGCGGAGGAGTCGACCCCGCCAGACACACCCACGAGAGCCCGCTCGTGGCCGACGCGCGAGCGCACCAGCGCGAGCGAGCGCTCGAGCGACGCTTCGGGCGTCCAGTCCCTCGGAACTCCCGCCAGGGAGAGGAAGTTGGACAAGAGAGTCATCCCGCGCGGCGTGTGAGCAACCTCTGGATGGAACTGCACGCCCACGCGGCGGCCGTCCGGCGCCGTCACCGCGACGTGCGGATTCGTCCGCGTCGACGCCAACGGCTCCCAGCCCACGGGAAGCACAGCGACGGCCGTCGAGTGGCTCATCCAGACGATCTCGTCTCGTTCCATTCCTCGGAACAGGCCGCCCTTCGCCTCGACCAGACGATCCGCTCCGTACGACCTTGTCCCGACGTCGCGCACCTCGCCGCCCGCCTCCTGCACCAGGAGCTGCAAGCCATAGCAGATGCCGAGCAGCGGAAGCGCGGTGGCATAGAGCCGCGGATCCGGCTTCGGCGCGTCCGGCTCGAACACGGAGCGCGGACTGCCCGAGAGGATGACGGCTTGCGGGTCCTCAGACAGAATTCGCTCGAGCGGCGCCGTGCCAGGCAGGACGACGGAGTAGGCAGCGAGCTCGCGCACCCGCCGCGCGATGAGCCGCGTGTACTGCGATCCAAAGTCGAGCACGACGACGCTCACGCTACCCCCTCGTCCCCGCGGACGCTCGTCGGCGCGCGACCGTGCATGACGCCGAGCCCACCACTTGCAGCGCTCGGCGCGCGACCGTGCATCACGCCGAGACCCCTCTACTTATACCACTCGGCGCCCCACCGTCCGTGACGCCGAGCCCACCACTTGCAGCGCTCGGCGCGCGACCGTGCATCACGCCGAGACCCCTCTACTTATACCGCTCGGCGCCCCACCGTCCGTGACGCCGAGCCCACCACTTGCAGCGCTCGGCGCGCGACCGTGCATCACGCCGAGACCCCTCTACTTATACCGCTCGGCGCCGGACCGTCCGTGACGCCGAGACGGCTACCTGTACTTCTCGGCGCGCCCCAGTCCGTGACGCCGAGAAGACCGCACCGGTTACTTGTACTTCTCGGCGCTGGACCGTCCGTCACGCCGAGACGGCTATCTGTACTTCTCGGCGCGCCCCAGTCCGTGACGCCGAGAAGACCGCACCGGTTACTTGTACTTCTCGGCGCTTCCACCATACGCAACGCCTCGCTGTTCTTCGGCCCGGTCGGTCGCCGGCGGGGGCGTCGACGAGAGCGCAGCGATCCTCGAATAGAGCTCGTCCGTCATGGGGTAGTCGGCCGCAGCGAGCGATGGCTCGAGCTGTTCCACGCTCCGCGCCCCGAGGATGGGCGCGGTGATCGCCGGATGCGCCTTGACCCATGCGACCGCGAGCGTCGCCGGGTGGACCGAGAGTTCGCGTGCGAGAGTCGTGAAGCGGTCCGCCACGCGGTAATAGTCCTCGTCTGCGTAGCGCGACGCGTACATGGCGTTGTCAACCAATCGCCCGCGTTCGGGGCGGCGGCCGACGCCGTACTTGCCCGTAAACAGACCCCCACCGAGCGGGCTGTAGCTCACCACGCCGAGCCCCGCAGCGCGCGCCAGCGGGAGAATCTCCACCTCGGCCTGACGCTTGGCGACGCTGTACATCGGCTGGATGCACGCGAACGGCGCGAGAGACTCACAGCGCGAGATCCCGAGCGCCGCAGCAATCTGCCATGCCGCCCAGTTGCTGACGCCGATATGGAGAGCCTTCCCCTGGCGTACGACCATGTCGAGGGCTCGCAGCGTCTCCTCGACCGGCGTGGCTGGATCCAGTGTGTGAACGAATAGGACGTCGACGCGGTCCGTGGCCAGGCGCGCGAGGCTCGCCTCGACCGACTCCAGGATGTGACGGCGCGACAGCCCCCGATCGTTCGGACCTTGTCCCGTCGGGAAACCTACCTTGGTCGTCAGCACGACGCGATGGCGCTCCGCCGCGATCAGTCTGCCGAGGATCTCCTCCGCGCGCCCCGCCGAGTAGACGTTGGCGCAATCGAAGAAGTCGACGCCGGCCTCGCGGGCACGGCGATACAGGGCGGCAGAGGCTTCCTCATCCGCCATGTCCCCGAACGACATCGTGCCAAGGCACAACGCGGAGACACGGAGTCCCGTCGACCCCAACAGGCGATGCTCCATGGTTCCTCCTCCGGCCCGCCGTGATCATAGCCCTCGGCTGGGAGCCTCGCTAGCTCGGGACGGCGGGAATTGACCTGCACACTGGGAGTCGGTACTGTCTTTCGTTCCCGCGAGCGGAGGGAGAGGTGCGGATCGTCTACGGCGTTCAGAGCACGGGCAAAGGGCATCTCTCACGACTCCTCGGCCTCTTGCCCCTCTTTCAGCGCGACGGCCACGAACTCCTGGTCCTGATCACCGGAAGATGGGACCCGCCGAAGTACTTCCTGGACGCCATTTCCGGCGTGCGCCACCGGCGGTTCCCGGGACTGCCGATGGTGGCCGACCAGGCGGGCGCCATCTCGAAGCGGGGCACGGTAAAGGCGTTCGCTACGCAGCTCCCGAAGCTGCTCAACAGCTTCCACAAGGCGAATCGCCTCATCAGCGCGTTCGACCCTGACCTCATCGTGAGCGACTTCGACCCGGTCACCGGCTCCCCGTTCGTTGCGCCCAATGTGTACAAGATTGGCATCGGGAACTGCATCGCCGCTGTCCGCTGGGACGTTGAGCACCCGGCCGGGCTCCGGCGCGAGCGGTTCAGCGCCCGCGTCGTGGACAGACTCGGCACGAGCGGACTCGATGTTCGCCTCACGTGCCACTTCTACCCGCTCGACGCAGAGTGCCTGCCCCCCATTCTGCGGCCGGAGACCCTCGCCATGAAAGCGGAGAACCGCGGCCACCTCCTCGTGTACTACGCGTTCCCGGAGCTCCTCGCGCCGGTCATCGCCTACGCCGAACGACACCCCGCGACGCCCGTCATCATCTACGGACAGCGCGCTCGGTCGCGCGGTCTGCCGCCCAACGTGCGCGTGGAGATGGACTCGAGCCGATTCCTGGGCGACTTCGCCGCGTGCGACGCCTTCGTCGGCACGGCGGGGTTCCAGTCGATCGCCGAGGGCTTCTACTTCGGGAAGAAGCTCGTCGTGCAGCCGATCGAGGGCCACTACGAGCAGATGTGGAATGCCACCGAACTGGAGAAACACGGGATGGGTCGTTGGTGCCGGGGCGATCTCGAAGAGGCCCTCGGCCAATCGGTCGACGCGGCACTGCACGATGAGCTCGTCCCGTGGTACCGCAGTGGCGCGGAACGCCACTACGATCGGATCATCCACTGCGCTGGGCGCTAGTCCGCCACGAACACCGTCTCGCCCTCGATCAACGTCTGCTCGACGCGGCAATGCGCGATGTCGAACGGGTGCGCGCTCAGGATCGCAACGTCGGCGTCCTTGCCCGGAGCGAGCGAGCCGACGCGATCCTCGATCCGCAGGATCTCCGCGGGAGTCAGGGTGATCGCCCGGAGCGCCGCCCCCTCGTCCATGCCCTCGCTCACGGCGAGCGCGGCGTTCAGCGCCAGATACCGCGTCGCCGATCCTTCGTCCGTCTGGATCGCGACCTTCACGCCGGCGCGGGAGAGGAGGCCGGCGTTCCGCGGGGTCAGGCCCCGCAACTCAAGCTTCATCCGGGAGAAGAGAACCGGGCCCGAGACGCACGGGATCCCCTTCTCCGCGATCAAGTCCGCGACCTTGTACCCCTCCGTCGCGTGGATGAGAACAAGATCGAGGCCGAACTCCTCAGCGATCCGGATCGCCGTCACAATGTCATCGGCGCGGTGGGCATGAATGTGCGTAGGAACCTCGCGCCGAAGCGCACACGCCAGCATCTCCAGTCGCAGGTCGCGCTCGAAGGGCTCCGGACAGGTCGCGCCCTTCTTACCGCTCGCGAAGGCGGACTGCTTCTCCGCGTGCCTTTCCGCCCGCTCGGCGTAGCCTCTCGCTCGCACCAGGGCCTCACGAAGCACGGCGGCATTCCCCATCCTCGTCGACGGGCTCTTCCGTTGCTCGCCGTAGACGCGCTTGGGGTTCTCCCCCAACGCCATCTTGAGGGCCGCGGGAGCCCGCACGAGCATCTCGTCCACCGTCCGGCCCGCGGTCTTCACGATGGCCGTCTGTCCTCCCACGACGTTCGCGCTCCCGGGGCTCGTGCTGATGGTCGTGATTCCGGCGCGCCGGAGGTCCTCAAACGCAAGGTCTTCGGGGTGGACGGCATCCAGCGCTCGCAGATGGGGCGTCACGGGATCGACCATCTCGTTCCCGTCGTAGTGACGGCCATCGATCCCATCGGCGAACAAGGACACGTGGCAGTGCGCCTCGACGAAACCGGGCACTACGTACTTGCCCGAGGCGTCGAGCACGACGGCGCGCTTCGTAGTCCGCGGCGTGCGGCCGACGGCCGCGATCTTGCCTCGTTCCACGACCACGTCCATCCGCGCGAAGCGCGTGTCCGGCGTGAGGACCATCCCGCCTTGAATGACCAGCACCGTGCCTCCTTCGCTACCCAAGATGCCTCAGAGTGAGGGGAGTGTACGCAGCCGCCCTCGGCGGCGCACCTCGCGCCGCGTTCCGTTCCGTTTGCCGGCCATCCCGTGGCCCGGTACAGTAGGGCCTCGCAAAGGGAAGGGGTCATGGGAAGCCAGAGCCAGTTCTGTCACGTCCGAGGGAACCGCTTCCTCGACGCGCAACACCTGACGAAGACATACCGCGTCGGAGGCGAGACGGTCTACGCGCTGCGTGATGTGACGTGGAGCGCCCTGCAAGGCGACTTCGTTGTCATCAACGGTCCATCGGGAAGCGGCAAGACGACGTTCCTCAACTTGATCTCGGTCATCGACCGACCGTCGTCGGGCGAGGTGTTCATCGAAGGCGAACCGACGAGCGCCAAGTCCGAGGGTCAGCTCGCCCATCTCCGGAAGACAAAGATTGGTCTCGTCTTCCAGTCGTTCAACCTCATTCCCGTCCTCAGCACGGAAGAGAACGTGGAGTACCCGCTCCTTCTTCAGAAACGGCCCCGCCCCGAGCGAGCGGCTCGCGTGGAGGCCATGCTGCGCGAAGTCGGCCTGACGGACTTCGCTCGCCGTCGCCCGAACGAGCTCTCCGGCGGCCAGCGGCAGCGCGTTGCCATCGCGCGCGCGTTGGTGACCGGCCCCATGATCGTCCTGGCGGACGAGCCGACGGCCAACCTCGACTCGAAGACCGGCGAGACGGTCATGGACCTGATGCGCCGCCTCAACGAGGAGCACTGCGTCACGTTCATCGTCGTCACGCACGACCCCGCGGTCTCCCGGTACGCGCGACGTCGCGTCCGCATCCACGACGGACAACTGGAGGAGGGCGAACCTGATGGGGTGGCGACTCCCGCTTCGTAGCCTTTGGCGCAACAGGCGCCGGACCGCCCTATCGCTTGCCGTCATCGCCCTCGGCACGGCGGTGTCGATCTTCGTCCTCGGCTTCCTGGAGAACTCGCGGCTCCAAATTCAGGACTCGACCGTGCAGCAGTACGGCAACCTGCAGGTTGCCTCCCCTCTCTTGTGGGACGACACGGCGGAGGACTACGAGTACCTCATCTCCCCCTCGGATGCAGACCACGTCACCGCCCTCTTGGCGGCAGACGCGACCTACAGGGGCAGCACGCGGCAGCTCCAGTTCTCGGGTCTCCTCGGAGCGAACGCGCAGACGCAGGCCATCGCGGTCACCGCGATCGAGCCCGCCAACGGCGTCCTCGACTTCGCCGGGCTTGCCGTGGACGGGCGCGGACTGATTCCTTCCGACACGGCCTCCGCCTTCGTCGGACGCTCGCTGGCCAAACGACTCTCCCTGGCCGTTGGCGACGTCGTGACCATGACGCTGGCCACGGTGGACGGCGCGTACAACGCGAGTCCATTCCGAATCGTCGGCATCTACCGATACTCGAACGAGCAGTTTGAGTCTCAGGTGGTCTTCGTTCCCCTCGCCTTCGGCCAGCGGCTCCTGAACACGTCCGGCGTCGACCGCCTGGTCGTTGCGCTCGACGCGGTCGCGTCGACCGAGCCAGCGAGGTCTCGGCTCGTCGCCGGCCTGGCCAACTACGGATTTCCCCTAGAGGCGCGAACGTGGGACGAGCTGTCGCCGTTCTACAAGCAACTTGCGTCGTACTTCGACGCCCTGTTCGGGTTTCTGACGCTCGCGATCTCGGTGCTCGTCTTCTTCATCATCCTGCAGGTTCTGACGCTCGCGTTCCTCGAGCGTACGCGTGAGATCGGGACCTTGCGCGCGCTTGGGGCGACGCAGGGCGGCGTGTTCCGCCAGTTCTTCGCGGAGAGCGCTTGGCTCGCCGGGCTCGGCAGCCTCATCGGCGCGGTCGCCGGCTCCCTGCTCGTGGTCGCGTTTAACTCGGCGGGAATCCTGTGGACGCCTCCGGGAACCATCGACCCCTTCGTCCTCGCTTCGAGAGTCGGGCCGAGCGCAGCTCTGCCCGTCGCGGTGAGCGTGGTCGCCACCCTCCTATCGGCCTTATACCCGTCCACGAGGGCGTCCCGGCTGCGCGTCGTCGATGCACTGCGCGTAGACTAGGAGACACATGGACCTCAAGATCGCGTTCCGAAACGTCTTCCGCAACCGACGACGCACGGCGCTCAGCCTTGCCGTCATCGTCGTCGGCACGGCGATCTTCCTCTTGACGCTGTCGTTCATCGGAGAGACGCTCGAGTCATCGCGCACGGCCGTCGTGTGTGAGACGGGGGCCGTCCAGGTGGCCGACCCGCGGCTGTTCGAAGACAGAACCAAGGGGTACGACTACCTGATCTCGCCCGCGCTCCGCGACCGCACCGTGGCGATGGTGGCCGAGCGCCCAGGCGTCACGGGCACGGGGTGGCGACTCGACTTCGCGGGGCTCGTCGGGACCGAGAACGGAAGCACGCTCCTCCTCGCCCGTGGCGTCACCACCTGCAGTTGCGTGGAGAACTACGATTGCTTCGCCATCGAGGGCGGCGCGCTGCCCGCCGACGACTCGCGGCAGGTTCTGCTGGGCCGAGCTCTCGCGGCCAAGCTCGGCGTACGGATCGGCGATTCGGTGAACGTCGCGACGGGCACGGCATCGGGGAACTTCAATGCGGCGACCGTCACGGTGGCGGGCACCCTCACCTACAGCACGGAGGCTGTCGAGAAGCAGCTCGGCCTGTTCTCCGTCCAGTTCGCGCAGCGGCTGCTGAAGACGGACGGCGTCGCGCGGATCCTCATCGGTCTTCGCGACCCGGAGACCGCGGAGGAGTTCGCTGCAGCGTTGGAGCGCGACTTCAACGAAAGCGGGATCCCGCTCGCCGTCCGGACGTGGCGCGAGCTTTCGCCCAGCTACACGTCCCTCGAGACGTTCTACACTGCGTTCTCGGGGCTTGCGGGCGTCGCCGTATTCGTTCTCGTGTTCTTCAGCGTCTTCGAGATCCTGACCATCTCGTTCCTCGAGCGCACGCGCGAGGTGGGCACCGTGCGCGCTTTTGGATCTTCGCGGGGCCGCGTCTTCCGAGGCTTCCTCCTGGAAGGAGCGGCCATCGGCGTCCTCGGCGCCGCGCTCGGCATCGCGGTCGGTGCTCTCGTCACCGTCGCGTTCAACGCGATCGGGTTCACGTCGACGCCGCCTGGAGGAGCCGTTCCGCTAGCTCTTCGATTGAGTCTCTCCGCCAACATCGTCCTCGTCCCGTTTCTGACTGTTGTTTTCGCGACCCTCGCCAGTTCGATGTACCCGGCTTGGAAGAACTCGCGGCTCGGCGTCGTTCAGGCGCTCCAGAGCGTCTAGCGGCGGCGAGCGAAGGAGATACGCATGAGCAAGAGGATCTGGTCGCTCGTCGTGAGCGGTTTGGCGTTGGTAGCTCTCGGCCTCGGGACCTGTGCCCAGGCGTTCCCGCCCGATGACGAACTCCTGGCCGCACTCGACGCCGCACGATTTGCGGACTCCGAGGTGAACTCCCTCAAGGTGCGAATCCAGTCCGTCACTCCGGACGAGACCCGCGAAGCGCTCCTGTCGCTTCGCTTCGCGACGATCGACGGCGCCGACCGAGCCCGGATCGAGTTCCTCGAGCCTGCCGAGCTCGGAGGCCAGATCTACCTCTCGACACCGGACGCAACCTACTTCTTCGGTCCCGATCTCGACTTCCCGATCAAGACATCGGCCACGGCGGAGGTGTTCGGCGATGCCGCCGTCGCGCAAACTAGCGGCATTCGCTACCTGGGCGAGTACACCGTCGCCGACCGCAGGGTGGTGTCCGACGGAGTTCAGGAGCAATGGGAGATTGACCTCACGGCGGTGGACTTCAGCGTCGCCTTCCAGGCCATCACCGTGCGCATCGACCCGTCTGCACTCCGGCCGCTCTACGCGACGCTCTACGCTCTGAGCGGCTTCCCGTTCTACGACGTGGCGTTCCCCGAGTACGCCACCCGCGAAAACGGAGACGTCTACGCCCGCACCCAAGTCATCACGAACCGGCTGTTCGCTGGCCGCGTAACCACATCCGAGACCTTGGAGGCGACCGTCGATGGCCTGCCGAACTCGCTGTTCGATCCCGACCTCCTCGGAGCCTCGGGTGGCTGACGCCGT
>JAKLFO010000078.1 GCA_022711155.1 Candidatus Bipolaricaulota bacterium
CAAGTCCGAGGCCGAACGGATCATCGCCGAGGCCACCGACAGGTCGGCGCGCATGGCTTCCGAGGAAGAGATCGTCAGACTGGCCGACCGGCAGGCCAAGGAGATCGTCGAAGAGGCGCACGAGCGCGAGCGCGAGATCGGAGGCGAGAATCTGCGCGCGCTTGTAGAACGGGACTGGCACTCCGCCGTAGTTCGCGACGTCGCGGAAGAGCGGCTGGCGCGAGAGCTCCTGCAGCAGGTTCGCGGCCGAGCCTTCGGCGGCGTCGACGAGCCGCGTGAACGATCCGCGGCAGTGCGAGACGAGGTCGCGGCCCAAGTCGTTCCAGGCGCGGGCGAAGAGCCCCATGAGTTCCTCGATCGCCGCCCCCGCCGCCTCCTGCCCGAAGATGCGCGCGCACTCCGCCCCGGAGATGCCCGCGAGCCGCTCGGGCGAGATGGGGCCCTCGGCTTCGAAGAGATTGGTGAGGCGCCTCGCGATGGTCGCGTAGCCCGACATGCCCGCGCCCTTCTGCAATGTCGGGAAGTAGCCCGAACCGAAGTTGACGCTGTCCAGCGTCACGATGTAGGCGACGACGTCCTCCGGCCGGCCGCGATAGTGGATGGACGCGTCGTACGACGGCCCGGCGGCCGCGAGGTCGCCGATCTCCCGCGCGTACGCGGGAATCGCCTCGCAGCGGACGCGGACCAACCGCGCCGCGTGGGCGACTTCCCGGCAGCGCGCGCGGATCCTCTCGAAGACGTCGTCCGGCATGGGGAGAGAGTACACGACGCGGAGCGGCCGGCGGACCGGCTCGGGGCGCTGCGCCCGGCGAACGATGAGAAAGACCGCCCGCAGCGGGCGGTCTCGCGGAGAGCCGGCGCGGAGGGGAACCGCCTATTGTGGCTCGCGAGGTTCCGCCGGCTCGGGCGGCTCGGCGTGGCTGCCGAAGGGATCGAAGTGGGGACCCAGAGGATCGAAGTTCGGGCCGAGAGGGTCGAAGTCCGGGCCCGGGGCTCGGCGCCCTCTGCGAGGCGGGGACGGTCTCCTCACGTGGCCGGCCATCTGCGCCTGGAGCTTGTCGAAGTGCTCGCGCGTGATGTCCGCGGCCGCGGCATGCGGCATCCCCGAGTCGACCAGCGTCTTGAAGAATGAGGCGACCGCATCCGCGGTGGCCGCCACCTGTTCGCGCGAGTAGACCGACTCCTGAATGCCACGCATGATTCGCGGCAGCTGGTCCGTGACCGCGTCGAGCATCTCGCGGATCCCTTCGACGCCCTCGACCTCGATCTCCTCGAGGTCGCCGAGGCTCTCCTCGGCTTCGTCGAGCGCCTCCATGCGTTCCTCAAGCTGCTCCTCGAGTTCGTCCAAGCGCTCTTCCTGGCGTTCGAGGCGCTCCTCGAGCGCCTCCTGCAGGCGATCGAGCTTCTCCCTCTCCCGGTCCAGCTTCTCGCGCTCGAGGTCGGCACGTTCTCTCTCCCGGGCGAGCTTCTCGCGCTCCCTCTCCACGTTCTCCCGCTCCCGCGCGAGGCGCTCGCGCTCGGCGCGCTCCCGTTCCACGTTTCCCGAAGCTGCAGAGCCGTTACGCTTTCCTGGGTCGATCATGGCCCTTCCTCCTTCTTTCGCGTCTTTCGTGCGGCGCGGATCTAGGAAGACGTGCGCCGCCTCATCGACGGGCTGTCCCGCCTCGCGCAGGGACGCGAGAGCCGACGCGACGCGCGATGGGAGTTCGCCCCGTTCGCCTGCGCAGGCGCGGGCGACGAACGCCGCGGCGGTCGTCGGCCGCATGCCCGCATCGAGCGCCGCGCGGAGAGACGTCTCGACGTCCTCCGCGGCCGCGGGGACCGCCGCCGTCTTCTCGCTCGCGGCGGAGAAGGCCAGGGATACGGCATCCTCTCGCGCGACGCCGAGCGCCGAGATCCGCCGGACCAGCGCCGCGACGGCGTCCGCGTGCGCGCGGGGAGTGGCGAGATCCGCCTCAGCGAGCGCGGGGAGAAGCCGGTCGACCTCTCCCGCGGAGAGCCCGCCCGACGCGAGAGCCTCCATGGCTGCGGCGATGCTCATGGCCCGCGCGATCGTGAGACGGCCGCCGGCCTCGAGCTGGCGGACTCGCTCGTCCGAGACGCCGCGCGCGCGCAGGAGACTTGAACCGCTTGCCCCGCTCACGTCTTGTCCTTCGGCGCCTCGCATTCCTTTCTCCTCTCCGCCCCGACGATGCGCACGTTCCTCCCCATCACGCGCAGGCTGGCGCGGACCGGCGACCTCGGCCGACGGGCATTGACGCCTAGTCGGAAGCCGACGAGCATCGACCCGATGTCCACGCGGGCGAGGTCGCGGAACCCGGCGCGCGACGAAACCTTCTTCCACACCTCGTCGCGGACGACGGGGAGATCGCGCGTCTCCGCCCCCATCGTGTGGCGCACCCAGACGACCTCCGCCAGTTCGCGGCGACACGCCTCGCACGTCTGGACATGCGCCGAGACCAAGGCGAAGTCGGCGCGCCCGAGCTTGCCGGTCACGTACCAGGGCAGCATCTCGAGAATTCTCTCGCATTCCGTCATAGCAGCTCCTTGGCAAGCGCCTTCCGGGCGTAGTACAGGCGAGACTTCACGGTCCCCTCCGGGACGCCCAGCACGGCCGCGGCGTCCGCGAGGCTCATCTCCTCGTAGAACACGAGGTGCAGGGCCTCTTGGTGTTCGGGCGACAGGTGCTCAAGGGCCTGCTTGACGCGGACGTCGATCTCCGCGACCTCCGCCGGGTCCGGCTCGTGCGTCGGGTCCTCCGGCAGCCTCTCGCCCTTCTTCTCGCGGCGCAGGAGTCCGTGCGCCTGGTTGCGGGCGATGCCCAGAATCCACGTCGTCGCTTTCGATGACCCTCTGAACTTCTCTGCCTGTTTCCACACGGCGAGCATCGTCTCCTGAAGCACCTCCTCCGCGAGGTGTCCGTTTCGCACCAGCGAGAGCGCGAAGCGGTACACGCGATCGGCGTGCCGGTCGTACAGCTCGCGGAACGCGGCTCGGTCTGCCTGTCCGACCGACCACAGCAGGGCTTCGTCGCTCTTCACTGGGCATCCCTCACAGCCGCACCCTCCCCCGCACGCCGGCTCTCACGAATAGGTGCGCGACCTCGTCCGATCGGTTCACCGAGTCCGTCCGTTCGACTACCCGCCACCGACGGCCGGGAAGAGGGCCACGCGCGCGCCGCCACGGAGCGGCTCGTCGCGTCGATGGGAGATCCTGCCGTCGACGATGACGAGGTGGACGTCGGCGGCCTCGATTCCCAGAGCCGAGATCAGATCCGCCACGGTGCCGGCCTCTCGGAGTTCGACCTCTCGCGGTTCCCCCGCCTGCTCGCCGGGGGCGGAGAGCGACGCGTAGGTGCGTGCTTCGACTTTCACTTCGGATCCGCCTTCGGGCGGAAGTACCACTTGTAGAGGAGCTGCATGTCGTCGGGGAAGAGGCCGAGGCGGGCGCCATCCTCCACCGGGCTCGCTAGATCGGCGTACTTCCCGTCGACGAACACGTTCGCGCCCAACTCGGCCAACGGCACGCCGAGGCGGGCGACGACGGTCCCCACGGTGTCTCCCGGCCGGTGGGCCACCTCGGCGACCGACTCGGCGCGGGGGTCCGCCTCGGCTGCGAACCGTCTCAGCTTCCCGTACAAGTGCACGCGGACCATCGGAGTGCGGGGCCGGCGACCGGCCGGCCCCGGAGGCCGTCAGTCGAAGACCCTGTCGATCTCCTCGTCGGGAACGTCCCACACGCCGTCGTGCGGCGGCAGCTTCTCGTGCAGCATGAACTCCGGCAGACGGTCGTCGGCTGCCGTGAAGCCGGCCTGGCGGTTGAAATCGAGTTCGAGGTCGAGCACGGCCTTGCCGATCCGTGCGACGTCGTTCATCGTCCAGTCGGTGCCGAGCACGCCAGCGCACTCCTCGACGACGCCCTCAAATCCGGACGCGATGTCGAGGATGGCGAACGCGATGAACAAGCAGTGGCCGGTCGAGTCGATAAACGCGGTCGCGTACTGGAAGTTGCGCGCGAGGTCGGTCTTCTGGGGGTTCAGTGGATCGAGTTTGCCCGACACGCCGAGGATCTCGGGCGCGATCGTGTACCCCGACGTGTGGTCGGCGCCCATGGTGGACACCGCGTACGTCATGCCGATTCCCTTGATCGCGCGCGGCTCGTAGGCCGGCATGTTCTGCCCCTTGACGTGGGGCACGCGGGTGACGCCGAAGGCTCTTCCCGTCACGAGTGCGCCGTTCCCGAGGATGCGGCCGAGCGGCGTTGCGTCCGCGATCTCGCGTACGAGCTCGATGGCGCGCTTGCCGTCGCCGAACTTCCAGACGCCGCCCTCGGCTGCCACCGCCAGCGTGCCGCCGATCTCGATCGTGTCGAGGCCGTACTCGTTGCAGAGGAGGTTCAGCTCGGCGATCTGGTCGAGGTCGTCGATTCCGCAGTTCGCGCCGAACGCCCAGTCCGACTCGTACTCGATGCACGACGTGTGCTCGCTTCCGTCTCTCTTGTGCCACGTGTTCGAGCAGCCGATGATGCAGCCCGGGGAGCAGGGGTGGTTGTACACGTCCTTTCCCACGCGCTCCTTGTTCCCGGCGAAGATGGCCTCTCCGGCGATCTTCGTCGCTCCCTCGAAGCGGCCCGAGCGGAAGTTGCGCGTCGGCAGGCCGCCCGCCTCGTTCAGAATGTTGACGAGAACGGCTGTCCCGTACGCGTTGAGCGCTCCCTTCGGCTTGGTGATGGCGTGCTCGCCGAGCGCGGCGGCCAGCTTCTTGCGGCCTTGATCGAACTTCGCCTTATCGGCGATCGGCACCTCGGCGGCGCCCGAGTCGTCGACGACGATCGCCTTCAGTCCCTTCGAACCGAGCGCGGCCCCCAATCCTCCGCGTCCGGCGTAGCGCGTCGCGCGCCCCTCTCGGTCGGTGAAGCAGACGCCGGCGGCGCCCATCTTGTGCTCGCCGGCGACTCCGATCGCGCAGACGTCGACCTTGTCCCTGCCTCCGTAGCGGGCGGCGAGCCCGGGCACCATCTCGGAGAGCTTCTTCCCGGTCAGCGCGTCGGCGGGCTCGAACGAGACTCCCTTCGCGTCGATCTTGAGCATCCAGAACCCGCCGTCTCTCTCCGGCTGGCCTTCGACGACCACGGCGCGGATGCCCAGCCGGGCCAGCCTGCGGCCCCATCCCGTTCCCGCGTTCGCCTCTTTGATGCCGCCCGTCAGCGGGCTCTTTCCGCCGACCGAGATCCGCGACGATGTCGGAGCGGCCGTCCCGGTCACGAAGCCCGGCGAAAAGACGACCTTGTTCCTCGGCCCGAGCGGATGACAGGTCGCGGGGACCTCGTCGTGGACGAGGCTCGAAGTCAGCCACCTGCCCGCGCGGCTCGCGTACGCGGAGGGGATAGGCTCGAACTTCGCCGTCCGATCCGTCATGTTCACTCGCAGCAACCGATCCATGCGCACTCCCGTCCTCTCCGGGCACGAGCCGGAAAGCCATCAGATCTAGCACGTTCGGTCCGCACGAGTCAATGGGTTGGGGGCGAACCGCGTGCTAGAATGCCCGTGCGAAGGGAGCAAGTGTGGAACGGCGTCAGTTGGTGGCCCTGATGTTGACCGACATGGTGGGGTACTCGCGCCTGTCCCAGCGGGACGAGGCGCGCGCGCTGCGCCTGCTCGAGGTCCACGACGCGGCGATTCGCGACAGCGTACAGGCGCACGGCGGGCGCGCGATCAAGGGGACGGGCGACGGCTTCCTCGTGGAGTTTCCGAGCGCGCTCCAGGCCATGTCGTGCGCGATCGACATCCAGAGGAGGTTCGACGACCGCAACCGGAAGGTCGAGGAAGCGGATCGTTTCGCCGTGCGAATCGGCCTTCACCTGGGGGACGTCGTGCGCCGCGACGAGGACGTCTTTGGCGACGGCGTGAACATCACGGCGCGGCTCGAGCCGCTTGCCGGAAGTGGCGGAATCTGCGTCTCGGCGGCCCTGCGCGACCAGGTCTACAACAAGATCGGACATCCCCTCGTGAGCCTGGGCCTGCAGCGGCTCAAGAACCTCGAGGTGCCGATCGAAGCCTTCCGCGTCGTGTTGCCGTGGACGTCGGAGGAGGCCGTCGGGTCCGTTCCCTCGGAACGGACGAGACTGGCCGTGTTGCCCCTCTCGAACGTCAGCCCGGACCCCGACGACGAGTACATCGCCGACGGCATGACCGAGGAGCTCACCTATGCCCTCTCCAAGATGCCCGGTCTGCGGGTGATCGCACAGACGTCCGCGATGAGCTACAGGGGGACGTCGAAGACCGCTCGAGAGATAGGGCGCGACCTGGCCGTCGGCGCCCTGCTCGAGGGAAGCGTGCGCAAGGCGAAGGACCGACTGCGGATCACGGTGCAGCTCATCGATGCCGCGTCCGAAGAGCACCTGTGGTCGGGGCGGTACGACCGAGAGATGGCGGACGTGTTCGAGATTCAGACGGAGATCGCGCAGAGCGTGGCGGCGGAACTCAGGGGCGTGCTGGTCCACGGCCCGGCGTCCGCCCCCACCGACAGCGTCGACGCATACAAGGAGTACCTGAAGGGACGACAGTTCTGGGCGAGGCGGACGAAGAGCGACCTGTACAGAGCTCTCGAGCACTTCGAGGCGGCCGTCGCCGCCGACCCGAACTTCGCGAAGGCGCACTCCGGGATCGCCGACACTTACACCGTGCTCGCGAACCACGGGTACGAGGCCGCGTCGTCGGCGCACCCCAAGGCCAGAGCCGCCGCGGAACGGGCGCTGTATCTCGACCCCGACCTCGCCGAGGCGCACGCGTCGCTCGGGATCTGCCACCTTGAGTCCAGTCACGACGTCGCGCGCGCCGAAGCCGAGCTGCGGCGCGCCGTCGAGCTGAACCCGAACTACGCCACGGGCTACCACTGGCTCGGCCTGGTGGCGAACTTCTCCGGTCGCGACGCCGAGGCGCGCGCGGCCATGGAGCATGCACTCGAACTCGACCCTTTGGCGCATATTCTGCACGTCGCCTACGGCGAGATGCTTCTTGAGGCGGGCGCCGCGGAACAAGCCAAGGTCCATTTCCTCCGCGCCCGCGATCTCGACCCGGACTACCCGAACGTGGCTGCCGAACTCGCCTGGGCCGAGATGGTCCTGTGGAACTGGTGCGGAGCGGAAGACGCGTTCAAGATTGGGCTCAACCACAACCCGAACAACGTGGACGCGCTCGGGGCACAGATGCAGCTCTTGTTGGTGCTTGGAGACGCCGACGGGGCGCGACGGGCCCTCGAGACGGCGGAGCGCGTCGATCCCGAGTCGCCCAGAGTGTGGACGCGGCGTGCCCTGTTCGAGCACGCGACGGGCAACACCGCACGGGCGATCGACTGGTTCGCTCGCGTCGCCGAGGTCCGCCCCGAGGATCCGTTCACGGCGATTCGCCTTGCGAGCTGTTGCCTGCACCTTCAGCGGTCGGCGGAGGCGCGGCGCTGGATCGGCGTGCTCGAGGCCGGCACGGCCGGCGCCTATGCGAAGCTCCGCTCCTTCCGCCAGACGCTTCTCGGGCAGCTCGATGCGCTCGAAGGGCGTGTCGCGGAGGTGGAACAGGCCCTTGCGGCCGTGCGAGCCGATGCGTCGAACCTACGGCGGCACGGCAACGCCGCCTTCATCCTCACCGCCGCCGGGCGAACCGACGAGGCGCTGGACGAGCTGGAGCTTGCCCTCACCGTGCATGACCCCTGGCTCGCTGAGTTGCCGGTCGAGCCGGCGTTCGAGCGCCTGCGGACTCACCCGAGGTTCCAGCAGATCCTCGAGGTGATGGGACTTGGCTCGGGCGTGCCTGCCTGCTAGGCGTCCGGTCGGGAGCCCCTGCCTCGCGTGCCCGCGGCGATAGACGACCTCGCAGGATCCCCTCGAAGAGGGCGCGGTGGCCCGCCCTATCGCGTTTCCTCCATCGTGGCCGCCAGGCGGCGCGGGGAGAGAAAGAGCACGGCGAGGGGCGGGAGAACGAGGGAGAGCGAGTACGGCTGACCGTGAAACGGCTTCGGGTCGGCCTTCACGCCGCCGAGGTTGCCGAGGCCGCTCCCTCCGTAAATGTCCGCATCGCTGTTCAGGAGCTCGTGCCAGAAGCCGCCGTGCGGCACGCCGACACGATAGTCCGCGCGCGGCACGGGGGTGAAGTTGGCGACGACGGCGACCGGATCGTCCTCTCCGGCGCCGCGGCGGAGGAAGCTGATGACGCTCGCGTCCGCGTCGTTGCAGTCGATCCACTCGAACCCCGCCGGAACGAAGTCCTGTTCGTAGAGCGCGCCCTCGGCCCGCAAGAGGCGGTTGAGATCGCCCACCCAGCGCTGGAGCTTGCGGTGCGCCGGCCCCTCCAGTGCACGCCAATCGAGCCCGCGTTCGTGGTCCCACTCGCTCCACTGGCCGAACTCGCCGCCCATGAAGAGGAGCTTCTTGCCCGGCTGGCCGTACATGTACCCGTAGAGAAGGCGGAGGTTCGCGAACTTCTGCCACTCATCGCCCGGCATCTTACCGATGAGCGAGCTCTTGCCGTGAACGACCTCGTCGTGCGACAGGGACAAGACGAAGTTCTCGTGGAACGCGTAGAGGAGACGAAACGTCAGGAGGTTGTGGTGGAAGCGCCGGTGCACGGGGTCCTTGGACATGTACAGGAGCATGTCGTGCATCCAGCCCATGTCCCACTTCATGCCGAACCCGAGGCCGCCCGAGTACGTCGGGCGCGAGACCATCGGCCACGCCGTCGACTCCTCGGCCATCGTCTGGACGTCGGGGTAGTTCGCGTACACGGCTTGGTTGAGACGACGCAGGAAGTCGATCGCCTCGAGGTTCTCGCGTCCGCCGTGGCGGTTCGGGAT
>JAKLFO010000079.1 GCA_022711155.1 Candidatus Bipolaricaulota bacterium
TGATCGCGGCGTGGCGTCCGGACGTGCTGGTCGACGCCCGCCTCCTGAAGCGTCCGGGCGCGTCCTCCGTGGCGCAGGCCCCCCTCGTGATCGGCCTCGGACCCGGCGCCATGTGCGGCCGCGAGGCGCATGTCGTCGTCGATGCGGCAGACGCGGGATCGGTTGTCGATGCCGCAGCTCTGGCACGGCCGGATGATGAGGTCGTTCAGGAAGACCTTCTCGGTCTGCGCGCCGCCGCGCGCCGCGCCGGCGAGGACTTGGTCGACGAGGAGGTCGACGTTGCCGCCCCGAATCGGGCTGCCGACGAAGCCGGTCGCTCGCATCTCCACCTCCGCGCGGGAGTCTACTCGAACGAGCCGGGGATAGAACCCGGCCCACGGGCGCGGTATCCTCGCGGGGCGCATGGCTCCTAACGTATTCCCGCAGGCGCGCTTGACGCTCGAGCCGGCGCACGCGCGCCGGTTCCTCCTTGCCCATCAGCGGCTCCTGCCCCCGCGATCCCTGCGCGGACGGGACAGCGTGACCCGTCTGCTGAGGCACCTCGGGTGCATCCAATACGACCCGATCGACATCGTGGGGCGCAACCCGGACCTAGTACTGCAGTCCCGCGTGGTGGGGCATCGGCCGGATGCGCTGGACCGTCTCCTGCACGTCGAGCACGAGGCGATCGTCGTGTGGGACAAGATGGCGGCGATCGCGCTCGCCGAGGACTGGCCGTCCTTCGCGCGCCACCGGGCGCGGATGGTCGCGCAGCACGGCCGGCCCGACAGCCCTGAGATGCAGGTGGCGCCGTACGTCCTGGAGGAAATCCGGCGGCGGGGGCCGCTCTCCTCGCGCGACATCGAGCACGATGCGACGGTCGACTGGTGGTGGGGGAGGAAGAAGCGCCTCGTCGGCGCCTCCCTCGAGATCCTCTCGGCGATGGGAATCGTCCTCGTGCACCATCGGGTGCGGAGCGAGCGCCACTTCGACCTTGCGGAACGAGTTCTGCCTCCCGACATCCTCGGCGCCCCCGATCCACACCCGCGCGATGAGGACTACGAGGACTGGCACGTCCTCCGCCGCATCGGCAGCTTGGGGCTCGCGCCGGGTTCGGGGGCGCCCGAGTACTGGTGGGGCATCATGGGCGTGAAGGGCACGGCGGCGCGGGCGCGCGTCCTCGGAAGACTGGCGGAGCGGGGCGACATCGTCCCGGTAGATGTGGATGGAGCGGCGGGGCGGCGGTTCTTCGTCCGGGCCGCGGACCTCGGGGCCCTCGAGGCAGCGGGCGACGGCGTCGCCGGCGGGGGCCGCGCCGCATTCGTCGCCCCGCTCGACAACCTGACGTGGGACCGAGAACTCCTGAGGCAGGTGTTCGCGTTTGACTACTGCTGGGAGGTGTACAAGCCACGAGAGACGAGGTCGTTCGGTTACTACGTCTTGCCCGTGCTCTACCAGGACCGTTTCGTGGCACGCGTCGAGCCCGTGTTCGACAAGAAGGAGAAGACGCTTGGCATCGCCGGATGGTGGTGGGAGCGCGGCGTGCGGCCGGACGCCGCGATGAAGGAAGCCCTCGCCCAGTGCGTGGCGGAGTTCGGTCGCTACTTGGGTGCGGCGAAGACGGAGCTTGTCGGACAGGCATCGACCATGCGCGGACTCAGGACCGCGCTTGGTGTGCGCGCGTCGGCTGCCTCGTAGGTGGGCGCGGCCCCTCGAGGAGCGGCGCTGGTTGACGTCCTGGGTCGGGGCCCCTACGCTGGGCGACATGGTGCGACAGCGGGTCTTCCCTTGTGCAAGGTGGGCCGCCCTCGCCGCGGTGGGGCTCTTCTTCGCGCTCGCGGCCGGCGGACAGACGGACGTTCTCCCGAACCTCACGGGTCGGTGGGCCGTGCGCCAGGTGACGTCCGAGATCGGAACGGTCCCTCTCCTCGGCGAGCGGCAGCGAACGTCGGCGAGCCTCACGCTCGTCGATATCTCCCAAGACGGCCGATCGATCCGCGGCGTCGAGTCCGCATGTTCCACCACGGTCGACAACGGCACATCTCTCGTCTCGACGGCGATCCCCGCGGCCTTCGTCGCGTCGCTTCCGAAGACGACGTGGGAGGCCGAGCTCGAGGAAACCACTGAGGGATGGCGGTTCGAACGCCCCTGGGTCACTTCGGTGAAGGGGGTGCATCTCGAGAACCCCGAGAGCGACCCGTTGCCGACGAGCGCCGACGACCCGCGCGTCTTCGATCAGGACGGTGACGGGAAGCCGGGCCTGACCGTGCACGTCGAGGTCATGGGGCTCATCGGCGGCGACATCTACGTCGTTCAGCGGGATCGCACGCGGCTGTCGGGAGTCGTGACGTCGGACGCCGCGGTCGACGGCTTGGTGGAGTGGACGAGCGAGCAGTCCGTGCTGGGCGCGACGAACGCTTTCTTGTTGGGAGGGGCGGAGGCGCGGCCGGATCCGGATCCCACGCACAGCTACTTCCAGGCGAGACAGGTAGATGGCCACGTGACGTGCGCCGATCTCGCAGACGTCGCCTGGGTCCTGTTCGGCGACTAGTCTCCCGCCCGGTAGAGCGGGCGTCCCTTCCAGACCCCCCGGCGAGAGATGTGCCAGACGACGGAACGTGCCGCCACGGCGGCCGCGGCGAGAACCGTCAGGGGAGCCGCGAGGATGTGATCGAGCCGCACGCGGAAGCGGAGGTCGGCGATCGCCCACAAGAGGAAGCTGATGCCCGTGGCCGCGGCCGCGTACGTCGCGACCTCTCGCGAGACGAGGTCGGGACGAACCGCCCGCAGCACGAGGAGGACGGGGGGCTGCCATGTCACCCACACGAGCCAGCTCCAGACAAACGCGAAGACGGGAAGGTTGTAGCCGAACCGCGCGAAGAGGTTCTTCGAGAACCCCAGAACGGCCTCGCGGAACGACCCGTACATGCGGCACGTGACCCGGCTCGTGCCGTCGAGGAGCGTCCAGCGCAGGCCGCCCCGCGCGACCTCCCGCACGAGATCGCAGTCGTCTACTGCCGAGCCGCGTACCCGAGCGTGTCCGCCGATCGCCTCGTATGCCGCCCGCCGGAACAGCATGAACTGGCCGATGGCCGTCGTGAGCGCAGAGAGGGGCGCGCGGCGGAGGGCGACGACGGGGTAGAACGTCTGCTGACTCCAGGGAAGGAGGGGGACGAGGAGTCGCTCGCCCCACGTTCCCATCTCCTGCGCCGGGAGGACACTCAGGAAATCGACGCGCTCGTCGTCGAGCGCCGCGACCGCGTCCCGAACCGCGAGGGAGTGGTGGCGCGTGTCGGCGTCGGTGAACAGGAGGAGTTCGCCCGATGCAGCGCTCGCGAGTTGATGACAGGCCCAGTTCTTCCCCAGCCAGCCTGGGGGAAGCGGCGCGCCGGACAGGACGCGAAGGCGGGCGTCGGCGCTGAGGTCTCTCAGGATGGCCGCCGTCCGGTCGGTCGAACCGTCGTCGAGAACGAGCACCTCGAAGCGGGGGTAGTCCTGGGCCAGGAGGGAGCGGATGCAGGCTTCCACGCCGCGCTCCTCGTTTCGCGCCGGCACGAGGATAGACACGGTGGGGAGGTCGCCGGGCGACGCCCTGCGTCCGCGCCGCCCGAGCCGCCGGAACCCCACGAGGTTGGAGAGCGAGATCAAGAGCAGGAGCGCGAGGAAGACCGCAACGCTCGCTTCGTGGTCTCGGAGCGTCATCCCTTCTTCTTCCTCCCTGGGGCGTGAAAACGGGGCGGCGAACGCAGCTCGCGGCGGTGGGTCCAGGCGAGCAGGGCGATGTTGGCCGCAAGTGCCGCGAGCAACGGCGCGTCGGGGCGGACGGCGGCGAGGACGGCGAACGCGACGACCGCCGCGAACAGCACGGTCCACGCCGAGGCGGACTGCACGGCGAGAAAGGCGAGGAGAGCGACTCCCAGGGTCGTCGGAACGAGCCAGGCGGTGAGGGCGGTCCAGACGCCGAAGGTCGAGGCGATGCCCTTGCCGCCTCGGAAGCCGAGCCAGGGCGAGAACGCGTGGCCCACGAGCAGCGCCAACGCCACGGGGACGAGCGCCCAGCCCTCCACGCCGAGGGCGAGCCTCGCCACCGCCGGCGCTGCGGTGCCCTTGGCGACGTCAAGGAGCAGCGCGGGAACGCCGATCCGCCACCCGCCGGCGCTCCACGCGTTCACGGCGCCGGGGTTGCCGTCTCCGACCCGCCTCACGTCCGCGTGACGGAACCAGCGGACGAGCCAAACCGAGAACGGAAGGGATCCGAGGACGAACCCCGCGAGACAGCACAGGAAGGCCGTCACCGCGTTCCTCGCGCACGCGCTCTGATCGAGGGTCTCACGGGACCCAGGCTAGAGGATGCCGTCATCGCCGACAAGGGACGGGGACTAGGCCAGGACGTCCGACGACGGCAGCCGCGTGATCTCCGCGTCGTGCACCAGAGCTTCGAAGAAGGCGATCTGAAGGTCGACCTGCCGCGCAAACAGCGCACGCCCCGTCCTCGTCTCGAGCGGGCTGGCGGTGCGGTATTTGTAGAGACGCGCGAGGCGCTCGCGCAGCATGTCGGCCATCTTCTGAAAGTCGTCGCGCTCGGTCATGCACCACGCGATGACGCGGTACGCGCTGAACCGGTCAACGTTGTCCGCATCGCTGACGATGTCGTCGAGAGCCGTGTGCGGCTCGCCGTCGTCGGACTTTCCATCGACGTGTACCGCGACGGCATGAGCGATGCGCGCGACCTCCGGCTCGCTGTAGCCGGCGGCCGAGAGCGCGGGACGGCTGAGCCGGGCTCCGATGCGCCCGTGGTCGTTCCAGTTCTCTTCGTCGGGGCACGAGAAGTAGGCCACGTCGTGGAGCAGGCAGGCGGCGAGGGCGAGACTGCGATCGGCGCCGTCGCCTTCGGCGATGAGCCGCCCGTAGTGGGCCACGCGGAGCGTGTGCTCCCAGCGGTAGTCGGCGGAGAACACCGCGTCCCACGGCTGTGCGGCCTTCGACCGGCGGTACTCGCTCTCGACGTGCGCGGCGACGTGGAGCCACCGATTGTCCGACACCCGTACCCCCTCCCTTGTCCCCGGACTTTGTGGCCGTGATGGTGAGCGATCGCGCGGTGAGACTCAACGTCGCGCGGGAGCGCACGGCGCGACGAGGGCGCGGCGGCCCGAGGGGAGGGCGCCCGCTGACCTAGGCGCCGAGCGTGTCTCGCAGGACCTCGTCGATCTCCGGCGCGCCATCCTCCGCCCAGCCGATGGCGCGAAGCCGGAGCGACATAGGGAAGCCGAGAGATGCGGCGAGATCGGGGATTCGCGCTTCGACCCTCCGGGCCGCGGCGGCCGCCCCGGCGGGCGGGGTCTCCGGCAAGAGGGCGGCGAAGCGGGTGGGACCCACTCGGAAGACCGTGTCCACGTTGCGCAAGTTCCGTACGAGGAAGGCGGCGGACGCGATGAGGGCCTGGTCCCGGTCTTCGGGCGAGAGTGCGCTGGCTCCCTCGGCGTCGGCGACGAGGACGGATGTCGGGTGCTTGTAGCGCCGCGTCTTGGAGAGCTCGCGCTCGAGTTCGGCCTTGAGGTGATCGACCGTGTACGCGCCCGTCAGTTCGTCCAGGACGACCAGTTTCAGCAGCTCCTGCTCGTGCGAGTGGAGGACGCGGGTCATCAGGTTGAACCCGTCGATCAGCTGGGCCATCTCGTCTCGCGTCTCGAGCCCGGGCTGCCGCGTCGCGGGTTGAGCGACCTCGATGTCGTACTGCCGCCGCGAGACGGCGCCCATCGCCTGCGCGAGGCGCTCGACGGGGCGCGTGAGGGCGCGGCGGATGGCGAGGTAGAGGAACCCGCCGAGAAGGGCGAAGCCGACGAGCGATCCGACGGCGAACTGCCACGAGAGGCGGAACACGGCCCGCGCCTGCTCGGCGGTGGACATATCGACCTGGACGACGCCGATGAGATCGGCGCCCGAGAAGATGGGATCCAGCGCGCGCAGCCGCGCGACCCCCTGAAGCTTCACAGGGGCGACCTCGACGTCGCGGAGGCCGGCGTATGCGGCCGCTTCTCCCGGGCTGGCGAGGCTTCCGCGCGCGCTCGGGTCGGTGCTCGCGATCGTCAGGAACCCGCGCGCCGTCCTGCCGATCACCGTGATGCCGACGACGGCCTCCTGTTGCTCGAGGAGGCGGGCGACCTCCGCGTCCAGGGCGCTCGAGTAGTAGAGGACGTAGTCCTTCTCTTCGATGGACTTCGAGATGATCGATGTGACGTTGCGGGCTCGCTGCTCGTAGATCGAGCCGACCAATGTGCGCATCGAGGCGTAGGAGAACGCGTACAGGGTGCCGATGACCAGGCAGGCGATGCAGAGGACGAGCACGATGAGCTTGGAATCCAGCCGAGTGCCGTAGCGGAGCCATGAGCCAAGGCGGTCAAGGCGCCGACTCGGTGGGCCGGATGGACGCATCTCGCGCATGCGATCTCCCTCTTCTCTAGTCACGGGTCACCTCTTCTCCAGCGAGGAAGGCCGCCGCGGCCTCCTCCGGGCTGCGGTCGAGGAGCCGCACCTGGATGACAAGATCGTGGACCGCAGGAGAGGTTAGCCGAGAGGCGACCTGAGACAAGAGACCGGCAGCGGAAGGGTTGGCAGTCAGGAACGCGTCCCCCGCAAGGACGGCCAACGGCGCGGTCGGAAGGGCGCCCAGGTCGTCGAGCAGAGCGACGAAACCCCCGACGGACTTCGTCTCCTCCAGGCTGTCGAGGACGGCAATCTGGGACGCGCCGAACGCGAGGAGAGACTCCGCCGCGTCGCGCGACGCGGCCCAGGCGACGGCGGGCGCGGGATCGGGGAAGTCGTACGCGGCCCACAGCGCGGCGAGGCGAGCTGGGTCGAGCGACAGCGGCGCGGCCCAGAGCAAGGACTCCGGCGACTGACGCAGGGCGGCGGCGAGGGCCGACAGCGTCGGCTCCACGAGCCTGCCAGCCACGGCCTCCGCGACGACGACCGTCCAGCCGGCGCGCGCAGGGAGGGCGAACGAGGTCGCGCCCGCAGCGGGCTGGGTTCCGACGAGCGCGATGTCGGCATCGACGGCGACCAGAGCTGCAGACGCAGCGGCCGGGTCGGCGAGACCGACGAGGCTCGCCACGTGATAGCCGGCAGCGGCAAAAGCTCGAGCGAGGACCGCCCCGACGACCGCGTCGACGTCCGAAGGACCGGCGGCGAGCGTGATCCGTGGCTGCCAGGCAGAGTCGTCGAGCGCGACGTCGCCCGAGACGCGGGCCACGCGCGCCCAGAAGTTGCCGGCCGCGTAAAGCGTCGCTTGCCCCTGGTTCTCGATGTCGAGTTCGCGGTTATCGCGGAAGGTGTTGCTCGACAGCGACGGAGCCAGCCCGGGCGAAGAGCCTGCCGGTTCGGCGCCCAGCGCGCCGAGGATCTCCGCAAGTCCGGAGGCCGTGTCGGTGAGGCGCAGGCCGGTTCCGTTATCCAGGAACGCATTCCCCTCGCACCGCAAGGCGGCGCAGCGGGCGACGAACACGCCGACGTCGTTGCGTGCCGCGCGGTTGTCGAGGAGATCGCACGCGGCGAGGGCGGTGCAGGCGAAGCCGATGCCGCTCCCGGTTGCCTCGTTCTGGCGAACGACGAGCCCCGGCTCGCAGCCGATCAGGGCGAACGCTGCTCCCGAGGCGCCGTCGCCCGCGTTGCGGACGACCCTGGCGCCTGAGGAGGCGACGACGCCAACGCCGACCGTGCCCCCCGCCGCGGCGTTCTGGAGGACGAGACAGCCGTCGGCCTCCACGACGAGCAGGCCGGCGACCGACGCGCCGACCTCGTTCCGCAGGATGAGCGCCGAGGCGGTGCGCGCAACGTGGATGCCGAGGGGCGTCCCGCGGACCGCGTTGGAGGCGACGAGGCAGCGGTCGCTCGCCTCGAGGGCGATGCCCGCGACCGAACCGCCGACGATTCGGTTGTCGGTGACGGCGTTCTCGGCGCTCTCGCGGAGGCGGATGCCTGCGCTCCCGGGGGTCCGGATCGCGTTGGCCCGCACCGCGCTTTCGAGCGACTGCACGAGGAGGACGGCGCCTTCCTCGGTGTCCGCGAAAGCGCAGTCGTGCACAGAGCATCCGCTGACACGCTCGAACCGAACACCGACGGCCGCGGACTGGACGCGAGAGCGCGAGACCTCGACGCCCGTCGCGTCGCGCACGACGACGCCCGCCGTGGCGCAGCCGCGGGCCGCCAGGCCGGTTAGGCGGACCTCCTGGGACGCGCTCTCGATCGAGACGGCGACCGCGCTGTCCTGGGCCTGAAGATGGTTCATGTTGGTGCCGGAGGAGCTGGCGTGCCGCAGGCCGACCTGCGAGAGGTCGCGCAGTCGTAGCTCGCTCACCGCCGTGCCGCTCGAGGACGCGATGTCCAGGCCGACGGCGCCACCCGCGGCGTCGATCCGCCGCACGACGGTCTCCCTCGCGCCGCTCAAGCGGAGTCCCACTTCGGTGTCGCGGGTGATCACGTCCTCCACGCGGCACGCGGCCGCCGTCACCAAGACGGCGGGAGCGCCACCCAGAACGCGCAGCCCACGGACGACGACGCCGTCGGCGCGCAGAGCCAGCGTTGGACCGCTTCCTTGGCTACGGACGTCCGCCCGGCCCGCGTAAGAACAGAGGGTCACGCCCGGGACGTCGAGGTCGACGGAGCCTGCGTAGGGTCCGGCACGTCCGTCGAGCGCGATCGTGCCGCCCGGCTTCGCGAGGCGGACGGCCTCGGCCAGCCGCGTCTCGACGCCGGGACGGATGGCGATACGGTCGACGACGGCCTCGATGTGGTGCGCCTTCTGGCGGACCAA
>JAKLFO010000008.1 GCA_022711155.1 Candidatus Bipolaricaulota bacterium
CCGTTCACGATGGAAGCGCCGATCCCCTTGACTTCGACCAGCTGGTCCAGCGTCGCGAACGCCCCGTGCGCGACCCGGTACGCGAGAATTCGCTCTGCGAGCACGGGTCCGATGCCCGGCAAGAGGGCAAGCTCGACGGCGCTCGCGGCGTTGACGTCGATCTTCTTCGGCTCGACGAAGACAGGCGCCAGGACGGCGATGTTGTCCACGGCGATGGCCCGGACCCACCCGCCGACGGCAACGCGCGGGCGGGGCCACAAGGTGATGCCCCCTCCAACGAGGAGGCCGATCGCGAGAAGGAAGATGAGTCCGCGCTCCTGGTCTTGCGTCACAGTGCCTCCACGGCAACCCGCGGCGACCGCACTCCATGGAGTGTACACCTAAGAGCGGAGGAGAAAAGCGCTTCTATGCCGCGCGGTCGAGCTCGGCCTCCCAAGATCGAAGCGTGGTTAGCAGAGCGTGCTCGGTCATGTCAAGATGAATGGGGGTGATCGACACGTACCCCTCGGCGACGGCGCGGAGGTCTGTTCCCACATCCCCCGCCGCCTCGTCGGTCAGCGGGTCGCCGGTGATCCAGTAATACTCGCGTCCGTGCGGGTCTTTCCCGGTGACGAGGTAGTTCGAGTACGCCTCCCCTCCGAGGCGCGTCAGGCGAGCGTGGAGAGTCCGCCCTGCCGGCGTGTAGGGGACGTTGACGTTCAGCAGAATGCCCGCCGGAAGCGGCGGCCGAGCGAGGAGGAACGCGACGAGACGGCGGATGAACTCCGCGGCTTGGTCGTAGTCCGGATCGGCGCTGGGCGCCTGCAGGGTGTCGTACGATGCCGCGACGGCGGGAATCCCCGACCGTGCGCCTTCCATCGCCGCGGCCACGGTGCCGGAGTACGACACGTCGCGGCCCAGGTTCAGTCCGGCGTTGATGCCCGAGACGATGAGGTCCGGGCGGGTGTCGAGAAGTCCGAGAAGCGCCAGCGAGACGCAGTCCGACGGCGTCCCGCTCGTCGCGCGGCCGACGGTGCCGTCGAGCATGGGCACGGGGTCGACGCGCAACGGCTTGTGGAACGTGCGCGTCCTGCTCGCCGCCGACCAGTTGCGGTCCGGAGCGAACACCTCCGTGCGGCCGAGCGAGGAAAGCGCCTTCTTCAGGGCGAGAAGGCCGGGCGAGGTGATCCCGTCATCGTTCGTGAGGAGGATGACCCGCTCGCGATCGTCCGCTGGATTCATTGTCCTTTCACCCCCTGCGCCGCGTTGCTCGGCCGGAAAAAGAGAAGTTGGTTGTCGCCGTAGAGGCGACGGTCGACGACCGACAAAACTCCGTACGACTCGCCGATCGACTCCAGCGCATGGATCTCCGCCACCACAACCGGGTCCGCCTGGAAGAGCTTTGCGTCCGCGAGCGCATCGAGGGCGCGCGGCACGAGTTCCTTGTAGTACGGCGGTCCGACGAAGATGAGGTCGTAGCGGCGGCCGAGCCGTTCGAGCGTCGCGATCGCCTGGATCGCGTCCGACGCTACGACGTCCCCGCGGGCGAGGAAGTCGAGCGAGTCGAGATTGCGTCGCACGATCGCGCACGCGTCAGCCGACTGATCGACGAACGTGCACGAGCGCGCACCGCGGGACAAGGCTTCGAGGCCGACGCTCCCCGTGCCGCAGAATAGATCGAGGAACGCGGCATCGGTCACGAAGTCCGACAGGATGTTGAACAGGGCGGACCGGACGAAGTCACGCATCGGCCGGATGCCCGCGTCTTCCCACTCCACGAGCTTCCGACCGCGCCGTTCCCCCGCGATGATCCGCATAGCCTCTCCTTGCAGGTTCAGAACTGCCTCGGCTAAGATCGACCGCCCCGTTGCAGTGTGGGAAGAGAATAAGAGAGGGGGCGGGGTCGATCAACTGATGCCGGAGCGAAGAGCGTTCACACACGTGGCCTTCGACCTCGACCACACGTTGACCTACTACCCACTCACGACGGCCGGCGTCATCGAGGCGACGTTCGGACGCCTTGGCCTCTCTCTCGAGCCGTTCGGCCCGGCTGCCTCCGTCGCGGCGCGGTACGACGCGTTGTGGATCGCGCTCGAACGGCAAGCCCGGATGTCGGACGAGTTGCGCCTCATGGTGTGGCGGCGCCTCGCGACGGAGAAGGGGCTGGCGGCTGACGGACTGGCTGAGAAGATCGCGCTCGAATACGGGCGCGTCCGCCGAGAGAGCGGCGTCCGCCTGTTCGACGGCGTCCGCGAGCTTCTGTCCGATCTGCGAAGTGCCGGCTACAGACTCGGGCTCTTGACGAACGGCCTCTCCGACTCGCAGTGGGACAAGATCCATTCGCTTGGCGTCGAGGCATCGTTCGCCGCCATCGTCGTGGCCGGCGATATCGGGGCCTACAAGCCGGACGCGCGCGCGTTCCGGGTTCTCCTCGACCGTCTCGGTGCTGATCGGGAACGCGCGCTGTTCGTCGGCGACTCCTACGACACGGACATCGTGGGCGCCAGCGCGGTCGGACTCGCTTCGGCGTGGATTCGACCTCATGGCACGCCAAGACCGGGGGCCGCGGTCCCGACCTACGAGTTCCCGAGCGTCTTGGACGTTCGCGAGGTCTTGTGTTGAGCGCCCGCGGCCTCGCCTTCCTCGGCCTCGGGCTGGCGATCGCCCTGGCCGTGGCCGGAACGGCCGCTGCCGAGTCCATCACGCTGCCTCGCGCGGTGCCGTCGTTCAATCAGACCTACACCATCGGCCCCGATGCGTGGGGCGACTGCGCGCTCGGCACGGACGGGTGCCCGGATCTCCTCCGCACGACGGGCTGCCTCATCACCGCGTTTGCCTCGGTGCTCGCGTACTACGACATCCGCCTCGCTGTTCCCGCGCGGCACTCGTCTACGGGGACAAGCGAGGAGGGAATGAGTCCGCGCATTCTGAACGACTGGCTGCGGGTCCGGCGCGGCTATGGGCAATGTTCGCAGGATCCGCTCGGATCGTGTTGCCTTGAGTGGAGCGACCTGCCTCGCGGCATCTCGCTCAGCTTCCACTCCAACCGAAGCGCGGCCGGCTTGAACGCCGTCGCCGAGCTCGTGATCGATCACGCGCTCCGGCGCGGCAGCCTGGTCGTCGCCGGCGTCCACTGGTCGAGTGCCTGCCGCAGCGGCTCGTCGCAGACCGAGGACTGCCACTGGGTCGTCTTGACGGGAAAGGCTGGCGGGACCTACACGATCATGGATCCGTACAACCCCGACCACACGAGCTCGGCCGGATTGCGGACCACGCTCGACGCAGGTTCGCGCGGCGCGTACACGATCGACCGCTTCGTCGTCGTCACCCGCGTCCCAGGGGACGTCACAGCGCTGAACGCACTCGTCGAGCCGACGCCGACGGTGGTCACGCCGGTCGTGACCGCCCCGCCGGCTGCGCAGAAGAGCCCCCTCGCGACGCTGGCCGCGCTCCTCGTCGTCCTGTCCCTCGTCGCTGCGGCGGCCTTCCTCGCATCCGGGACCGAACCCTAGTCCGAAGCCGGACCCTAGACCCGCAGCCGGATCTCAGCCCACCCGAAACGCGCCAAGCGCCGCGAGCGTCAGGAACGTCGCGCCAAGCGCCGCGCAGTACGCGGCAAACAGCCACAGCCGCTTCCGCGCCACGAGCGCCAGCAAGCCGCGCAAGGCGGCGATTCCCACAGCGAAGGCCACGGCCGCCCCCGCCAGGATGCCCCCGAGGTCGCCGCTCTCGGCCGCGCCCGCCTGCAGCCCGTCCCAGAGGGATAGGCCGGCCGCCCCTGCGACGGCCGGGATCGACAGGAGGAACGAGAACCGCGCCGCTCGCTCCGGGCGGAGGCCGACGAGCATGCCGGCGCCGATTGAGAACCCGCTTCGCGAGACGCCCGGCACGAGCGCGACGGCTTGCGCCGCGCCGATGCACAGCGCCCCCGCTGCCGAGGGAGCCGCGGCGCGCGCTCGGCGCGCAACCCGGTCCGCCGCGACGAGCATGGCGGCGGTCGCCAGCCAGCCAGCCCCGACGACCCACGGCAGGCGGAACCACGCCGCGGCCGTTCCCCTCAGCGCAAGTCCCAGGACGACCACGGGGACCGTCCCGACGACGAGGAAGCCGATCTCCTTGCGCCGGTCGATCGATCCGCGCGGCCCGAAGGCCCCCAGGAGATCGAGCAGATCCCTGCGAAACACGACAAGAACGGCGGCCAGCGTCCCGAGGTGTAGGGCGGCCTCGCAGACGAGGCCGGGAGGCGAGAGTCCGAGGAGCCGCTCGGCCAGCACCAGGTGTCCCGAACTCGAAATGGGAAGGAACTCGGCCACTCCTTGGATGAGTCCGAGGAGGAGGTAGGCGGTCACGGCTTTCCCCGTCGCAGCAGCCTGAGCCGGAGCGAGTCAGGCAGGCAGGTCTCCGCGCACGCCCCACACTTGATGCAGTTGTGCCCATCGTGCTCCTTCCGCGGGTCGAGGCCCATCGGACAGGCCGTGACGCACGCGTCGCAGCCGGTGCAGGCCGACGGCGTCCACTCGAGATGGAGGAGGCTGACGCGGTTGAACAGGGCGAGTAGCGCGCCCATCGGGCACAGGTAGCGGCACCAGAAGCGCGCCACGAGCGCCATTCCCGCGAGCGCGATGGCGAGAGTCGCCATGTGAATCAGGAACGGCCCGTTGACCCGGGCGACGCCGAGCACAAGGTAGGGCAGCGAGGCCTCGATCGACGCCGCCGGGCAGAGCTGGCAGAAGACCGTGTCGGCGAGCGCCCATGCGCCGACGAGCGTCCCGAGGAGTACGACGAACTTGCCGAGCGAGAAAGCGTTGCGGATGCGCGCGCGTCGGAAGGACATAAGGTCGTTCAGGGTCCCGAAGGGACAGAACCAGCCGCAGAAGCCGCGCGCCGCGAACAGACCGTAGGCGAGGATCGAGCCGAGCCAGAAGAGCGGCACTGTGCCGTAGATGACGAGGTTCTGGACGAGGCCGATCGGGCAGACCGTGATCGCCCACGGGCACGCGTAGCAGTGAAGGCCGGGAAAGACGATGTGCGTCATCCCGATGCCGGTCGCCCCGAACAGGCCGAGGACGATCCCCGCGACTTGGCTCAGTCTGCGGCCGTGCGTCAGTTTCACGTCCCCTCCTCGAGCAAGTCCACGAGCCTGTCTCCTAGGTTCTCAACGCCGAACAGGACGCTTCCCGTGTCGATGCGGACGATCGCCGGAACGACCGTCCGGCCGGCGCGCGTCACGCCGTACTCGACCGCAAGCTCCCGCTCCTCTTCCGCGTCCACGTGCCGCACGACGATCCGCGGGTTCCGGCGCGCGACGAGATCGGCAAGCGCCTCCGCGTAGGGACACGAGCGGCACCAGGTGGCGTAGAAGACGAGGAGCTCGATCCGCGTCGCGACGCGATCGACGGCGGCCGCCTGCGATCCCGTGAGAGTTGGAGCGGCGGTCTGCGCCGTCTCGATCCCGACGCACGAGGTGCAGAGGACGGCCCCGACGGCCTGAGCCTGCTCGTGCTGCCCAAGCGACACGCCAAGCCCGAGCGCGGCGCCCGACGCCGCGACGAGCAGGGCCGTGGCGGCAACGCGGCGCCGTACGCGTCGCGACGCAAAGAGAACGACCGCGACAAGGAGCACGAACGCCGCGAAAGCGATCCACAGCCACGGGATGGCGCGAGTTCCCGAGGTCGGCGCCTCGGAACTCCCCACGATCGAGGCCGGCCGTGTCTGGACTTCCGCGCGAACCAGCGCGCGCACGGGGATCGACTCGACGATCTGATAGCACTCGTCGCCGATGCAGTAGGAATACACGATGTCGAGACTCCCGTCCGTCTGGCCGAGAGGGGCGGAAGCCGTCGCGGCGAGAACGAACGCGCGCGAGGCCGAGGCAAACGGCCCCAGGACCTTGAGGATCGGCGGGGCGGGATCGAGCCGGAACAGAGGCGACCCCGACCAGGACGCCTCGATGTCGTCCGCCTCGTACGCGGAAGCGTTGGCGATCGAGAGCCTCGCGCCGGCTGCCCCACCCGGCGCTAGCTCGAGGACGGAAGGTTCCACGGCAAGTCGGAGGATGTTCTCCTGGGAGAACCCGGCCGCGGCGCCTGCAACGAGCGCGACGAGGAAGAAGAGGATCCCTGCCCGCCGCTTCACGCGCCGTCCTCCGCGAGCCGCGCCGCAAAGAGGAAGCGAGCTGGCGCGGCCATCATGCCGGGCCTCCGGAAGCCGAGTCGCGCAGCCGCGCCGCCACGACGGCCGGCTCGATGGCGGCGAGCATCTCAAACAGCCCCGGCCCTGCCTTTCGGCCCGTCACGGCGAGCCGGCAGGCGAGCGCGACATCCTTGAGCGTCGCCGCGTTCGCCTCGAGCACCGCCCGCACTGCGGCCTCGATGGTCTCGGGCATGTACGGCGAGACCGCTTCGATCGCGTCGGCCATCGCGAGCATGAGCGCAGTCTGGGCGGGCGAAGGCGCGGGCGACGCCTCGCGCTCCAGCGGCACGGGAAAGAGCATCTCCATGGCCAGCGCGAGGTCGTGCAACGTCCGCGCCCGGTCGCGCAGGAGGTTCGCGCCAGCGAGCAGGCGCGCCGGATCCGCCTGCGCCCACATCGCCTCAGAGACGCGGCCGCGCGCGACGACGAGCGGCCGAGCCAACTCGGCGAGCGCCGCGAGATCCTCGCGCTTCAGGTGCTGTTGGTTCAGCCAGAGGAGTTTCGCGTCCTCGAACACGGCGGCCGACTTGTTCAGCCCGTCGAGCGTGAACAGGCGCACCAAGTCGTCGCGCGAGAATACCTCTTCGTCGCCGTGCGCCCAGCCGAGGCGCACGAGGAAGTTCACGAGAGCGTCCGGCAGGATCCCCCGGTCGCGGTACTCGAGCACGGACGTCGCCCCGTGCCGCTTGGACAGCTTGCCGCGATCGGCCCCGAGGATCATCGGGAGGTGATAGAAGAGCGGCATCGGGTACCCGAGCGCCTGGTAGATGCGCATCTGCTTCGGCGTGTTGTTCAGGTGCTCGTCGCCGCGGATGACGTGCGTGATGCCCATGTCGACGTCGTCGACGACCACGACGAAGTTGTAGATGAACGTGCCGTCCGAGCGGCGGATGACGAAGTCCTTGAGCTGCTCGTTGCTGAAGCGTACGTCGCCCACGAGTTCGTCGTGGACAACTGTGTCCCCGCCCTCCGGGACGCGGAACCACCACGCGCCATCCTTCTCGTAGGCCGCGCCCGAACGGAGGAGGGACTCCGCCGCCTCGAGGTGCCGCTCGTGGCGCTCGGTCTGGCGGTAGTACTCGTCCCAATCAAGTCCCAGCCAACGCAGCGAGTCGACGATCTGCTCGATCGCCTCGTCGGTCGATCGCTCGCGATCGGTGTCCTCGATCCGGAGGATGAACGTGCCGCCCGTGTGCCGCGCGAAGAGCCAGTTGAACAGCGCCGTCCGCGCGCCGCCGACGTGGAGGTACCCCGTCGGGCTCGGAGCAAACCTGACTCGAACCATGCGATCCCCCTCTTCCTGCGGGGGGATTGTACCCCGACGGACTACGGCACGCGGGGCCCTTGTCCCGTGCCGTCGCCTCGCCCGCCGCGCCGCCGGAACTCCGAGCAGACAATGGCGCCCGCCATGGCCACATTGAGCGAGTCGCGGCCGGGGCCGCTCGTCCGCCACGGCGGAATGACGAGCCGCATCGACGCGAGTTCCAGCGCGCCGGCCGAGAGCCCGCCCGACTCGTTCCCGAGGAGGATGACGCCCCGCGGCTCGAGCCTCGCGCCGTACACGGACTCCCCTCCGAGCGCCGCGGCGTAGACCGCGACTCCCCGCCGCCGCACTTCGCGGAGGAAGTCCAGGACTTCGAGCGCGTGCGTCCGGACGTGAAAGAGGGCCCCCATGCTCGCCTGCACGACCTTGGGACTGAACGGGTCCGCGCCCTGGGAGGAGAGGACGACGTCATCGATGCCGAACCACGCCGCCACGCGCAAGAGGCTGCCGAGGTTGCCGGGATCCTGAATCGCCTCGAGGGCAAGGACGAGACTCCGTTCGATCGCGGCCCAATCCAGTACGTGATAAGACTTCTTCAGGACGGCCAGCGCTTGGTTCGGGGTCGCCTGCGCGCTAAGTCGCCGGAGCTCGGCGGGACTGACGGCGACGATCTGCGCCGACGCCCTCGCCGCCTCGGGAAGGCTCGCGATCCACTCCTTGTCGGCGAAAACCGTCTCGACGGGCAACGCGAGCGCAAGCGCTTCACGAACGAGCTTGTCGCCTTCGACCACGTACAGCCCGTGGCGATCTCTCGCTCGCTTGTCCTCGAGCGCCGCGACGTCCTGGATCTGCGCTTTGGTGAGCATGTCGTTCCGACGATCTTCTCCGAAGGGGCGCGCGCGGGGCAAGGAGATGGCAGGGGAAAAGCCAAGGGAGAGGGACCTGAGTCCCTCTCCCGGAGGGCTGGTATCGGGGGTGCGAGATGTCTAACTCCCGTTAGACAAGAAGCAGCCTAGGCCGATCTTGTGTGGGATCTGTGAAGCCGACTTGAGGAATCCATGAGACGTCGCCGCACGGAGCCCGCTCGCGCGCGGAACGGCCTAGTTGCGCTTCGTTCGCCCTTCGTAGCACCGCCCGTAGGCGGAGCGGATGCGGGCCCGTCGACAAGGACGAAACGTTCGAGGGGTCCGGGGTGTCTGTTACGTCGAAGGAGTTGACGGCATCGCCTGAATGGACCAAAGTGGCTCGTCGGATACGGATCATCCTCGCAGGGGGGCATCATGAACGTGCGATCTAGAGCTAGGACCTGGAGCATCTTCGTCATCGTCGGACTCCTCTTTCTCGTACCCGTCGCAGCGGAGGCGGAACTCGCTCCTCCGCGCGTCCTCGGGACGTCTCCCGTCCGGGGCGAGGAGCTCGCCCTAGATGGGATCGTCCGTCTCACGTTCGACCGCGCGATGGACCGCGCCTCCGTGGAGACGGCCGTGGCCATCGAGCCTGCGCTCTCCGGTCAGTGGAGATGGGCCTCGGACGCGTCGATCGAGTTCGTCCCCGCCTCGACTTGGGACCGCGGCGCGGTCTACACCGTGAGCGTCGGGGTCGGAGCTCGCGACCGGGACGGAGCCTCTCTCGAAGACCCCTTCTCGCTCCGCTTGCGCACGGTCGGATTCCTCACCGTCACCCAGACGGTCCCGGTCGGCGCCGCGACGGAGATCGCCGCCGCGAGCACGATCACCGTGATGTTCAACCGGCCAGTTGTATCGCTGTCGTCCATCACGGCGCCGGGAACCGAGCCCCAACCGAACCCTCTTTCGCTCGAGCCCGCGGTCGACGGCACGGGGGAGTGGCTCAACACGTCGGTCTACGTCTTCACGCCCACCTCGCCCCTGCTCGGTGGAACGACGTACACGGCCACCGTGCGCGCTGGCCTGACGGACACGACCGGCGGCCTCCTCGCCAAGGATGTGACGTGGAGCTTCACGACCGAGCGCCCGGACGTCGTCTGGACGGACCCGGACGACGGGGACGAGCTCGTGTCCTTGACGGAGCCCATCCGCATCACGTTCAACATGCCGGTCGACGCGCAGTCGGCGCGCGAACGCCTCGCAGTGCGCGAGTTATCGGTGTTCGGCCTCTGGAGTTCGCCTGTCGAGGGCAGCCTCTCGGCAAGCGGAAACAGCATTGAGTTTCGGCCGGCGGCGCCGCTCGGATTCGACCGGCAGTACGTCGTGACGCTCGAGCCGGGGGTCACCGGCCAGGCCGGCGGACTCGGCACGGAGGACTTCGTGCGATTCCGGTTCCGAACGGTTCCCGAGCTTCGCATTCTCGGGACGTCCCCGCGCGACGGCGAGTCGCACGCCAGCCCCTACGGACCATTCGTGATTGAGTTCAGCGCCCCAGTGAACGAGGACACCGTCCTCGAGCACGTCACCATCGATCCCGCCCCCGCTCCGGAAGAGATCTACGGCTACTTCAGCTCCTGGGATCTGCGCTACGTGATCTACTTCGCGACCAAGCCGAGCCAGGCGTACACGGTCGCCGTGAACCCGGGGATCGAAGATCCCTACGGGAACAAGACGGACCAGCGGATCGTCGTCCGCTTCACGACGGCGCCCCTCGATCCGGAGGCCTGGCTCCACGTTCCGGGCTCGGTCGGGACGTACAGCTCTTACGAGCCGGCGCACGTGGTCGTCGGACATCGCAACACCGACCGCTTGTCACTGTCCCTGACGAAGCTGAACGCCCAGCAGTACTTCGAGGCGGCCCGCTCCTGGTATGACTTCGACTTGCCGACGAAAGGCCGCGTCCGAACGTGGTCGGTCGACGTCACGTCGCCCCTCAACGAGTTCGCCTACACGCCCGTCGACCTGCTCGAAGGCGGCGGCCCACTCGATCCGGGGATCTACGTGATCGACCTTGAGGCCGACGGCGTCGAGTGGAACCGATGGCAAGGGAGGCACATCCTCATCTCGACTCCCACGCACCTCGCGATCAAGTCCACGGAAGACGAGACGCTCGTCTGGGCGACCGACCTCGAGACCGGCGAGCCCGTGCCCGGCTTGATCCTATGGGGCATGGACGCGGACGGCGACCCGGTGGACGTCGACGTCAGCGACAGCCGCGGCCTGGCGAGGCTCGTCGGGACCGGCGCGCTCGACTGGCGCGGGCTGACTGTGCTCGCGCGGAGCCCCTTCTCGCTGGCCGACTCGGGATGGAGCAACGGGATCAGCCCGTGGGACTTCGGCTTCAGCGGCGAGACGCCCCCGACCGGTCGCGCCTACATCGACTCCGACCGGCCGATCTACCGGGCCGGCCAGACGGTGGAGTTCCGCGCCGTCCTGCGAGACGAAGACGACGCGCACTACAGCCTACCCAAGGAGAAGCAGGCGAACGTGCGGATCGTCGACCCCGACTGGGGCACGGTCTACGAGCAGACCATCGACCTGGACGAGTACGGGGCGATCGCGGGCGAAGTGGCTCTAGCGGAGGACGCGCCTCTCGGCTCGTACACGCTCACGGTGGAGTACGGCGACCGCTCGGAGAGCTACGGGTTCCAGGTCGCCGCGTATCGAGCTCCGGAGTTCGAGGTGACGGTGGCCGCCGAGGTGGATGAGATCGCCCGCGGCGACGCCCCCCGCGCCGTCGTCGAAGCGACGTACTTCTTCGGCGCCCCCGTCGTCGGAGCCGAGGTGGAGTGGAACGTCCTATCCGAACCGTACACGTTCTCTCCCAGCGCGTTCGGCCAGTTCACGTTCACCGACGTCGACGACCCGTGGATCTGCCTCGGCTGCTGGTGGCAGACGCCCGAGTCTCCGACGTCCATCCTGACGGGCACGGGAACGACGGACGCGTCCGGCGCCCTCCTCGTCCAGCTCCCCGAGGACATCGCGACGCGCGATCCGGATGCGGAAGACGGCGTCGCGCACGGGAGCCGAACGCTCACGCTGGAAGCGACGGCACACGGTCCGGATGGATCGACGATCTCCGGCCGCACGACCATCGTTGCTCACCAGGCGTCGTTCTACGCCGGGCTGGCGACGGACCAAGCGATCGGCCAGGCGCAGCGCGCGATGAGCTTCCGCGCCCTGACCGTCGACTGGGCCGGCGAGCGCCTCCCGTCCCGCCAACTCGCGTTCACGGTGTTCCGCCGCGAGTGGAAGAACACGTGGGAGGCGAACGAGGCCGGCGGCGGAAGCTGGACCTGGACGAGCGAAGATACGGAAGTCGCGTCGGGATCGCTCGCGACCGACGAACGCGGCGACGGCTCCTTCTCCTTCACCCCGCCGACGGGCGGCCTGTACAAGGTCGTCGTCTCGGGAATGGACGAGATGGAGCGGACGACGCGATCGAGCCTGTTCGCCTGGGTGAGCGGCCCGGACACCGTCGCCTGGCGTCAGACGAACGACGACCGCATCACGCTGGTCAGCGACAAGACGAGCTACCAGGTCGGCGAAACGGCACAGGTTCTGATTCCGAGCCCGTATCCCGGCGAGCAGTGGGCGCTCGTCACGATCGAGCGAGGCGGAGTCCTGTCCGAACAGGTCACGCTCCTGACGTCGAACAGCACGGTTTTTCCGATCCCGATCACCGAGGACGACATTCCCAACGTCTACGTGAGCGTCGTGCTCGTTCAGGGACGTACGGCGGCCATCGCCGCGGGGAGCCTCCCCACCGCAAGCATGAAGGTGGGGTACGTCGGGCTCTCCGTAGAGCCGAGGCCAAGACTCCTACAGGTTGCGCTCGAGGGTCCAGCGGCGAGCCTTCTGCCCGGCCAGACCGCGAGCTACACGCTCGCCGTCACCGATGCGGACGGTCTGCCGGTCCAGGGTCAGTTCTCCCTCGATGTCGTGGACAAGGCCGTCCTGACGTTGCAGCCGCGGGACATCGACCGCATCTCGTCGACGTTCTACGGGCCGCGCGGCCTCGGCGTCACCACGTCGAGCTCGCTCACGCTCTCGCTCTCGCGCCTCGCCCTCGAGCAGATGGCCGACCTCGGAGGCAACGGCGACGATGAGGTGAAGTACGAGACGGAAGGCGCCGGCATGCTCGTCGGCGCGCCCGCGCCGATGGCGGACGCCGTGATGCGCACGGCGGCGGAGACCACGTCGGCTGCCGGTCAGTTGCCGGAAGGCGTGACGCTGCGGGAGGACTTTGCGGACACCGCGTACTGGAACGCGACGGTGGTCACGGACGCCGAAGGCCGCGCGACCGTGGAGGTGCGCCTGCCGGACAACCTCACGACCTGGGTGGTCCGCGCCGTCGGGGCGACAGCCAACACGGAGGTAGGCGAGAGGACGATCGAGACGCTCGTCACGAAGCCCCTCCTCGTGCGTCCCGTGGCGCCCCGCTTCTTCGTCGTGGGCGATCGCGTCCGACTCGCCGCATCGGTGACGAACCAGACTTCCGAGGACCTCGGCGTCGAGATGACCATGGCCTCGACGGGCCTCGCGCTGTCGACGCCGGCCGTCCAGACGCTGCGCGTCTCGGCCGGGAGCGAGGAGCAGGCCGTGTGGTGGGTCACGGTCGAAGACGTCGAATCGGTGGACCTCGCGTGGAGCGCCGTCTCCGGCGACCTGTCCGACGCAGCTCGGCCGCGCCTCACGACCGGCCCGGAGGGGACGATCCCGGTCTATCGCTACACGGCTCCGGAGACCGTCGGCACGGCAGGCGAACTACGAGCCGCCGGCGCGAGGACCGAAACCATCGCACTGCCGGAGAACTACGACGCCGAGGCGAGCCGCCTCGACGTGCGGGTCGACACATCGCTTGCCGCGGCCATGCAGGACGGCCTGACCTACCTCGAGCACTTCGAGTACGAGTGCTCCGAGCAGGTCGTGAGCCGGTTCCTGCCGAACGTCCTGACGTACCGCGCGTTGCGGCTCTTGGGCATCGAGGATGCAGAGCTTGAGGCGCGCCTGCACGATCTCGTGCTGGAAGGGCTCGAGAAGCTCTACTTGCGGCAGAACTACGATGGCGGCTGGGGTTGGTGGGAAGAAGACGAGTCGAACCCGTACCTCACGGCCTACGCGACGTACGCGCTCTTGCGACTGAGGGAGACGGACACGCTCGTTTGCCCCGACTGCATCGACCGAGCGTGCTTCTACCTCGAGAGGGTCCTCGTGTCGCAAGAGGACCTCGACACCTACCGAGAGGCGAACCGCCAGGCGTGGGTCCTGTACGTGCTCTCTCTCGCCGGCCGCAGCGATCCGGCCGCGGCATACGCGGAGCAGCTGTTCGATCATCGCGCCAAACTGAGCCACTACGGGAAGGCCTATCTGGCCATGGCGCTCGACCGTCTCGGCGAGCCGCGAACAAAGGTCGACACCTTGCTCTCCGACCTCGTGAACGCGTCGATCCAGAGCGCGACCGGCATGCACTGGGAAGAGCCGAACTACGACTGGTGGGCCATGAACACCGACACGCGCTCGACGGGGATCATCCTCGACGCGTTCGCTCGCCTCGATCCGGAGAGCGCCCTCGTCCCGAACATCGTCCGGTGGCTCATGGTGGCGCGGAAGGCCGGGATCTGGGAGACGACGCAGGAGACGGCGTGGGCGCTCGTGTCGCTCACCGATTGGATGGTTGCGACGGGCGAGCTCGACGCGGACTACGCGTACGGAGTCTTGTGGGATGGGGCACAGAAGCTCACCGCCACGGCGACGCGAGAGACCGTCCGCGACTCGGCGGCGATTGAGATCGCAGGCGACGACCTCGCGTCGGCCGACCGGCACACGCTGACCGTGTTCCGCGAGGAGGGGCCGGGAGTTCTCTACTACACCGCGCACCTCAACCTCCAGCTTCCCGCCGATGAGGTTCCGGCGCTCGATCGCGGCGTCCTCGTGCGCCGCGAGTACGTCGCGAGCGATTGCGGCTTCGCCGGAGTCTGCCCCGACGTCTCGGAGATCGCGGTCGGCGAGACCTACGAGGTCCGCCTCACCATCGTGGCGCCGAACGATCTCTACTACGTCGTGGTCGAGGATCCGCTGCCCGCAGGCTGTGAGGCGGTCGACACCTCTCTCGCGACCACGAGCTTGCTCGCGCCGGACCCGAGCCTGGCTCGGGGCTCGGCCAGCTCGTGGCGCTACCCGTGGTGGTGGTTGCGCTGGTACTCGCGCAGCGAGCTGCGGGACGAGAAGGTCGTCTTGTTCGCGGACTACCTGCCTGCCGGAACGTACAGCTTCCGGTACACGGCTCGCGCCGTGCAGGCCGGGGAGTTCAAGGTGCTGCCCGCGGTGGCTCGCGAGTTCTACTTCCCCGAGGTGTTCGGGCGATCCGACGGGCGATCGTTCGTCGTCCTCCCGAGCGAGGAGTAGAGGGAAGAAGAGGGCGAAGGGGAACGGCCGCGGCGCCCTACGGCGCTGCGGCCGTCTCATCGACTAGCGGCCGCGCAGCAGCTGGATCGCATGCAGGTTGTTCGCGCAGGAGAATACGACCAACCCCGTGTCGCCGTCGTCCGGGACCGTCGCGCGCAGGTCGGTGATCGTGAGGTCGCGCCGCGCCAGGGCCTCGGCGATGCGACAGAGGAACCCGGGGTGATGCGGGAGTTCCATCACGATCACGTCGTGCTCGCGCACGGCGTAGCCCGCGTCCTGGAGCGCCTCGCGCGCGTAGGATTGCGAACTCGTGACAAGGCGGATCTGCACCGCTTCGCCCTCGACGCGCACCGACACGGCGGACAGGTTGATCCCCATGTCGCCGAGCAGGCGGCTGACGTCGGCGAGAATGCCGATCCGGTCGACGTCATCGATCACGATCTCCTGCATCAGCTTTGCCTCGCGCATCGGCCCGCCTCCAGGTTCCGTCGACGAAGGCTACCGCTCCGCCGCGCGGCGACTGGCCCGCGCGCCCCGTTCGCGCGGGACATCCGACCTCAGGCGCCCGCGCGCCCCGTTCGCGCGGGACATCCGACCTCAGGCGCCCGCGCGCCCCGTGCGCGCGGGACATGCGCCCCCAACGGCTGGCTCGAGTCCCGTCGCCTCGAGACGAATGTCACCCTCGCACTCTCGCCAGGTCCCCGCAGCACGCCCTGCCGCCCGTTAGGCTGAAGCGATGCTCGCTTCGCGAAAGACGTGGATCGCGGTCGCCGCGCTGTGGATCGCCGTTGCCCCGACGCTCTGGGGCGCAGTCTCCGTCGGCGTTGCGTCCAATCCCAAGGACGTGGCGCCCGGGGGCGCCGTCACGTACGCGTTCTCCCTGGCTCACGACGGGGCGGCTTCCGAGACGTTCGCGCTCGTCGTCTCCGCCCCCGCCGGCTGGGACGTCCTCGACGTTCCGGAAGAGGTCACTCTCGCGCCGGGAGAGACGGCGACCGTGTCCGTCACGCTGATCGCAGCCGACGATGCCGCGCCCGGAACCTACCCGATCACGCTCGGCGCGGCGGCAGCCTCCAACCCGACGAACGCGGGCTCGGCCGGCATCGCGGCCCGCGTCCTCGCGGCGGGCAGGCTCGAGCTGACCCCGCCCGAGGGCGCGACGGCTCGCCCGGGCGAGTCCCTCGTCTACGTCTTCCAGGTCACGAACCGCGGCAACGCCCAGGATGCGGTCGAACTCAGTGCTTCGTCGGCCCACGACTACCCCGTCCAGCTCTCGCACGCAGCGCTCGAGCTGTCGCCGCGCGAAACGCGGTCGGCGACGGTGACGCTCACGCTCCCCGCCTTGGCGGCCGTCGGACGCGACGCCCTCGCCGTGCGCGCGATGTCTCGACTTTACGAGGGCGTGGAGAGCGAGATCGAGATCTCCACGCAGATTCTGCCGATAGGCTCGGGGATCTCGCTCGCGCCGTGCGCCCTGTCCGTGCCCGTCGCGTTCAAGGTCGGCCTCGGCCGCGACGAGGTCACGGAAGAGTTCGAGAGCTGGTCGTCTCTCTCCGCGACAGCAACCTTCCTCGAAGGGACGCTCGACGCGTCGATCGCGCTTCAGGATCCCTTCGGTCCCGGCCCCCTCCGCGTCGACACGTACTCGATCGCGTATAGCCTGCGCGGGGCGTCGTTCAAGATCGGCAGCGTGACGGCATCCCTCACGGATCTCGTCGGCTTCTCGTGCGACGGCGCCGACGTGCGCGTTGACTCGCGCTTCGTCGATCTCGCGCTCCTCGCGGGCGGAGAAGACGACGAGACCCGCTTCGGGGGACGTTTCTCATTCGGCCCGGACGTGATGAACCTCGGCGTCGCCTACTTCGACGCGCGGTCCGCGACGGCGCGGTCGTCCGCGTGGACGGGACTCCTCTTCGCGGAGCCCATCGGCGGCTTCGCGCTCCGCGGCGAGGGCGGACTCGGCGTCGTGGACGGCAGGCGCGGCTGCGCCGCGCTGTTCGGCACGACCCTCGACGTCGAGGCGTACTTCCTCGACGCGTCGGTCTTCTCGGTCGACACGTACTTCCCGGGACCGCGGACGGACACGGCCGGCGTCGAGGCATCGCAGCGCCTGCTCCTGGATAACCTGTCCTTCGGCCTGTCCCTGTGCCACATCTGGAACAACGTCGCGCGCGACCCGACCCAGCCGACGTTGGTGACGGACGCGCTCGGAGTGAGCCTTGGCGCGACGCCCTGGCCCGCAGGTCCCGCCCTCCAAGCGACGCTCAACCTCGACCGCCGGCGCCAGGAGGATGGCGTTCCGCGAGACGAAGTGGACTCCCTCCTCGGCTACGGCGTGACGGAAGACGACGGCCCGTTCGTCTACGCCTTCTCCGGCCGCTTCGCCGATCGCGCCGACTTCGCCCTCGGCACGCACGAGCGCACCGTGACGCACACGCAGGCTGTCGGCCTCGCGACCGACGTCTTCTCCGTGCGGCTCGAGCTCCGCGAAGAGGAGGTGGTCGACCTCGCTCACGACGTCGTCTTGTCCTCGGCAGCGGGCGCAGCAATCGCCGTGCGGCCGTTCGGCTCTCCGCACCAGGTCGAGATCGACTTCGGCTTCTCCGGCAACGAGGCCCGGCTCGACGCGCGATTCCTCTTCCAGGTCGCCGAAGCCCTTGCCGTTCGCCTTGGCGGGTGCGCGGAGTGGGAGCGCGGAGTGCCGGAGAGCGCTCGATTCGGCTGGAGCGTCGAGCTTGAAACGGAGTTCCGCCTGGCACTTCCGTTCTTCGAACCCTACGGAAGCCTGACCGGGCGCGTCTTCGTCGACGTGGACGGCGACGGCCTCTTCGGCATCGCGGACGCTCCCGCGGTCGCGGCGATCGTATCGGTTGGAGGCGCCGAGGCGTCGACGGACCGCGCAGGGGAGTATCGACTCGGCCCCCTTCCCGCGGGCTCTTACAGGCTGTCGGTGAGCGAGTTCCCCGCCGGCGCGACAGCCCGCGCCCCTGTCTCGGTCGTCCTCCCCGCCGGACGCGAGACCCGGGTCGACGTGCCGCTTGCCGCGGACATCGCCGCAGCCGTAGCGTCAGACGAGGAAGCAGCCGCGGAGACAGAAGAGCCAGCCGGCGCCCCGGCCGCAGAGCCGGCTATCGTGGAGCCGGTCGTCGCGCCGCCCGAAGGGCCGGCTGCGGCGGAGCCACCGACCGGCGAGGAGACGGCGGATGCGGCCGAGCTCGCAGCCCCTCCTGCGGAGGAAGCGGATCTCGCGACCCCGGCCGCCGAGCTCGAGCCCGCGCCCGACGCTGGAGACGTCGAGCCCGCCGCGCCGAGTTCGACGCCCGCGCGGCCGCCCGTGGCGGACTTCGCGTACCGCCCGGTGTCGCCCACGGCGGGACGGCCGGTCGCGTTCGACGCCTCGGGCTCGGTCGACTTCGACGGGGCGCTCGTCTCGTACCTGTGGGATTTCGATGCGGACGGGACCGTCGACGCGGAGGGCGAGGCGGTCGAGTGGACGTTCGAGACCGCCGGCCCGCGCGCCGTGACCCTCACGGTGGTCGACGCGGCAGGCATGGCGGGCTCGGCGACCGCGGAGGTCGATGTCGTCGCGGCGGGCCCCGACATCGCCTTGGTGGATCCCGCCCCCCTCACGGCCCGCTTCACGTACGAACCGCGCGTCGCCCGCATCGGGGAAGCGGTGCGTTTCGACGGATCCGGGTCGCTCGGAGCCAGAGAGCTCTTGGCAGCGTACGAGTGGGACTTCGACGGCGACGGCCTGGCGGACTCCGACGCGCCCGCCGCCGAGTGGACCTTCCCGGCGGCCGGAACGCGCCAGGTGACTCTCACGCTTCGCGCCCAGGGCCGCGAACCTTCATCGCTCACGCTGTCCATTCCGGTCGTCGAGCCCACGACGGGCGTGACGAGTAGTCAGCCGCCGATCGCTTCGCTTCAGTACATGCCCGAGGCACCCCGCGCGGGAGACCCCGTCTTGTTCAACGCCTCCGCGTCCGCCGATCTCGACGGGCGCATCGTGGGCTACGCGTGGGACTTCGAGGCTGACGGCTTCGTCGACGCGAGCGAGCCGATCGTCGCCCACGTCTTCCCGAAGTCGGGCGCGTTCGAGGTCCGGCTCACCGCCTTCGATAACGCGGGCAACAGCGATTCGATCAGCGTGACGCTCGACATTCGCTAGGCAACCAGGCCGAGTGCCGGGCACCCGGAGCACGGGGCTTCGTCGTCGGATCCCGGCGCGTGGTCGCAGGCGCGACAATCGGAGCCGCAGGGAGCAAGCGGGCCCTCGCACTTCTCCAGAACGCGAACGGGCGTCTCCGGGTACGCGGCGGCGTCCGTGTGGTAGACCGCGGCGCGCAGGAGGCCGAGCGTGACCTGTGGATGCTCGGCAACCAGCCGGAGCCACCAGCGCTTCTCCTCGGGCAGGTACCACACGCCGACGAGCATCGTCCCGAACGCGGCGATTAAGTGGACGTGCGGGCAGACCGCGTACTGCTCGGCGAGCCGCGCCGCACCCTCGGCGCTCGGCGCCTGTCCGATGAGGAGGTCGGCGGCCATCAGACGATCTCGACGAACGAGCGCTTTCCGACCTGAACGAGCGTTGGGGACACGAACTTCACGTCCGCGTCGGGCGAGTCCACCCGCTCCTCGTTCACACGCACGCCGCCCTGCTGGATGATGCGCTTCGCGTCGCTGCGACTCGCGACAAGCCCCGACGCTTGGAGGAGGTCGACGACCCAGATCGCATCGCCGTCCTTCAACAGCGCGCGATCCAGCTTGACCTGCGCCACCTCGCTCGGCCGTTCGTGCTGGATGTGGATGCGGTCGAACTCCGCCTCGGCCGCTTGGGCCGCGTCGTTGCCGTGGTACATGGCGACGAGCGTTCGCGCCAGGCGACGCTTGGCGTCGCGCGGCGAAGACGAGATCTCGGCCGCGACGCGGTCGAGTGGAACGTCCGTGAGGAACGTGTAGTACGGCTCGATCAACGCGTCGGGAATCGACAGGAGCTTGCCGTACATCACGTCGGCCGGCTCGCCGATTCCGACGTAGTTCCCGACTGTCTGGCTCATGGCGCGCTCCCCGTCGGTCCCGAGGAGGAGCGGCACGGTCATCACGATCTGCGGATCCTGGCCGTACTCGCGCTGGATGTCGCGGCCGACGAGCAGGTTGAACAGCTGATCGGCGCCGCCGAGCTCGACGTCGGCGCGGACGGCGACCGAGTCGTACGCCTGTGCCAGCGGGTAGAGGAACTCGAGCACGCTGATCGATCGTCCCTCGGCGTACCGCTTCGCGAAGTCGTCGCGCTCGAGCATCCGCGCCACGGTGTACTTCGCTGTGAGGAAGATGACATCGGCAAACGACATCGCCCCGAGCCATTCGGAGTTGTAGCGCACCTCGGTCTTCGCCGGATCGAGGATCTTGAACGCCTGCTCGGTGTACGTCGCCATGTTCCGCTCGATGTCCTCTTGGGACATCAAGGCCCGCGTCGAGGCTCTCCCGGACGGGTCGCCGATCCGCCGCGTGAAGTCCCCGACGACGAGAACGCCCGTGTGCCCGAGATCCTGGAACTGCCGCATCTTGCGGAGCGGGACGGAATGCCCGAACGTGAGGTGTGGCGCCGAGGGGTCGATGCCCAGCTTGACCCGCAACGGCCGCTTGGCGACCGCCGCCTGCTCGAGCCTCGCCGCGAGTTCCTCCACGGGGATGACTGCGTCGGTTCCCCGCAACAGCCGCTCTTGTCGATCGTCTTTCGTCGTCTTCATGTCCGACCTCACGTCTTCACGACCGAGACGATTCGGTCGTCTTCTTCCAGCTGAATGAGCCGCACTCCCCGTGCGTAGCGGCGATACACGTTGATGTCCCCGGCCAGGATGCGGATGACCTTCTGCTCGGTCGTGATGATGATCTCGTCCTGGTCGGATACGACGAGCACCGTGACGAGTTGGCCGGAGTCCGCGTCGAGCTTGATGCCCTGCACGCCCTTGCCGCCGCGGCCTTGCTGCGGGAACTCGTCGAGCGCGACGCGCTTCCCGTAGCCCCTCTCCGTGACCATCAGGAGTTTCTTCTCCATCGTGATCTCGCGCCCGAGGCAGGCCATTCCGATGACGTGGTCGCCCTCCTCGAGGCGAATCCCGATGACGCCACGCGACGGCCGCTTCGTCAGGCGCACCTCCTCGTCGCGAAACCGGATGGTCTGCCCGGCGCGCGTCGCGAGGATGAGATCGCCGTCGCCGACCGCGACGTCGACCAAGCGGTCATCCTCGTCGGCGTTCAGGGCGATGATCCCGCCCGCGTGCACGTTCGAGTAGTCGGCAAGCTTGTTCTTGTTCACGATGCCGTTCGCCGTCGCCATGAGACAGAGGTCGCCTTCGACGAGCGCGAAGTCGCGCACGGGCAAGATCGAGCGAACGTACTCGTCTTGCTCCAAGGGCACGAACGAGCGCACGTTCTTGCCCGCCGCGTCGCGGCCGAGCGACGGCAACCGGTGCCCCTGCGTTCGGTAGACCTTGCGCCGGTCGCTGAACAAGAGCAGTTCGTCGCGCGCGTTCACGAGCGTCGTGACTTCGACGTAGTCGTCGTCCTTCGTCCGCTGGCCGATGACGCCCTTGCCGCCGCGCCCCTGGCTTCGGAACTCGTGAGCCCGCGGCGCGTTGACGTACCCGCGTCGGGTCACCGTCACCATGAGATCGTAGTCGGGAATGAGTTCGGCCGAACCGACGCTTCCGTCCTCGCTCTCGATCGTCGTGCGGCGGGCGTCGGGATAGCGGTCGGCGATCTCGCGCAGCTCGCGCTTGATCGTCTCGTCCAGCGCGACCTCGCTCCCGAGGATGTGCTCGTAGCTCTCGATAGCTCGCTTCTTCTCCTCGTACTCGGCGTCGACCTTCTCGGTCTCGAGCGACGTGAGCTGGGACAGGCGCATCTTGAGGATGGCGTCGACCTGCTCCTCCGACAGCGCAAACTCCACGGAGAGGGCGCGCGCCGCCGCCGCGGCGTCGGCCGCCGCACGGATGACCGCGATGACGCGCTCGATGTCCCGCAGCGCGATCCGGAACCCTTCCAGGATGTGCGCCCGCTTCTTGGCGACGTCCAAGCGGTGCTCGGTCCTCCGCCGCACGACCTCGCGTCGGAAGTCGATGAACGAGTTCAGAATCTCCTTCAGCGACAGCGTCCGTGGGTTCCCGTCGATGATGACGAGGAAGATGGCCGAGAAGCTCTTCTCGAGCGGCGTGAACTTGTAGATCTGGTTCAGGACGACATTAGGGTTCGCCGACCGCTTGAGCTCGACGACGATGCGCAGTCCCTCGCGGTCCGACTCGTCGCGCAGGTCGGACACGCCGTCGATCTCGCCCGCCTGCACCTTCTCGGCGATCGTCTCGACGATGGCCGACTTCCGCACCTGGAACGGGATCTCGTGGATGACGATCTGGTTGTCCTCGATCGTCGCCTTGCCGCGAACCGTGATCTTCCCGAGGCCCGTGCGGTACATCTCCTCGATCCCCGCCCGGCCCATGATCGTGCCGCCAGTCGGGAAGTCGGGACCGGGAATGTACTGCATCAGATCCCGCGCCGAAGCGAACGGGTTGTCCATGAGCGCGATGGTCCCATCGATCAGCTCACCAAGGTGGTGGGGCGGGATCTGCGTCGTCATGCCGACGGAGATGCCCCACGACCCGTTCATCAGGAGGTGCGGGACGCGCGCCGGGAGGACGTTCGGCTCCTCCATCGACTCGTCGAAGTTCGGCGTCCAGTCGACGGTTTCCTCGCCGAGTTCGTCGAGGAACTCCACCGCCACGGGAGACAGCCTCGCTTCCGTGTAGCGCGTCGCGGCGGCGGGGTCCCCGTCGATCGAGCCGAAGTTGCCCTGCCCGTCGACGAGGGGATAGCGGTAGGAGAAGGACTGCGCCATGTTCACCATCGTGTCGTAGATGGCGAGTTCGCCGTGCGGGTGCAGCTTTCCCATCACTTCCCCGACCACGCGAGCCGACTTGCGGTGCGGCTTGCCCGGCACGACGCCGAGCTCGTGCATTCCGAACAGGATCCTCCGCTGCACGGGCTTGAGCCCGTCGCGCACGTCGGGGATGGCGCGGCCGCGGATGACGCTCATCGCGTAGTTGATGTACGACTGCTGCATCTCCTCTTCGATGAACGAGCGCTCGATCTGTTCCATCGCGTCCCCCTCCGCGGCGGCCCTCGCGCGTCGGCGCGGCCGGCGCCGAGCAAGGGCAGAGGGCCCTTGTGGAGTAGAGAGTACTCCACGAGAGCCCTCAGTTCATCTGCGGAAGGAGGCTCCCGCCGTCGAGCGGCGGCCCCTCCCTACGCCTTCCCGCTGACCTTGATCCGCGGGTCGAGAAAGCCGTAGATCAGGTCGAGAATCACGAGGCCCGCCATGTAGAGCATCGTCGTCACGGCGAGGTTTCCCATCAGAACCGGGATGTCGTTGAGGCCCACGGCGACCCAGTAGAGGTTTCCCATCCCCGGCCAGCTGAAGATGCCCTCGAACAGGATACTCCCGGCGACGGACCCGAGCAGCGCGAGGAGGGTCATCGTGACGATCGGAGGAGCCGCGGAACGCAGCGTGTGTCCGAACAGGATCTTCCGCTCCGTGAGTCCGCGCGCGCGCGCCGACATGATGAAGTCCTCCTGAAGGGTCGTGAGGACCACGTTGCGCGTCAGGTAGGCGCGGCCCCAAAAGCCGAGGACGACGAGCGTCAGCACGGGAAGCGTCAGGTGCCAGAGGAGGTCGAGGAAGTAGCCGAGCGAGCTCGTCGGCGGCGGCGCTGAGTGCATGCCGCTCGACGGGAACACCGGCCAGATGAACGCGAACACCATGATCGCCATCATTCCGACCCACCAGGCGGGCAGGCCGAACACGACCATCGTCCCGATGTCGGTGGCCCGATCCATGACGCTGCCGGCCTTGCGGGCCTTGTACAGGCCGAGCGCGACCCCGAGGACGATGTCAATCGCGATCGCGGTCAGGAAGATCAAGAGCGTGCGCGGGATCGCTTCGGAAATGATCGTCCACACATCCGATTCTCCCGCGCTGGAACGAACGATCGTCGAGTCGCCGAAGCGGAAGAAGAGGGTGTCGAACGTGCGCGAGAGGATGCGCGTCACCACCGGCTCGTTGAGGCGGTACTGATCGTAAAGCTCCTCTTGGCGCGCCGCAGCCATGGCACTGACCTGCTCGCCGGAGAGGCGTCGGTCGGCCGACAGCCCCTGCCGGTACGCTCGCATCGTCTCCTGGATCTGGGTCCGCATCACCGTCTCCGCCACGGTGTTGAACAGGGCGGAGAAGATGAAGATGATGACCGCGTACATGATGACCGCGTAGAGGATGCGTTTCCCCACGTACTTCGCGTACATGCGTCCTCCCTCCTACAAGAAAAGAGCAGGCGGCGCCCTTCTCGCACCGCCTGCTCGACTGCTCGCGTATCCGATGATTCTTCTTCTGCGTCTCTCCCGCGTCTCTACTCTTCGCTACGCCGAGGGGGCGAACGACGACTTTCGCGTCCCGAGGGACGCTTCGGACGTCCGCGCCGCGGCGCCAAGGCGCTCAATCTCGGCCCACCGCCGGCACGCCACGAGGTGGCCGCCGCCGATGTCGTCAAGCGTCGGCTCCTCTTCCTGCCAGCACTCCTCGACGGCGTAGAGGCAGCGGGGGTGGAAGCGACACCCGGGCGGGATGTTCGTCGCAGCGGGGATCTCGCCCTTGATCGGCACGTCCTTGATCCGGTTCACCTTGCCCGACACCGGCTCGCAGACCGCGGCGATGAGGGCCTTCGTGTACGGGTGGAGGGTCCGATCGATGACGCTCCCCGCGACGCCCATCTCGATGATCTTGCCGAGGTACATCACGGCGAGGCGGTCCGTGAAGTAGCGGGCCGTCGACAGGTCGTGGGTGATGTACACGTACGTCAGCCCCATCTCCCGCTGCAGCTGGCGCATCATGTGCAGGATCTCGGCGCGCGTCGAGAGGTCGATCATCGACACGGGCTCGTCAGCCACGATGATGCTTGGCGACAGCATCAGCGTGCGCGCCGTTGCGGCGCGTTGCCGCTGCCCGCCGCTCAGCATGTGCGGGTGGCGCACGAGGAACTCATCGGGAGGCGACAGCTTGACCTCGTCGAGGATCTCGCGGACCCAGACCTCGCGCTCTTTTGCATCCTTGCCGACCTTGTGGATCTCGAGCGGTTCCATCAACACGTCGCGGACCGTGAATCGCGGGTTCATCGACGAATAGGGATCCTGGAAGATCATCTGCACTTCGCGGCGGTACTTCTCGAGCGCGGCCCCGCGGAGGTGCGTCGCGTTCTCCCCCTTCATTTCGAGCGTCCCGTCGGTGATCTCGAGGAGCTTCATGATCAGCTTCCCCGTCGTCGTCTTGCCGCAGCCCGACTCCCCGACGAGTCCGAAGATCTCCCCCTTGTTGATGGTGAACGAGATCCTGTCTACGGCGCGCACCCAAGTCCTGTTTCCTTTCATGACCTGGGTAAGGTTCCGCTTGACGGGGAACCACTTGGTCAGGTTCTCGGCGACGAGAATCGGCTCACTCATTGAAGCACCTCCAACAGGCGACCAGGTGATCGGGCTCGATCTCCCGGAGCGGCAACTCGTCGCGCGAGCAACGGTCCATGACGACGTGACAACGAGGATGGAAGCGGCACCCCGACGGGGGCTCGACGAGGTCGGGAGGAGTTCCCGGGATGAACGCGAGCTCCTCCACCTCTTCGTGCAGGCGCGGCGTCGCCGCCATCAGCCGCTGCGTGTACGGGTGGGCGGGACCCTGGGGGCCGTAGATGTGCTCATTCGTCCCCAACTCCGCGATGCGCCCGGCGTACATCACCATGATGCGGTCGGAGACTTCCGCCTCGATCGACAGGTCGTGGGTGATGAAGATGAACGACAGCGACAGCTGTTCCTTCAGATCCTTCAGGAGGTTGATGATCTGCGCCTGCACCACGACGTCGAGGGCCGTGGTCGGCTCGTCGCAGATCACAACGCGCGGCTCGAGGAACAGGCCCATCGCGATGACGATGCGCTGCTTCATCCCCCCCGACAGCTCGTGCGGGTACCGCTTGAGGATGTGCTCGGGAAGGCCGACGAGGTTCAGGTACTGCACCATCCGCCTCTTGGCCTCTTCCTTCGACATCTCGCGATGCTGTTGCAGGGTCTCCTTCATCTGCTTCTCGATCGTGTACACGGGCGTCAGGCAGTTCATGGCGCCCTGAAACACCATCGAGATCTGTTCCCAGCGCACGCGCCGCCGAACCTCGGTCTCCGAGAGCTTCAGAATGTCCTGGCCGTCGACCAGGATCTGCCCGCCCACGATGCGCCCGGGAGGCGTGGGCATGTTGAGAAGCGCAGTGCCCATCGTCGTCTTCCCGCAGCCGGACTCGCCCACGACCCCGAGGGTCTCGCCCCTTCGCACGTCGAACGAGAGCTTGTCCACCGCCCTCACAACGCCCTTGCGCGTGAAGTAGTGAAGCTCCAGGTCGCGGACTTCTAGGATTCGCTCTTTGTCCATCGCCCTACCTCGTCTTCAGCTTCGGGTTGAGGATCGTGTCCATCGCGAATCCGATGAACGCAAAGGTCATCCCCATCAGGGCAATCGCCACGCCGGGCGGGACAACCCACCACCAGATGCCCTGCAACACCGCGCCGCTCGAGAACGCCGCCTGCAGGATCTGGCCCCACGTCACCCGCGTCGCGTCGCCGAGCCCGATCAGGCTGATCGACGCCTCGTAGACGATCGCCCCGGGCACCGACAGCGCCATCGAAGCGAACGCGTACGGCACGAGCTGCGGGATCATATGCCGCATCAGGATCCGACGATTCGAGGCTCCCAGCCCGCGCGCCGCCTCGATGTAGCTCGCTTCCTTGATCTGCAGCGCGATCGACCGCACGGTACGCACGGGGCCGACCCAGAAGAAGATGCACATCATCGCGATCATGATCCAGATGCTCGGTTTGAACACCGCGCTCATGACGATCAGGATCGGGAGCAAGGGCACGCTCGAGAAAATCTCGTAGATGCGGTTCATCAGGGAGTCGACGAACCCGCCGTAGTAGCCCGACGTGACCCCGTAGATGACTCCCACCACGACGGCGATGAACGAGGTCAACAGGCCGATGATGAGCGCCCACTTCGTCCCCGCGATGAGCCCGCTCCACAGGTCGCGCTTCATGTTGTCCGTGCCCAGGACGCCTTGCACGCCGCCCGCCACGATGAGTTCCGCCTCGTTCAGCGACGAGGTGGCGTCGGCCGCCACGACCTTGACGCGGACCGTGTACGTGCCGTCGAGCGGCTTCGAGCCGGAGAGGAGCGCGCCCTTCTCCGCCTGCGAGAAGAGGACGGCGAGCGGGTTGATCGTCGACGCCGACGTGCTCTGCATGACCCTTGGATCCTCGTACTTGCCCGCAAACTGGTACAGCTGCGGCTGCAGGTTCTGCGCCACCGAAATGCGCAGGTCACGCGTGCCCGCGCCCTGCGACGTCTTCTGGTAGGTCACCGACAATCCGTCGGGACGGATGAACTCCGCCTCGTAGCGGGCGTTCCCCGTCACGTTCATTCGCAACGTCACGTCGCTCGGCGCCTTGTCCCAGCTGTACTTGTAGGGAAGCTCGGCCTGGTAGAGCTTGCCGGCCCCAAACTCGCCGGACACGATGTTGTCGCTCTGGATGCGCGCGGATGGCGCGTAGTCCTTCGACGTGAACCAGTTGACCCAGGCCGGCTTGGCGTTGCGCGGGTTGTCAACCCAGTAGGTCATGTCGCGCCACCGCGTCGCGGCATCGGGAAACGGCACGATGAGCGGCTCGATGAGCACCACGACGACGAACATGCCCAAGAGCGCGAGCCCCACCATGCCGAACTTGATACGGCGGAACTCGCTCCACATGGACCGCAGCTGTGAGAAGTCTCGCTTCTTCATGCTTTCCCACTCACCTTGATCCGCGGGTCGAGGAAACCGTAGATCAGATCGAGAATGACCAACCCCGCCATGTACAAGCCGGTGCTCACCGCGAGGTCGCCCATCAAGACGGGGACGTCGTTCAAGCTGACGGCGACCCAGTAGAGGTTGCCCATCCCCGGCCAACTGAAGATGCCCTCAAACAGGAGGCTTCCCCCGACCGAGGCCAAGAGAGCCAAGAGCGACATCGTGACGATCGGCGGCGCCGACGTGCGCAGCGTGTGGCCGAACAGGATTTTCCGTTCGGACAAGCCCCGCGCGCGCGCCGACATGATGAAGTCCTCTTGCAGGGTCGAGAGCACGATGTTGCGGGTCAGGTAGGCGCGGCCCCAGAACCCCAGGATCACGAGCGTCAGCACGGGAAGCGTCATGTGCCACAGGAGGTCGAGCGCGTACCCGAGCGAACTCGTCGGCGGCGGCGCGGAGTGCATGCCGCTCGACGGGAAGAGCGGGACCATGTAGACGAAGACCATGATCGCCATCATCCCGAGCCACCAGGACGGCAGGCCGAACACGACCATCGTCCCGATGTCCGTCGCGCGGTCCATCACGCTCCCAGCCTTGCGCGCCTTGCGCATCCCGAGCCAGACGCCGAGCACGATGTCGATCGCCATCGCTGTGAGGAAGATGAGGAGCGTCCGCGGAATGGCTTCCGCAATGATGATCGCGACCGACGTCTCCCCGGC
>JAKLFO010000080.1 GCA_022711155.1 Candidatus Bipolaricaulota bacterium
CCGGGAAAGGCAGAGACTCCGCCCTTCCTTGGATCACCCGCACGCCGCGCCTCGTCGCCCGGACCGCCATAGCCTGGGCCGGCTCAACTCCCAGAGGGATGCCGAGTCTGGAGGCGAACCTTCCAGTTCCCACACCGATCTCCACCCACAGGCCGCCTCGCGGAGGGAGAAGAGCGCGCACTGCGCGGACCTCCGACTCGAACAGGTCAGGGTGGTGGTCAAACCAGGCGTCGTACTCGTCTGCCATCGTCTCAAATGGGTTCGTGCGGCTCATCCGCCCCCCCCTTCCAGGCGGGCGAGGAGGCGGTCGCGCGCTGCGAGGAACGGCCGGCTCAGCCGTTCGCGTCGCTCGGTAGACGGGATGGCGATCTCTTCCTCCCCGAGCACGATGGCCGGGCGGGCCGACAGTACGACGGCGCGCTCCGCGAGGACGACCGCCTCATCGAGGTCGTGCGTGACGAACAGGATCGCCCACTCCCGTCGCCGCGCCAGCTCGGCGAGCCAGTCTTGCAGACGATGCCGCGTCAGCGTGTCCAGCGCGCCGAACGGCTCATCGAGGACGAGGATCGGGCTTGCGGCGAGCACGGCCCGCAGTAGGGCGGCCCGCTGCCGCATCCCTCCCGAGATCTGGTGCGGATACGCCCGCTCAAACCCTTCCAGCCCGAACTCGGGCAAGAGCTCGCGGGCGCGCCTCCTTCTCTCGCCGGCCGGCAGGCCCTGCAGCGCGAGCGGCAGCTCCACGTTGCCGAGGACGGTCTTCCAGGGCAGAAGGTGGCCCTCCTGCGGCAAGTACCCCTTTCGCTGGGCCAGCGTCTGGACGGAGCCTGCGTCGTACGTCTCGAGTCCGAGCAAGATCCGCAAGAGCGTGGTCTTCCCGCAACCCGACGGCCCCAGGATGCCGACAACCTCGCCGTCGTCGACCTTCAGGCTCACGTCCTCCAGGACGTGAAGCATCCCGAAGCGCTTCGCGAGGTGCGATGCCGAGACGAGGCTCACTCAGCAGGCTCCTCCGGCAGGAAGCCGTTCGTGAACGCCGCGTTGGCATCCACTGCGTTTCGGACGAGGCCGTGTTCTTGCGCCCAGTCGGCGAAGCGTTGCCACACCTCCGCTCTCTGACGCCCCCAGGCGCCGAGGCTTGTCTCGCTCTGCCCCGCGAGCCAGCGTTGCGACGCGACGACGAGCGCGCGGTCGAGTTCCGGCGCGCGCCGCAGCAAGAGCTCGGCTGCCTCGTCGGGAGAGGCGGCGGCGAAGACGTAGCCGCGCCCGAGCGCGCGAAGAAAGCGCCGCGCGACGTCCGGCGCGCGGCTGAGGAACTCCTCGCTCGAGGCGATGATGGGCGTATAGTAGTCGAGCACCGGGTCGAGCTCGGCGAGCGGCAGGTAGGAGAAGCTGAGGCCGAGCTGTTCCGCGTAGAGGCCCTCCCACCCGTAGTAGATCCAGAAGAAGTCGGCCAGGTCCGCCTGGGCGGCCGTCGCGAAGTCCAGTGTCCCCATCCCAAGGATCTCGACCGTGGACGGGTCGGCTCCCACGTCCCGCATCACGGTCTCGATCATCACCGCCTCGAGGTCGCTTCCCCAGCCCCCGTAGCGGCGGCCCGCGAAGTCCGCGGGTGACGAGATCCCGAGGGATTGCAGGGCAGCGAAGCCGGACGTGTTGTGGGGAAAGAGGGTCGCGACGGAGACGATCGGCGTGTTCTCCGCCCTCGCCATGACCACGTACTCCTGGCTTGAGATGCCAAAATCCGCCCGGCCGCTCGCGACGAGTTGGAGCGACAAGACGGGGCTGGGCTCGAGGACCTCGACCTCCAGGCCCTCCTCGGCGAAGTACCCGAGCGCTTCCGCAGCGAAGATGCCCGAGTGGTTCGTGTTCGGCGTCCAGTCGAGGGCGATCCGCACGTGCAGCGCGGGGGCGGCGCACGTCGTCAGCCCGACCGCAGCGATGAGCGCGATGACTTTACGCATGCTGTCTCCTTTCCAGCCAAGGGGTGAGCAGGCGGCCGATCCCGTCGGTGACCTGGAACAAGGCGAAGCTCAAGAGCATGACGATGAGGATGGCGGCGAACAGCCTGTCAGTGCGGAAGGACTGCAAGGCACGCGTCATGTACACGCCCAGCCCGCGGGATCCTCCCAACCACTCCCCGACGACGGCGCCGAGAACACAGTACGTCGCGGCGACTCGCAGGCCGGCGAAGATGCCGGGCAGCGCGGCGGGGATGTAGGCGTGCCGAAAGAGGTCGCGCCGTCGCGCGCCAAGCGCCTCCAGGAGCTCCTTGTGGAGCGGGTTGGCGGCGCCGAATCCCTCGACCGCGTTCACCGTGATCGGGAAGAAGCAGACGAACGCAACGATGAGGACTTTGGCCGAGGGACCCAGCCCGAACCAGATCAGAATCAGCGGCGCTACCGCGATCAGCGGCACCGCCTGCGAAAGGACGAGCGACGGGTAGAGCAGGCCGCGCGTCACGCGCGACGCGCTCAGGGCGATCGCGATGCCCACGCCGAGGGGAAACGACACCGCGAGGCCGAGCACGGCTTCCGCGGCCGTCGTCGCCGTGTGGCGGGCGAGGAGCGCCGCGTCCGCCACGAGCGCCTGCGCCGTCACGACGGGCGAAGGGAGGACGTAGGCAGGCACACGAAAGACGACGGAGACGATCTCCCACAGGGCCACCGCCCCGAGGACGCCCGCCGCGCCCAGGAGCCAAGGTCTTCCTAGCACGCTTCGACTCACGCCCTCACCTCCCTGCTCGTGTGGATCACAATGAGTCGCCCCTCCGAGACGTCCACCGACGCCGGCAACGACGCGACGACGTTCGACACGCCGCGCGATGCGCTGCGCACCAGGCGTTCGGCCTGGAGCGGGTAGCGCAACCCGGCTGTCGTCACGCGGGCCGTCGACGAGAGCGGGATGAGGGACACCGAGTCTCCAAGGCGGGCGTCCTCGATGCCGTGGCGCGCCGCGACGACCGCGACGGTCTGGTGGCCGTCTATGAGGCGGACAACGGTTCCCGCGTCGATCCCGCGTTCGAGGAGGTGCACGTTGGTGAGCGCGTGGTCGAGTCGCCCTCCCAGCGCGCCGACGATGTCGATCCTCGCGGGCCGCCGCTCGAGCGCCACGTCGAGCGCCAGCTCGAGGTCCGAGGCGTCTTTCGTGGTAGAGTGCCGCTGCAGCGCCGGGCTCCCGCGCGACAAGAGGTCAAGGCCGGCGGCATCGATGGAGTCGAGGTCGCCGACGACGAGGTCTACGCGCGCCGCGGACCGCAAGGCTCCCACGAACCCCCCGTCCGCCGCGATGACGAACGAAGCGGATGCCGCAAGGCGGCGGGCTTGCTCATCGTCCTCCCAGGTCCCGCTGGCCAGAATGACGACGCGGTCCAATGATCGCTCCCTAGGGAGGCAGTTTGGAGGTGCTGAAGAGCGGCGCGCGCCGCTGCGGCTTCCCTGCGCTGGCATTACCCAGATCAGGTTCTACGGGTCGAGGGACGCCCTCCTCTCAGCCCAGACTCCTGAGCTCCCCAATGCATTGACTATACCGCAACGTCGGGCGCCCGCAAGCAGCCGCTGCCTGGTGCCGAGGGCGCGAACCGGAAGATGAGGCGGGCGCAAGCGCCCGCCTCATGCCTGCACATGTCGCAAGCTAGTCCGCCGTGAGCCGCGTCTTGGCGGTCATCCCCGCCACCGTAAGCGCGATCAGTTTCGCCGTGTTCTCAACGTCGTCGACGTGAACGAGCTCGCAAGGGGAGTGCATGTAGCGATTCGGAACGGACAGGATCGCCGTCGCGACGCCCGACCGAATCAGCTGCATCACGTTGCCGTCCGTTCCCGTGCCGCGCGGGTACGGCTCCACCTGGAACGGGATCTTGTTCTTGGTCGCCGTCTCGACGAAGCGCTTGTACAGCTGGGGGTTCGCGTTGGGGCCGCGCGTCACGATCGGACCTCCGCGCATCGTCACTTCACCCCACTTTCGCTTGGCCTCGTCCATCCCTGGGTGGTCGGTACAGAAGCCGACGTCGATCGCGATGCCGACGTGGGGGTCAATCCCGAAGCCGCACGTCTGCGCTCCGCGGGAACCGATCTCCTCCTGCGTGCTCCCCACGGCGAAGACTCCCACGTTCGTCTTCTTCTCCTTCAGGAGCCTCAGGGCCTCGAGCGCGATGAACGCGCCGATCCTGTCGTCGATCCCGCGTCCCACGAGGATCCCGTCGCGAAGCTCGTCCATGCCGTAATCGAGCACCGCGGGATCTCCAAGCGAGACGAGCTTGAGCGCCGCGGCCTTGTTCTTGGCGCCGATGTCGATCCACAGGTCCTCGAACTTCGGGAGCGCCTTGCGGTCCTCTTCCTTCATCAGGTGAATGGGCTTGCGCCCGATGACTCCGAGGATGGTTCCCCGAGCCGTACGGACGCGCACGCGCTGACCTGGGATGATCGCCATATCCCAGCCTCCCAGGCCGGTGAACGACAGGAATCCCCCGTCGTCGACGTAGGTGATCATGAGGCCGATCTCGTCGAGGTGGCCGGAGATCATCACGCGGAAGGGCGCCTTCTCGTTGATCGCCGCCACCGCATTCCCGTTGACGTCCACCCACGTGCGATCGGCGAAGCGGCCGGCCTCTTCGCGCCAGACGCGCGCCGCCTCCTCCTCGTAACCCGTCGGACAGACCGTGCTCATGAACCGCTTCAGGAAGTCGAGCCGCTGCTTCTGCATAGTTCCCTCCCGTCTGGCTCGAGTGTACGGCCTTGCCGCTCCGTCGCCCAGTCTCGTTAGATATCGAAGACGACGCTCGATATACTGAACGCCATGGTGGAGCTCGGAGCCCAACTTCGGCAGGCGCGACGGGAGCGAGGATGGACGCTCGAGAACCTGTCCGGGAGGTGCGGCCTGTCCACGGGCTTCCTGTCGCAAGTCGAGCGCGGGCAGTCCACGCTGTCCATCGTCTCCTTGTCTGCGATCTGCCATGCGCTCGGGATCCCCATGGATCGCTTGTTCACGAGCAGCGGCCCTCTGGGCGAGGGCGCGCCGCGTGTGACGAAGGCGCAGGCGCAGTTGCGCATTCAGATCGGGGACTCTCCCGTGTCCTACCGCTACCTCACGCCGCAACTGCCGAGTGAGCGTCTCGAGGAGCTCCTCATCGCCGAGTTCCCGCCCGACGGCTGTCAGGAGGTGTCGGCCCATGAGGGAGAGGAGCTGGGCTTCGTCCTCGCCGGGCGCCTCACGCTGTGGGTTGGGGACGAAGAGCATCGGTTGACAGCCGGGGACAGTTACCGCATTGCATCGCGTGAGCAACACGAGTACAAGGCCGGGCGCGCCGGGGCCCGAATCCTCATGGCCGTAACGGAGCGGTTCATCGAGTCCGCATCGGAGAGCCGACGCCTCCGAGGCGAAGGCTCGCCGGCCGGCAATGACCGCAAAGAAGGTCGAAAGGGACCACGCCGCCATGTCGCGTCTTGAGCAACACCCCATCGTTCATCGAGAGTGGAAAGACCCCTTCTCATTTCAGTTCGCCGGGCAGACGATTCCCGCCTACCCTGGGGACGTCATCTCCTCGGCGCTGTTCGCGGCGGGGGTTCGTACCTTCGGACACCACCCGAAGGACGGCGCGGCGCAAGGCATCTACTGCGCCAACGGCCAGTGCGCCCAGTGCCTCGTCATCGCCGACGGGCGCCCGGTCAAGGCGTGCATGACCGAGGCGCGGCCGGGGATGATCGTCGAGCCGGCGGAAGGCCTCCCCGAGCTTCCGCCGCTCGAACGCGCCGCCAGGATGGACGATGTGGAGACTCGCGAGGTCTCGGTGCTCATTCTCGGCGGCGGCCCGGCGGGGCTGTCGGCGGCGATCGAGCTCGGATCGCGCGGCGTGGACGTCCTCCTCGTCGATGACAAGGAATGCCTCGGCGGCAAGCTCGTGCTCCAGACCCACAGGTTCTTCGGGTCCACGCAGGCGGTTTTCGCCGGGACCCGCGGGATCGACATCGGCGCCCGCCTCGCGAAGGACGTCAGCCAGCTCAAGACCGTGGAGGTCTGGCTCGGCTCGACCGCCCTCGCTGTGTTCAGCGACCGCGTCGTCGGCGTTCTGCGCCGCGGGCGCTACGTACTGGTCAAACCGAAGATGCTCCTCGTCGCGACCGGAGCGCGGGAGAAGTCGCTCGTCTTCGCAGGGAACACTCTGCCCGGCGTCTACGGCGCGGGGGCGTTCCAGACGCTTGTCAACCGCGACCTCGTGAAGGCAGCGGACCGGCTGTTCATCGTCGGCGGCGGCAACGTCGGCCTCATCGCCGGATACCACGCGCTGCAGGCCGGCATCGAGGTCGTCGGCCTCGTGGAGGCGCTTCCGGAGTGCGGCGGGTACAAGGTCCACAGGGACAAGCTCGCGCGGATGGGCGTGCCAATCTACACGTCGCACACAGTCCTCGCGGCGCACGGCGCCGACCGCGTCGAGTCCGTGACGGTGGCGCGCGTCGATGCGCAGTTCCGTCCTGTGCCCGGGACCGAACGGACGTTCCGCTGCGACACCCTGCTCGTCGCGGTCGGCCTCGACCCGGTCGACGAGTTCCTCCGCGCGGCGAGGGAATACGGGCTCCCTGTTGCCGCCGCGGGCGATGCGGAAGAGATCGCCGAGGCCTCTGCGGCGATCTTCTCCGGCAAGATCCGCGGCCTCGAGCTGGCGCGCGAGCTGGGTCGGACATCGGATCCCGTGCCCGATGCGTGGCGCGCCATGAGCGAGGTCCTCAAGTCGAAGCCCGGCGCGACGGTGGGAGAGCGCATCCCCGCCGCCGAGGAGGGCGTCGTCCCCGTCTTTCACTGCTCGCAGGAGATCCCCTGCAACCCGTGCACGTCGGTCTGCCCTCAGAAGCTGATCGAGATCGATGAGGCTGACATCCGCCGCCTGCCGGAGTACGTGGCGGGCACGGGGCGCGCATGTGTCGGGTGCGAAAGCTGTGTCGCGATCTGTCCCGGGCTCGCAATCACCCTGGTGGACTACCGAAAGGACGCGGAGCACCCGACGGTCACGCTGCCCATGGAGTTCGGTCCCGATCATCCCGCCCCGGGCACGCGCGTGACGATCCTCGACACGAGCGGGCAGTCGCTGGGCGAAGCGACCGTGGACGGCGCGCGGCGGAGCGAACGCACGTGGCTCGTTCGGGTTCGGTTGCCGCGCGCCGCGGCCAAACGCGCTGCAGGAATCCGCGTGCAAGATCCGCGAGTGGGCTCCCCTCGGTCGGGAGCCGCCGAACCGATCGCCGACGACGCGATCGTCTGTCGCTGCGAGCGCGTGACCGCGGGAGAGATCCGCGCCTGCATTCGCGCTGGGTTCCGCGACATGAACGAGATCAAGATCGCCACGCGCGCCGGCATGGGAGCCTGCGGCGGGAAGACGTGCCGTGCGCTCATCGCCCGCCTCTTCCGCGAGGAGGGAGTGGCCGCGGAGGAGGTCACGGACAACGTCCGACGGCCCCTGTTCGTAGAGGTTCCCTTCGGGGCCTTCGCCGGCACTGGGGAGGATCGGACATGACGACCAAGACGGCGGACGTCCTCATCATCGGTGCAGGGAGCGTCGGCGTACCCGCGGCGTGGGCTCTCGCGCGCAGCGGGTTGTCCGTCCTCGTCGTCGACTCCGGCGCCAGTCCGGGGCAAGGATCCAATAAGGCGGCCATTGGCGGAATCCGGGCCACTCACTCGGACCCGGCGAAGATCCGCCTCTGTCTCCGTTCCCTCGAGATCGCCAAGACGTGGAAGGCCGAACATGGCTCGGACATCGAGTGGACGACGGGCGGCTACTCGTTCGTCGCGTACACGCCCCGCGAGGAGAAGCTCCTCAGAGACCTCCTCGTCACGCAGAAGGCCTACGGCCTGGACATCGACTGGCTCGACGGGCGCGACATCCTCTCGGTGATCCCGCGCCTCAACCAGAGCGGCCTGCGCGGCGGCACCCTCTCCCCGGGTGACGGGCACTGCTCGCCCCTCCTGTTCAACCACGCGATGTACGAGGAGGCGGTGCGCGCGGGCGCCGAGTTCCGTTTCGGGGAGACGGTGAACAGCATCGAGACGCGCTCGGGCCGCGTGCGCGGCGCGTCGACCGACAGGGCGACGTACGCCGCGCCCGTCGTCGTCAACGCCGCGGGAGCGTGGGCGCACGAGGTCGGCCTGCTGGTTGGAGCGGACCATTCGGTGCGCCCCGACTCCCACGAGGGAGGCATCACCGAGCCGGTGGCCCGCTTCCTCGGCCCGATGGTTGTGGACATCCGCCCGGCGCCGGGCTCAGCGAACTACTACTTCTACCAGCTGGCGACCGGCCAGGTCGTGTTCTGCATCACGCCGAGTCCCAACATCTGGGGCTTCGACCGCAGGGAGACCAGCGCGTTCCTGCCCCTGGTCGCGAAGCGGATGGTCGATCTGATGCCCAGTCTCGCGAACCTGCGTGTCCGCCGAACGTGGCGCGGCCTGTATCCCATGACGCCGAACGGCTCGCCTCTCGTCGGCTGGGCCGGCGAGACGGGCGGCTACTTCGCTGCCGTCGGAACGTGCGGGCAGGGCTTCATGCTCGGTCCGGGCCTCGGCGAACTCGTGGATCGCGTCGTGCGC
>JAKLFO010000081.1 GCA_022711155.1 Candidatus Bipolaricaulota bacterium
AGGTCCTTTCGCGTTGGCGATGATGTCGCCGGTCAGGATAACGAAGTCGGGTGCGAGCGACCCGATCTCGGCGACGATCCCGTCAAGCGTCGGCTGCGGCGGGAAGGCCATCTCGCGATCGTCGAACGCACGCGAGAGGGCCTCCGCGTCCGGGGCGTAGTGGATGTCGGACAGCTGAGCGAAGACGAGCGGGCCGGATTCATCGCGCGTCTCCAGAGGGAAGGTATACGTCCCACCCCCCGTGACGGCGCGATACCAACCGGCCGTGGGGGTTGTCCCATTCGGAGTGGAGAGGAAGACGAACCGTGACCCTGCATTCGACGGAAGCGAGAACCGACCCGCATCGTCTGTCCGCACAACGTTTATCCCATCGCTTACCACAGCGCCGGCAACGCACGTCTCCCCGGCGTCGAAGGCGCGGTTGTGGTTCTGGTCCATGAAGACGACCCCATCGGCGCCCGCCGCGCTCTGGAGAGAGCCGATCCCTACGATGGCGAAAGCGACCACAACCGCCAGACGAAACACGCTAGCCTCCTTTTCCGTGCACGACCTTGACCAAGGATCCAACGACCTGCGTCGGGTTCTCCGTCCCGAACACCGTGCGCCCGAACGCCACGCCCGCGGCGCCTCGCGCGATGACCTGGCGCGCCATCTCGGCGGGATCCGCCGACTGCGCGCCGCCCGCGACAAGGACGGGCAGGGGCGAGCTCTTGGGAATCTCGGCGAACGCCGGCTCGCCCGCGCCGTACGCCTTCACGACGTCGGCTCCAAGCTCGAACGCCACGCGGGCGCCGAGGGCGATCGTCGGAACGTCGTGGAACTTGCTCGGTTCCGCGACCAGCATCTCGGCGACGAGCGGCATGCCCCACGCCCGGCAGCTCTCGGCGATGTCGGCCATGAGGGAGAGAGACGGCGCTTCCCCCGCGCTCCCGAGGAAGCCCATCGCGATGACGGCATCCGCGCCGAGCGTCACGGCCTCTTCGACCGACAAGATCTGGCGGTGGTAGTCGAACGCGGGGTTCGCGTCCGTGCTCGCTCCGGTCACGCGGACGATGAGCGAGCACCTTCCCGCGTAGATGGGAACGCAGCTCTCGACCGCACCGGCGTTGAGGATGATCCCGTCCGCCCCGCCGTCGACGACGCGCCGAACGATCTCCGGCATCGACCCGAGGCCGGGCATCGCCCCCTTGAACTGCCCGTGGTCCAGCGCGATGACCACCGCCCGACCGTCGGAGCGGAAGAGCCTCGCCAAGCGCGTCGCCTTCCCGATCACTCTGTCCTCCTTCGCGCAATGCACGTCCCGCCGGGGACGAGGCGCGTCGCCAGCTTCAGCGGGTCGTCGGCGCCGGCGAGCAGTCGCCGCGCCGCCTCCCGCCCCATCTCGTCGACCGGCACGTCGACCGTCGTGAGCTCAGGGCGCAGGAACGTCGCGTACGGCACGTGCGGCACGTGGTCGAAGCCGGCGACGCCGATGTCGCCGGGCACGGCGAGGCCCTCCTCCTCCGCGGCGCGGAGGACGCCGAACGCCATCAGGTCGTTTGCCGCGACGACGGCGTCCACCTTCTCCTTGCGCAGGATCTTCCGGGCCGCGTCGAAGCCGGACTCGAACGTGAATGCGCCGCGCTCGACAGCGACGAAGCGGACGCCCGCGGCGTCGAACGCATCGCGGAACCCGCCCAGGCGGTCCTCCGCCGTGCTCACTTCGGCGGGACCGCTGATGTAGGCCACGCGCCGATATCCCAGTCCGAGGATGTGCTCGCCGAGAGCGCGGCTCGCGCCGCGGTTGTCGGCCTCGACCACCGGGAAGCCCTCGATCCGCCGGTCCACGAGCATGACCCGCACGTCGCGGGCCGTGAGGCGTTCCACCGCGCTCACGTTGACGCGCCCCGTGGGAACGAGGAGAACCCCCTCGGCGTCTTCAGCAAGTAGCATGTCTAGGTAGCGGGCCTCGCGGCGGGGGTCATGGCTCGAGTCGCAGATCAGGCTCGTGAACCCCCGCTCCGACGCGACCGACTCGATGCCGCGGATCAAGAGCGCGAAGTAGAGGTTCGTGATGTCGGGCACCAGGATGCCCAGCGCGTGCGTGCGCTGCCGCCTCAGACGCTGTGCGGCCTTCACCGGCCGGTAGTCGAGCTCACGAATCGAGGCGAGGATGCGCTCCTTCGTCTCGGGCCGCATGTGGTCGGCATCGTGACCGTTGAGCACGCGGGAAACGGTGCACGGGGCGACTCCCGCACGTTCCGCCACTTCCCGAATGGTAGCTCTCATCGTGCACTCCCGTGGCCCGCTTCGGGGAAATCGTTTTCCGAAACCTCCTCACTCTAGCGACGGAGCGAACGGCTGTCAACAACTGGTCGCGAGATCGTCGATCTAGATGAGATCAGCGCGCGGTTACGAGAGGTTCGAGCGCCGCGAGGAAGCGCTCGTTCTCGGCCGGCGTGCCGATCGAGGCACGGAGGCAGTCGGGAAGGTCGTACGCCGCGCACGGGCGGACAATGACGCCGCGCCGCAGGAGGGCCTGCTGCACGTCCCCGGCGCGCGGGCCGATCCTGACGAGCACGAAGTTGGTGTGGCTCTCGGCGAACTCGAGTCCGAGGCGGCGGAACGCTGCGCACAGGACCTCGCGGCCCTTGCGATTCTCCGCCACCGTGAACCGCACGAACTCCTCGTCTTCGAGGGCGGCCACCCCCGCTGCCTGCGCGACCGAGTTCACGTTGAACGCCTGCTTGACCTTGAACGTGGGCGCGAGCGTCTCGGCGTGGCCGAATCCGTACCCGATACGGATCCCGGCGAGGCCGTACACCTTCGAGAACGTGCGCAGGACGACGACGTTCCTCCGCCCCTCGCGCACGTAACCGAGGCTGTCGGGGAACTCCGGCGAGTCGGCCATCTCGGCGTAGGCATCGTCCAGCACGACGAGGACGTCGTCCGGCACGCGGCGCAGGAAGGCGGCGAGTTCGGAGGCCGTCACCATCGTGCCCGTGGGGTTGTTCGGATTGGCCAGGTAGACCAGCCGCGTTCGATGGGTGACCGCGCGCGCCATTGCATCGAGGTCGATCCGGTAGCCCGAGGTGAGCGGCGTCTTGATGAGCCGAGCGCGCATGGCGTGCGCGTAGATGTCGTAGATCGGGAACGACGAGCGGCTCACGATGACCTCGTCGCCGTCGTCGAGGTAGGCCATCGACAGTTCGAGGATGAGGTCGTCGGCGCCGTTCCCCACCACGACCTGGTCGAGGGAGAAGCCGAACCGTCCGGCGATCGCGGCGCGCAGGTCGTAGCTCGCGCCATCGGGGTACATGTTGCCGGACGCGAGTGCCCGCTCCATGGCGGCGAGCGCCTTCGGCGAGACGCCGTAGGGATTCTCGTTCGACGCGAGCTTGATCGCGTCGCGAATGCCGAGCTCGCGCTCGAGCTCGGAGAGCGGCTTGCCCGGGATGTAGGCCTTGATTCCATCGAGACCGCGTTGCGGCTCCAGCGTCATAGGGATCCCCCCGCGTCCATTCTCCGTTGGCCCGCAACCGCGCGCACAACGCGGGCGTCCCCGATCACGGCGCCCGACGCGAGCGCGAACACGGGGTTCAGGTCCAGTTCTCCGAGATCAGGATAGCAAAACGGGAGCTGGGAGGCCCGTGCCGCGATCGTCGCGAGGGCCTCGAGATCGCGCGGGGCGCGGCCGCGGAAGGCGCCGAGGAGGGCTCGACCGCGCAACTCGGCGAGCATCGCCCGGGCTTCTTGCGCGTCGATCGGAGCCACGCGCAGGACCACGGAGTGCAGGGCCTCCGCCGCCGTGCCGCCGAACCCGAGCGCGACGACGGGGCCGAACTGCGGGTCGCGCGTGACGCCGATCAGGATCTCGACCGCGTCTCTCACCATCGGGACGACGAGCGCGCCGCGGAACCCGCGCTCGCCCGTCCGCTCCGAGAGGAGCCGGAAGCCTGCCCGCGCTTCGGCTTGCGTCTTCACGCCGAGGAGGACGCCGCCCATGTCGGTCTTGTGCACGACGCCCGACGCCACGACCTTCATCGCCACGGGGAAGCCGAGCTGCTTCGCCGCGCGGGCCGCCGCCTCCGCCGACTCGGCGTACAACCGCCGCGGGACCGGGAACCCCATCTCTTCCAGCCAGTCCATCGCCTCCGGCTCCGGCAGGACATGATCGGCTCCGGGGAGGTCGCCGACGACAGCGGCCGGATCCGCGGCACGTCGTCCCCTGAGCCGGCTCTCGCGATCCTGGGCGAGAAGCCCGAGCGCCACCGCCGCCCGCTCGCCGGTCGGGAAGTCGGGCACGCGACCTTCGATCAGCACGGGAAGCGCCGCGGCGGCGGTCTTCCCAGCCAGGAAGGTCGCCGCGATCGGCTTCCCCGTCGCCTTCGCTGCGGCGACGATCCCGCGCGCCGGCAGAGCCGCGTCGAGGTACGGCGTGTTCACGTCGATCGCAATCGCGGCGTCGTACTCGGCGAGCGCCATCGTGAGGACGTCGCGGTACCCACTCTCGTCGCCCTGCACGGTGAGGTCGATCGGGTTGCCCAGGCTGCAGAACGCGGGCAGCCGCTCGGCGAGCTTGGCGTGCAGGGCCGGGCTCGGGACGGGCAGCGTGAGTCCCGCCCTTTCCGCCGCGTCGGCGGCCAAGACGCCCGGTCCGCCCGAGTTCGTGACGACGATCAGCTTCCGTCCGCGTACCGGCGGAAGGGCGGAGAGGCCGCGGCAGACGTCGAAGAGCGACTCGACCCCGCTCACCCGGAGAGCGCCGCACTGCTTGAGCGCCGCATCGTAGACGGCGTCCGACCCGGCCAGCGATCCCGTGTGCGACAGCGTCGCGCGGGCGCCCGCCGCCGAGCGTCCCGCCTTGATGACGATGAGCGGCTTGACGGCCGTCAGACGCCGCGCCGCCTCGAGGAACTTGCGCCCATCGGACACGGTCTCGACGTACAGCGCGACCACGTCCGTCTCGTCGTCTTCGCGCAGGAAGTCCATGAAGTCGACGTCGGTCAGATCTGCGCCGTTGCCGTACGAGACGAACTTCGAGAACCCGACTCCCTGCTCCTCGGCCCACGAGAGGACGGCCCCGCCGAGCGCACCGCTCTGCGACACGAGCGCGACGTCTCCCCGCGGCGGCCGCGTCTCGAGCGTGGGGAAAAGGTTCCACTTCGTGTTCACGAGGCCGGCGCAGTTCGGGCCGATGAAGCGAAGCCCCGTGGCGCGGGCGGCGCGGACGACGGCCTCTTCTCTCGCGGTCTCGCCACACTCCGAGAACCCGGACGCGATGATCGCGGCCGCGCGGACGCCCGACCGGCCCGCGTCCCCGATCACCTCGGCGACCGACGTCGCCGGGGAGGCGACCACAGCCAAGTCGACGATTGCGCCGGCCGCCGCAAGCTCGGCGAACGAGCGCGCCGCTCCGGCCGTCCCGGGCGCGCCCTTCGCGCCGGGGTTCACGGCGTAGACGGGCGCATAGCCGCCCGCGACGAGCTGGTCGATCACGACGCGCGCAAGCTTGCCCTCGGAGACCGACCCCACCACCGCGACGCCGCGCGGGCGAAAGAACGCGTCGAAGGTCATCGGCCTCCGGCGAGCGCGAGGCCGATCCGGAACGCCTCGACGTTCGCGGCGGCGGCCTTCGCCCAACGCGCGGCGACGACCTTCTCAACGGAGGCCGCGGCAAGCAGCGCGGACAAGGACGGCGTCGCGCACGCCGCGCCGAGGACGACCACGTTCGCCGCGGCCGGCTTGCCGCCGACGCTCGGAATCTCCGAAGGAAGGAGAAGGATGGGCCGTGCTCCCGCCGCTTCGATGGCCGCGACGACGGCACTGCGTTCGGGGTACGCGGCCTTGCCGAGCATGACGCCCGTGGGCGTCCAGACGTCGTCGTAGAGGATGAACGCGCCGCCGCGTTTCACGTAGGAGGCGCCGCGCAGCGCTTCGGAGCGCTCGGTGGCGAGCACAAGGTCGGCCTGACCGCGCGCGATCCGCGGGCCGACGCCCTCGCGGCCGAGGCGCAGCTCGGCCTTCACGAACCCGCCGCGCTGGGCCATCCCCTTCGTCGGAGCAAACAGGGCGGGGACGCCACCTTCGAGCGCGGCAGACAGGAGGATCTCGCCGATCGTCAGAATCCCCTGCCCACCGACTCCGACGAGCACGATGTCGCAGGTGGCAGTGCCACAGGTGGCAGTGCCACAGGTGGCCATGCCGCGGGCCGATCGTCTGGTGGTCATCGGGCGCCTTCACCTTCCCTCGCAGCCGGAAGAGCCAATGCGGACGTCGGACACACCGCCGCGCAGAGGCCACAACCTGTGCAGAGAGCTGCATCCACAAGGATCCGCTGTCGGACAGCAGAACCGGACGACTGCATCGGACGGTTCTGCCCTAGCTGCTCGGCACCGTCATCGGCCGAGCAGCCCAGTGCCGGACAACCGGTGATCTGGATGCACCGCTTGCACAAGACGCACTTCGCGAGGTCGATCTCGACCGGCGGGCGCCGGACACCACGCCGCCTGGCCTGGATCGCGCACTCCTGCCGTGCCAGGAGGACGCGCACGCCGTCCTTCTCCTGCAAGAACGTCGTCAGGATGGCAGTTGTCGCGGCGAGGTCGAACGGGTCGGAGATCTCGAACCGATCCACGCCTAGCGCCGGGATGACCGTCGCGAGGTCGATCCTCCGCCCACCTTTCTGCTCTGCGTCGCAGGTGCCCGGGTTGACCTGCATGCCCGTCATCGCCGTCCAGCCGTTGTCCATGACGACCACGACGAGCGGGGTCCGGTGCTGCACGGCGTTCAAGACGCCCGGGATTCCGCCGTGGAAGAAGGTCGAGTCGCCGATCGTCGCGATCACGGGCGTCGCGATCCCGGCGTGGACGTAGCCTTGGGCCAGGCTGACGCTCGAACCCATCGAGACCTCGTTCCACAGGAGGTCGAACGGCGGGTTCATCCCGAGGATCGTGCATCCGATGTCGCCAGTGACCATGACTTCGTCCTTCTTGAATCCTGACTTCTTGATCGCCGCCTCGATCGCCATGTACGTGCCGCGATGGGGGCATCCTGCGCAAACAGTGATCGGGCGAGGCGCAGGCTCGCATGATGCGCCTCGCTCCTCGGCTTCGCTGTTTGCGCTAGGGAGAATGCTCTCAGAGCATTCTCTTCGCACAGACGGGGCTGGCCGTGGTGCTTGCGCCGCCTGTGGCGCGTGGCATGTGGCTTGTGGGGGCAAACCGGCTTGTGGCACGCGGCTTGTAGCTTGTGGGGAAGGTCGAGCAACGGCTTGCGCGGGCTCCCCGGCCGTTCCCACGGGCCACGAGCTACATGCCACGAGCCCCGCGACGATCTCCGCCGCCCCATATTCGCCGGAGCGGCTCAACGTCCCGTCGAGCTTCCCGACGATTCGGCCGGGGTACCCGAGACGGTACGCGTCAAGCACGAGCGCGCGTTCGAAGTGAGGCTCGAGTTCCTCGAGGACGAGGATCGAGCCGCAGTGGCGCAGGAGCGCGTCGGCTTCGTCCGTTGGGAACGGCAGCGTCGACGCCGCATGAAGAATCGAGGCCTCGCCCTTCTCGATCCCCGCCGCAGCGAGCGCCTCATCGACGTAGGCCGCGGGGGCGCCGACGACGGCAATCCCCAGCCCAACTTCCTTCCCGAGCGTCAGGCGGTGCAGGCCGCGCTCGTGGAGCCAGGTTTCCGACTGGGCGAGCCGCTCGAGAAGGGCCGCGTGCTGGCCGAGGCAAATGGCAGAGCCCGCCTTCGTGTACTTCTGAATGTTCCTCTCGAGCACAACGGGACCCGCGGGAGGAAGTGCCGGAGGCTCCGGCGCGTCAAGAATTCCATGAGTCAGAGCCACCGCCGTCGTGAGGCGCAGGAAGACGATTCCGCCGACGGCTTCCGACAGCTCGAACGCGGCCTTCGTCAGCTCGTAGGCCTCCTCGACCGACGACGGTTCGAGCATGGGCACGTCGGTCATGAGCGCGAAGCCGCGCGTGTCCTGCTCGGGCATTCCGGCCGAGACGCCGGGATCGTCGGCCACGTAGACGACGAGCCCGCCGTTCGTGCCCGAGTAGGCAATCGACACGACCGCGTCGTAGGCGACGTTGAGGCCCGACATCTTCATGGTGCAGAGCGCCCGCCGGCCCGCCCACGCCGCGCCCGCCGCGATCTCGAACGCCACCTTCTCGTTCGTCGACCACTCGACGTGCCGGCCGGGGAGGTCTTGCGCGAGAAGACTCGCGAGCGCCTCCGTCGACGGAGTGCCCGGATACCCCGTCACCACCCGCACGCCCGCGTGAAGCGCCCCCAGAGCAACAGCTTCATTGCCAGTAAGGATTCGTTTCATAGTGGCTCACGCCCGCCTGGGATTATCGGCCGTCGCCGCGTCGACGTCACGTCAGGATCGCGAAGAACGCCCACCTGTCGCCGGCCTCCGCGTTCTCTGCGCGCTCTGCGGTGAATGGCTGTCCACTACCAGTGCTTGTCGGGTCGTACGACATTCTTCCCCGCGTCGGCCGCCTCGAG
>JAKLFO010000082.1 GCA_022711155.1 Candidatus Bipolaricaulota bacterium
CCTCACGACGCGGAGGTCACGAGGTCGACTCCCCGCCGGCAATCGACCTCACGATACAGAGGTCACGAGGTCGACTCCCTGGACTTGGATGTCGTTTCGCCAGTCGTCGAATCCGATCTGACAAACGAGGTCGCGCTTTCCAGCGTCCTCGAACGCGTCGAGATGCTTGCCGAGGCGGAAGGCGATGAACGGGAGCGTGAGACCGTTCTGGATGACGCGTCCCTTCAGGTGCTGGCGGTGCGAGCCGACGAGGCTGAGGCTGTCGAACAGGCACTCCCGCAGGAGAAAACGCGGGGAGGGGTTTCCCGGCCCGTACGGGGAGAGCGACGTGAGGTTCGTGTAGAACCGTAGGTCGACCTCGGCGAGCTCCACCTCGGCGTCGATCTCCTCGGGGTGAAACGCGGCGATCGAGCTCCGGTGCTCGGCCACGTAGCCGAACAGGCGTTCCTCGAGTTCGACGAGGTTCTCGTTCGAGACCGAAAACCCGGCGGCCATCTTGTGCCCGCCGTACTGGAGCAGGAGCGACCCGGCGGCCTCGAGCGCGGCGCTGATGTCGAAGTCGCCCGCGCTGCGGCACGAGCCGCGCGACGTCCGGTCGCCGCGCGACAATACGAACGTGGGGACGCGGTAGCGTTCGGCGAGGTTGGACGCGACCAGGCCCAGGATGCCGTCGTTCCAGTACTTGCCCACGAGGAACAGGAGGCCGTCCTCGCTCGGATCCATCGCCTCGTCGTGGATCATCGTCTCCGCCTGCGAGATGAGGTCGTTCTGCGCTATTTCTCGGTCCCTGTTGTAGTCGAGAAGGATCTCAGCCAAGTACTCGGCCTGGTCGGCGACTTCGGTGATCAAGAGCAGGAAGGCGACCTTGGGGTCGCCGGCGCGATTTGCCGCGTTGAGCTTGGGAGCGACGAGGTAGCCGAAGTCCGTCGTGGCGAGCTTCTTCGGGTTGATCGAGAGCTTGGCCATCAGCGTCCGCAGCCCGAGGCACGACCCCTGGCCCGCCGCCAACATGCGGAACGCCTCGCGGATCAGACGTTGGTTCTCGTTGTCGCCGTCGGCGCAGAGCGGGACGAGATCGGCGATCGTCCCGAGCGCTACGAGATCGAGGAGTTCGGACGGGGTCGGCTTGCCGAGCCGCTCGTGGAGGCCGCACGCGACCTTGTACGCGACGCCCACGCCGGCGAGATGGCGATTCGGGTAGCCGTGGTCGCCGCGGTGGGGATCGACGACGGCGACGGCAGGCGGCAGGTCGCCGACCGGCAGATGGTGGTCCGTGACCACGGTGTCGATGCCGGCAGCGCGCAGCTCGGCGATCTCGGCGTGGCTGGCGACGCCGCAGTCGGCGGTGACGACGAGAGAGAACCCTTCGTCGATGGCGCGGAGGACGAACGGCCGCGACAGACCGTGGCCGGCGGCCCGGTCGCTCACCTCGACCTTCACGGAGTTCGGCGGCAAGAGGGGGCGCAGGGTACGGTAGAAGACGGCCGCTCCCGTCAGTCCGTCGACGTCGAAGTCGCCGTGGATGAACACGCGCTCGCCTTTGCGAATCGCCTCGACGAGGCGGGCGACGGCTCGCTCCATGTCCGGCATCGCTTGTGGAGAGTGGAAACGCTCCCCGGCCGAGTTGAGGAGCGAGTCCCACCCTGTTCCGCCGCGGCGCGCAAGCAAGACGGCGATGGCCCGCGAACACCCGAGGGATGCCTGGATGGCCTCGACGAGCAGGGAGTCCGGAGTCGGAGCGATCCGCCAGTCTCTCTTGTCGCGGAGGAGCGACCGCATCTAGGCTTTTTCCCGACCGCGGCCCTTATCCGCCTTGCGTGCCCACCAGTAGAGGATGGGCGTCCCGATGTACCACGACGAGTACGTGCCGAGCACGATGCCCAGGAGCATGGCTACCGAGAAGCCGCGCAACACGGGCCCGCCGATGACCAGGAGGACGATGACCGCGGCGAGAGTTCCCGTCGCCGTGATGAGGGTGCGGATGAGCACCTGGTTGATGCTCAGGTTGATCGTGTCGAAGATGTTGCGTCGCTGGTCGAGCTTGAGGTTCTCGCGGACGCGGTCGAAGACGACGATGACGTCGTTCAACGAGTACCCGATGATCGTGAGGAACGCGGCGATCGTCTCGAGATTGAACTCAAGCCCAAACAGGGCAAAGATCCCGAGCGCGATCACGACGTCGTGCACGAGCTTCAGAATGCACGCCACGGCGTAGCGGAGCCGGAACCGCCACGAGATGTAGATGAGCATGGCGCCCATCGCGATCAGGATGGCAAGCATGCCCTTCTGCGCCAGCTCCTGGCTGATCTGTTCGCCGATCAGCTCGCGGCTGATGCTGGCGCCCGGGAAGCGGCTCTTCAGCGTGGCCTCGACGCGGTTGATCACGGACTCGTCCGTCTCGACGTTCAGAAGCTGGGTCGTGATCGTGTAGGTGTTTGTTCCCGCGCTTTGGATCTTGCTCGTCTTGAGATCCAGACTGCCGGCGTCGACGGTCCCCAAGGCGTCGCGGATGGCCTCCGAATCTACGTGGTCCGCGAACTTCACCGTGAATTCGGTTCCTCCGGTGAAGTCGATCCCCATGTTGAGGCCGCGGATGCTCGGGAAGAGCAACACGGCGCTCGCGATGATGAGGCAGAGCGAGATGGGTACGAGAAACTTCGCCTTGCCGAGGAAGTCCAAATCCGTGCGACGCATGCCAGATCCTCCTACTACAGAGCCTGAACCTTCTTGACCCAACGAGACTTGATCCGCGACGCGCGGTTCTTGTGGATCGTGTTCCTCTTCGAGGCCTTGTCTGCGGCCTTGGCGAGCTGCGGGAGCAGCGTCACGGCTTCGGCCTTCTCGCCGGCATCGATGTGCAGGCGCAGCTGCTTGAGGATCCGCCTGAGCGCGGCCTTGCGCGACCGGTTCAGACCCTTCCTCTTCTCACTCTGTCGCAAACGCTTGTTTGCGGAAGCGGTGTTCGGTATCTCACTCACCTCGCTGTGTGATCGTATCCGACCAACTAGTGCAGGATTCCGGCAGATGGTAGCGAGGCGCGGATCGCGAATCAAGAATCGCCCTGGCGGCCGGCCCACGCGTTCCCCCGTTCGTACAGGAAACGCTCCCCAGACTGGATGGGTACCACTGTCCTAGTCTGCCGCCCGCTGAACGGGAGAGGGCGTCGCCATGCCAATCTGCCTCGCTGCGCCCAGCCCGCGGAGGATTGTTTCCCTCACACGACGTCGCTAGGATGGCCGCGTTTCCGGCGTGTCCTCAGGGGTGAGGCCCGTCTCGGGTGAGGGGGATCATGGACTACATCGTCAAGCGCGATGGGCGTGTCGTTCCGTTCAATCCAACGAAGATCACCACCGCCATCTGGAAGGCGATGAAGGAAGTTGGAGAGGGGGACGAGTACCTCGCCCAGGGCGTCGCGGACCGCGTGGTCCGCGCCCTCGATGCGCGCTACGTCGGCGAGTCTCCGACCGTCGAAGAAGTCCAAGACGCGGTCGAGGACGTTCTGATTCAGCTCGGCCAGACGCGGACGGCCAAGGCGTACATCCTCTATCGCAAGCAACACGAGGATCTGCGCGAGATGCATGGTCTCCTTCAGGAGATGCCGCTCGTCGAGGATTACCTGAACGACCGCGACTGGCGGGTCCGCGAGAACAGCAACATGACGTTCTCGCTCCAGGGGCTCAATACCCACATCACGGACAAGATCATCTCGCAGTACTGGCTGGGAAAGATCTACCCGCGTCCGATCCGCGCGGCGCACGAGTCGGGCGACCTCCACCTGCACGACCTCGGAACGCTCGGAGCCTACTGCGTCGGGTGGGACCTGCGGGACGTCCTGTTGCGGGGGTTCCGCGGCGTGCGCGGCAAGGTCGAGTCGCGGCCGGCCAAGCACTTCCGCGTGGCGCTCCTCCAGATCGTCAACTTCATGTACACGCTGCAAGGCGAGTCTGCAGGAGCCCAGGCGTTCTCCAACGTCGACACGTATCTCGCGCCCTTCATCCGCGCCGACGGGCTGTCGTACGACGAGGTGCGCCAAAACGTGCAGGAGTTCGTGTACAACATGAACGTTCCGACGCGCGTGGGCTTCCAGACTCCGTTCACGAACATCACCCTGGATCTCAAGGTGCCGCGCTTCCTCGCCGACGAGCCGGCGATCCTCGGCGGGGCGCCCCACAAGACGAGCTACGGCGAGTACCAACCCGAGATGGACCTCTTCAACCGCGCGTTCGCCGAGGTGATGCTCGAAGGCGACATGCACGGACGGCCGTTCACGTTCCCGATTCCCACCTACAACGTCACCGAGGACTTCGACTGGGATAACCCGATCCTCGAGCCGGTATGGGAGATGACGGCCAAGTACGGAATCCCGTACTTCTCCAACTTCATCGGGAGCGACATGCGTCCGGAAGACGCACGGAGCATGTGCTGCCGTCTCCGCATCGACAACCGCGAGCTGCGAAGCCGCGGAGGCGGGCTCTTCGGCGCCCACCCTCTCACCGGGTCGATCGGAGTGGTCACCATCAACCTGCCTCGTCTAGGGTACCTCGCCGAAGATGAGGACGATTTCCTCGTGCGGCTCGGCAATCTGATGGACCTCGCGCGCAAGGCGCTCGAGATCAAGCGCAAGACGCTCGAACAGCTGACCGACCAGGGCCTCTACCCCTACTCGCGCTACTACCTGTCGCGCATCCGCGAGGCGGAGGGCGGATACTGGCGGAACCACTTCTCGACGATCGGCATCATCGGGATGAACGAGGCGCTCTTGAACCTCAAGGGGTGCTCGATCGCCGCCCCCGAGGGGCAGGCGTTCGCGATCGAGACGCTCGACTGGATGCGCGAGCGGCTCGGGTCGTATCAGGAAGAGACCGGCGAGATCTACAACCTCGAGGCCACGCCGGCCGAAGGGGCGAGCTATCGCCTGGCGAAGAAGGACCTCGAACGCTTCCCCGACCTGCGCATCTACAACCTCGAGGCGCACGGCGGGAAGGTGCCCTACTACACGAACTCGACCCAGCTCCCCGTCGGCCTGACCGACGATCTGTGGGCGGCGCTCGCCATGCAGGACCCGCTGCAGGTGAAGTACACGGGCGGGACCGTGTTCCACGGCTTCCTCGGGGAGCGGTTGCCGAGTCCCGACGCGACAAAGCGCCTCGTGCGGAAGATCGCCCACTCGTTCCACATGCCGTACTTCACGCTGACGCCGACGTTCTCGGTCTGTCCCGACCACGGGTACATCGTCGGCGAACACCGCACCTGTCCGGAGTGCGGAGCGAAGAGCGAGATCTACTCGCGGATCGTCGGCTACCTGCGGCCGGTCGAGCAGTGGAACGACGGGAAGCGAGCCGAGTTCGCGAACCGCAGGACGTTCGCGGCGCACGTCTCCCCGTCCTCCTAGAGACGAGGCGCGAAGGAAGGACCGTGGAGATTGCCGCCTTTGTCCCGCTCTCGCTCTCCGATCACGAGGGACGCGTGTCTGCGGTCGTCTTCGTCTCCGGCTGCAATTTCCGCTGCCCGTTCTGCCACAACCCTGATCTTGTCCTTCCCGGTCGCGAAGCGAGATCTTCCCTGCGGGAGGGCGACGTGCTCGCCCGCCTGCGCGAGCGAAGCGGGTTCCTTGACAGCGTCGTGGTCTCCGGCGGAGAGCCGACGCTCCAGGCCGACCTCGCCGAGTTTCTCGCGGAGGTCCGCGCGCTCGGGCTCGCCGTCAAGCTCGACACGAACGGATCGCGGCCGGGCGTTCTCGCGGCGCTCGTCGCGAGGCGGCTCGTCGACTCCATCGCGATGGACCTGAAGGCGCCGCCGGAGCGCTACGCCGAGTTCTGCGGCGTCCCGGTCGCCGTCGGCGACATCGAGGCGTCGATCCGCTGCCTGCGCGAGGAGGCGCCGGACTACGAGTTCCGAACGACCGTCGCTCCCGGGCTTGCCGAGCGGGACCTCGAGGCCATCGCCTCGTGGATCGCGGGAGCCCGGAAGTACGTCTTGCAGCCGTTCCGCGTCCCGCCGGAGAAGGGCATCCTCGATCCCGCGTGGGCCGAGCGCCGTGCGCTGTCGCCGGACGAGTTGCGCGCAGCGTGGGCGAGGATCGCGCCATGGGTTGGGACAGGCGGCGTCCGCGCCTGGCCGTGAAGACTGAGCTGGGGAACCGCGGAGGACGCAGAGGGCGCAGAAACGGGACGGAGAGCAAGAGCCCGAAGCCGCTCGACGGTGTGCAGACTGCGAAAGAACCGCAGGCAGCGGGGAGACACTCGATGGTCGGTACCGGGACGGCTAGACTCCCGCGGCCGTTCCTCTGCGTCGCTCTGCGACTGCGCCGCTCCGCGGCCTCTGCGGTGGGTTCCCTCGTCCTCTTCGTCACTCCGCGTTGAGTCTCTCCGGCACTACGCGGCGGCCCCGAGGCCGACTTTGTCGCGGACCTCGCGCATGGTTTGGCTGGCGATCGCGCTCGCGCGCCGCGCGCCGTCGGCCAAGATGTCGTCTACGTCGCCCGCGGCGGCGATGCGCGCCCGTCGCTCTTGGATCGGGCGGAGGACGCCCATCAGTCTCTCGAAGGTCGTGTCCTTCAGCTGCGAGTAGAGAAGCCGGCCGTCCGCGAACTCGGCCTTGAGCTCGGAGACGGTCGCTGCGTCGCCCAGGGTCTCGCAGGCGATCTCGAGGATGAGGAACAAGTTCGCGACGCCGGCCGACATCGCTTCTCCCGGCGTGAGGCCGACGTCGGTGACTGCCGAGCGAACCTTCTTGCGAATCGACGACTCGGCTTCCATCACGCCGACGTAGTGCGTCGGCCCGGCGCTCTTCGACATCTTCGACGCGGGGTCGGCGAGCGACATGATGCGCGCGCCCTTCGTCACGATCGGCTCGGGCTCAGGGAACAGCTCGCCGAAGCGCGCGTTGAAGCGCCTGGCGATGCGTCGCGACAGCTCGAGGTGCTGGACCTGGTCCTCGCCGACCGGCACGCCGAGCGCCTTGTAGATGAGAATGTCGGCCGCCTGGAGGATCGGATAGGTGAACAGGCCCGCGCTGACGAACTCCTGCTTCTCCGACTTGTCCTTGAACTGCGTCATCCGGGCGAGGTCGCCGTACGACGTGACGCAGCCGAGAATCCACGAGAGTTCGGTGTGCTGTGGCACGTCCGCCTGCACAAAGAGGATCGAACGCTCCGGATCGACGCCGCACGCCAGGAGGTCGAGCGCCATCGAACGAGACGCGGCGCGCAGCTCCTTCGGGTCGACGTCGATCGTGATCGCGTGGTAGTCGACGACGCAGTAGATGCAGTCGTGCCCTCGCTGGAGGTCGACCCAGTTCCGGATCGCCCCGAGGTAGTTGCCGATGTGGAGCGTCCCGGTGGGCTGAATGCCTGAGAAGACCCGCTTGGCCATGGTTCGACCTCCTAATCCAGAGTTGGAGCGGAGTGTACAACATCCCAGTCCCGGGCCGGTAGGAGCGAGCGTCGGGAGGCCGATCGGGAGGGGAAAGCGAGTTGATGCGCGCTTCCTGGCTCGCGTATCATCCCGCAGGGCGAGATGAACGCAAACGAGATCACCGCCGTTGTTCTGGCCGCGCCGCGCGGAGACGCATCCTGGGGAGCAGATGGGTGGGAGACGCCGATCTGCGGCTTGGGCGCGCTCGAGCGCGTCGGCAGGGCGCTTGAGGAGCTCGGCGCGGCCGCCCCTTGGGTCTTGACGGCTCGTCCGGAGATCGCCGGATCGTGGACAGGCCTGCTCCGTCTCGATGCGGACCTTGCCGTGCGGCTCGACGAGATCTCCCTCGGGCGGCCCGTCCTCGTTGTGCGCGGGGACCTTCCTCTCTTGACTGCGCGGTCGCTTCGAGACCTGGTGACTGCCTTCTCGGAGGGGAAGGGTCGGCGGCTCGTCGATTCCTCGGGCGCGGTCGGGATCTTCCGCTCGGCCGCCGACGCCGCGGTCGCGTTGAACTCGGAAACCTGGTTTCTCGCCGGTGGGGCTTGGCAACCCAGTGACGAAGACGACGTGCGGCGGTTCGGCTCCGCCGCGGACTACGGGGTTGTCTCTCGGATCGCGCGTGAGCGCATTCTCGCGCGGCTGGCCGCCGCGGGCGTGCTGTTCGTCGACCCAGCCATGACGTACGTCGACGAGGACGTCCGCATCGCTCGCGATACGACCGTCTTTCCCGGCTCGTTCCTCCGCGGGCGGACGACGATCGGGCCCGGCTGCACCATCGGTCCGGACGCCTGGATCGAGTCGAGCGACATCGAGGATCGCGTGACCATCCGCTACTCCGTCGTCGAGTCGGCGCACGTTCGCGAGGCTGCGTCGGTCGGTCCGTACGCACACCTCCGCCCCGAGAGCGACGTGGGTCGCGAAGCGCGCGTGGGGAACTTTGTCGAGATCAAAGCGTCGCGGTTGGGGCGGTGCGTGAAGGCCGGCCATCTCTCG
>JAKLFO010000083.1 GCA_022711155.1 Candidatus Bipolaricaulota bacterium
GACGGGCGTGAATACCGACAACTACGTGTCGTGGGTGTCGCGCGACAACACGAAGGCCGGCTTCCTCTACGCCGACTGGATGGGTGCGAAGCTCCCGAACGGCGGCAAGGTCGTCGCCCTCATGGGCATCGCAGGCTCAAGCTATGCCGAGGACGTGTGGCGCGGCGTGCAGCAGGGGCTCGGAGCCTACCCGAACATCGAAGTCGTCGGCATGGCGTACTGCGACTGGTCACCGGTAAAGGCGAAGGAAACCATGGCTGCGTTCCTGCAAGCCAACCCGCAGATCGACGGGATCATCGCCGACGGCGGCCAGATGGGCCTCGGCGCCGTGGAGGCGCTGCTCGACGCCGGGCGCGCCATTCCACCGATCACGGCTGACGACTGGAACGGGTGGCTGCGCATCGCGAAGGAGAACGACATCACGTTCCTCGCCGTGTCGGGCGGCTGTCCGCTCGCCATGACTTGCGTGGATCTCGCCGTGATGGCCCTTCAGGGGCAGGCGGTGCCGAAGATCGTCGAGTACCCGATCGTCACGTTCGAGCAAGACAAGCTGGACGAGTACTACCGGCCGGACCTGAGCGACCAGTACTTCGCGATCAATGAGCTTCCGGAAGACTGGATTCTCCAGTACTACGGGAAGTAGGAACACGCGCCGGCCGCCTCGCAGGGCGGCCGGCCTTTCTTTGAGGCCGAATGCACGAGACAGCCATTGAGATCTGCGGGGTCAGTAAGGGGTTCCCCGGCGTCCAGGCGCTGCGCGGTGTGTCGTTCGCGGTCCGCAAGGGCGAAGTGCACGCCGTCGTGGGCGAGAACGGCGCAGGCAAGTCGACCCTGATGAAGATCCTCGCCGGGGCCCAGGGTCCGGACGAGGGCACCGTCTCGCTGTTCGGAAACGAAGTTAACGAGTTCACGCCCGACGCCGCGCAGCGCGCCGGCGTGGCGATCATCTACCAGGAGTTCAACCTCATCCCCAGCCTCTCCATCGCCGGCAACATCTCGCTGGGCCGCGAGCCGCACCGCCTCGGCTGGCTAAGGCGGCGCGAAGAGCTGCGTCGGGCGAAGAGCGTCCTGCGCGAGCTGGGGATGACGGCCAACCCGCGCCGCGTCGTGGGACGGCTCAGCGTGGCCGACCAGCAGCTGGTCGAGATCGCAAAGGCCCTGTCGGAGGACGCGAGCATCCTCATCATGGACGAGCCCGCATCCGCGCTGTCGATCGAGGAGCGCGAGCGCTTGTTCGCCATCGTCGAACAGCTGCGCGACAAGGGAATGTCCATCCTGTACGTATCGCACCACCTCGACGAGGTGTTCCGCCTCGCCGACCGCATCACGGTGCTCAAGGACGGGGAGCTCGTCGCCACGCTAGATGCGCAGGCCACAGATCGTAACGAGATCATCACCTCGATGGTCGGGCGGAAGCTTGACCAGGTGTTCCCGAGACGCGCCGCGTCCATCGGGCCCACCGTTCTCGCCGCGCGGCACCTCCAGGCCCCGCCGCGCGTCACGGACGCGTCCATCGAGCTGCACCGAGGCGAGATCGTCGGCCTGTACGGGCTTGTCGGGGCGGGGAGAACGGAGTTCTGCCAGGCGCTCTTCGGCGCGCGGCGCGCGCGCGGGAGCGTGGAGCTCGGAGGGAGGCCGACTCGCATTCACTCGCCGCACGCGGCCATCCGGCGAGGCGTCGCCTTCGTGACCGAGAACCGAAAGAGCGAGGGGCTCGTGCTCGGGCTCTCGGTGCGCGAGAATCTGGCTCTCCCGAGCCTACGGCGGCGCCAACGAGGGGCGGTTGTCAGGAAACGCGAGGAGCGGAGCGTGGTCGAACGGGTCGCGCGCCTGCTCGGCATTCGCGCTCCAAGCGTCGAGTCCCTCGTCGTTCAGTTGAGCGGAGGGAACCAACAGAAGGTGGTCATCGGCAAGTGGCTGCTCACCGAGCCCGAGGTCCTGATCTGCGACGAGCCTACGCGCGGCATCGACGTCGGGTCGAAGGCCGAGATCTACGCCCACCTCCGGCGCCTCGCCGACGAGGGCATGGCGATCCTCATGGTGTCCTCGGAGCTGCCCGAGATCCTTGGAATGAGCGATCGCATCGTCGTTATGCGCGAGGGGCGGACGGTCGGCGAGCTCGCCGGAAACGAGGCGACGGAAGAGAAGGTCATGGCGATCGCGCTGGCCGAGGCCGGCGGCGCGACCTGCGGGCCCGGCGACGGAGCCCCCGAGTGCGCGGACGGCGTCCTTCGCCGCGCCTGGCGCAAGGCCGTCTCCTTGTCGACCAAGACCGAGTTCGTCGTCCTCGCGGCGCTGGTCGCCCTCTTCGTCGCCGGCATCTTCTCGTCGCCGACCTTCTTGGGCGCGTACAATCTCACGAGTATCCTGCGCTACGCCGCCGCGCTCGGGATCGTCGCGATCGGCCAAGCCGTCGCCATGCAGGCCGGCGGCGTCGACCTCTCGGTCGGCTCCACGATCACGCTCGCGATGATGGCCGCAGCCACGGTCATGAACGGCAACGATGCCATGATCCTCCCGGCCTCGCTCGCCGCCGTGGGTGTGGGGCTTGCCGTCGGCGCCGTCAACGGCCTCGCCGTCGTCGGCCTCCGCGTCGCGCCATTCATCGCCACGCTGGGCGTCATGTCGCTCGCGCGCGGCGTCGTCTTCCTGATCACGCACAGCCCGGTCGGCGCAATCGGCAAGGGATTCCGGGCGTTCTCGCGCGGCGCAGTGGGGCCGCTGCCGTCGGCCTTCTTCATCGTGGTCGCGGCGTTTGCGATCGCGATCGTCGCGTTGAACGCGACCCGGTATGGCCGTCACGTCTTCGCGGTCGGCGGCAGCCAAGAAGTGGCCCGCCTCGCCGGGATCCGCGTTCGTTCGGTCGTCTTCTCGACCTTCCTCGTGAGCGGCGCCTGCGCGGCGATCGCCGCCCTGTACCTGACCAGCCGCACCGGATCGGCGAGCCCGTCTGTCGGGCCCGAGTTCGCGCTCGACTCGATCATCGCCGTCCTGATCGGCGGCATTCCCTTCGGCGGCGGGCGGGGCAACATCCTCGGCGTCCTCGCAGGCGTGCTACTGCTCGCCGTCCTCGGAAACCTGCTCTCCGCCTGGAACCTGAGCAGCTGGTATTACCAGATCGCGCGCGCCCTCGTTCTTCTCGCCGCGATCGCCGTTGTGAAGAAGGAGGCATGATGTCGTTTCGAGTCGCCGTCGCGCAGATGAACAGCGAAACTGGAGCCGTGGCGAAGAACCGCGACAGGGCCGTCCGCCTCATCGAGGGGGCCGCCTCGCTCGGCGCCGAGATCGTCCTCATCCCGGAGACCTTCACTACGGGATATGACATCGCGGACAGGCTGGAGGTTCTCGCCGAGCCCGTCCCGGGCCCGACCACAGGCGCCCTGGGCGAAGTCGCGAAGAGCCGGCGCGTCTTCATCTACGCCAGCCTCGTCGAGAAAGCGTCGGGCAAGTACCACAACACGGGCGTCCTGATCGACCCGTCCGGAAGGCTCGTTCACGCGTACAGAAAGGTGCACCTCTTTGCCGCCGAGAAGAGCATGTTCGCGCCGGGAGACAAGCCCGCCGTGGTCAAGACGGACCTCGGCGCCTTCGGACTCACAATCTGCATGGACCTCCTCTTCCCTGAGTACATCCGCGGCCTCGTCCTGTCTGGCGCGGAGTACATTCTGAACAGCACCGACTGGCTGCGCTGGGGACCTCTCGACGCGTGGCAGTGGTGCCACGAGCAGCCCCGCGCCCTGGCGAGGATCCGGGCCCTTGAGAACACCGTCGGGCTCGCGATGGCGTGCCAGTGGGGGGAAGACGGCCCGTACACGAAGTTCGGGCACTCGTGCATCGTCAGCCCGTCCGGCCGTGTCTTGGCCGGAATGGAGGCAGGCGAAGGCTTCGCGCTGCACGAGCTCGGGATGGAGAAGGTGAACGAGTGGCGCAAGACGGCGACGTACCTCGCCGACCGGCGCGAACACCTCGACATGTACCGCGCGATGCAGAAGCCGTAGGCCGGAAGGACTACGCCCGCGCCGAGCGAGTTGACGCACAGGGCGCCCGAACGCCACACTCGTCGCTGGTGGGCGGACCCGTTGTGGGCCGCCAGGGGGCCGCGTCCGCTCGCCGCGTGTACAGGTACGCCGTCCGCGTGGACAGGAGGTCGCGTGATGCAGGTTCGTCCATCTAGGTTCCTCCCAACGCTCCTGCTGTTGCTCCTCGGGGCGTGCGCGTTCGTGCCCGCGTGTCTCGCGGGGGAGTCGAGCGAGGAGTTCTCCGCGGCGCCTCAGGCGGGGTTCGAGATCTTCTCGAGCGCGGTCGCGACGTCGTCTGTCGCTGACGGGAACTACGTTCTCGATATGCGGAAGGGCGCCGCATGGGGGCGACTCCGCCTCGAGAACGTTTCTGAGTTCCGAGCTGCGACGCGCGTCCTCCTGAGCGGAGCGTCCGAAGCCGCGGGCATCCTCTTCGACTACCAGGGGCCGAACCGATTCAGCGCCTTCCTCATCACGGGAGACGGGTGGTACGGCATCTGGGAGTTCGACGGGACGGCCTACGCGAGCGCTGCGGGCTGGAAGAAGGACAAGGCCATCCTGCCGGCGGGCCAATGGAACACGGTCGCGGTGACCGCCTCGGCGGGGAGCATTCGATGCGCCGTCAACGGCCGCGAGGTCCTCACGCTCCCACACCCCGCGGGAACCGCGGGCGACATCGGCGTGGTCGCGCAGTCCTGGGCCAGCGGCCACGTCTCGTTCGACTACCTCCGCGCGTGCGACCTGGGCATTCAGCACACGTACAAGATCACGCTCGCGAGCCTGCGGATGATCGGGCAAGCCGGCTTCGGCGAGACCTTCGCGCACACCGTGTCGATCGACGGCGGAACCGACTTCGCCGTCGCAGACGCCGGGACTGTCTTGGCGTCCGGCAGCTTCTCCGACGTGCGCGTCGTCTCGGTCCGCGTTCGCACGATCGGGCAACTCGGCGCCGGAGTGAGGAGCAGCGACTCCACCGTCCAGCTCGCCCTCTACTCGTGCGAACCCGGGACGCAGACGCAGCCCGTTCGCGTGTGCATCTGTTGGGAAGCAAGCGGGGGTACGGAACGCGTGCCCCCGTGGGCCGAGTGGGAGTACATCGTGCAGGCGACGGTGGACTGAGAGGCCGCCACCGGCGCGAGTCGGGAACCGAGCTCTGGCACAGACTGGGGCCAGATGGCCTGCTCGGCGGAACGCCTTGCCTCCGCACGGAAGTCGCTGCCAAGGCGCTGAGGTCGGCCCTCTCTGCCGCGCCCATCCGATGAGCCCACGAGCGACCGAGGCGAGACCGCCGAATCGGGTAGACTGGAGGCTATGGACAGACCGGGCCCATCCCATGGCCACGTATGGAAATACGATCCCGACCGCGATATTGCTCACTACACCTCGGCCATCGAGCAGGACCCGACGGACACGTGGGCGTACGCGCGGCGCGCCGCCTGGTACTGGATGAAGGGCGAGAAGGATGCAGCCATCGCCGACTTCACGACCCTCATTGCGCTGGACCCGACGGATGCGCAGTCCTATCGAGAACGCGGCTGCCTTCGGCAGTCACAAGGGGATCTGGACGGCGCGATCGTGGACTACACGGGCAGTATCGCGCTCGACCCGGAGAACCCTAAGGGCTACTCGAAGCGGAGCGACGCCCGCCGACGCGGAGGCGATCTTGCTGGTGCGATCGCCGACGACGCGAAGGCGGCCTCCCTCGCCCCGGCGTGGAAGCTGATGCGGAAGGGCAATCAGGCCAGCGCGCCCCGCTCCGCAAGGCGCGACGGAATCTAGGGCTATCCCGGCATCATGGCAGACTGAGCCGGCGGCCCCGTCGGGGGCGGTCACGCCATCTCCGTAGTTCCTGACGGCTTCGAGATTGCGGGCGTGATCGTTGGGCGATCCGCGCGCCTTCACACGACACGCGCTTCATCTCGCCGCGCCCTTCTTCGGATGCTCACCGATTTCGAGAGACCCGCCATGAGTGGCAATGCGGGGCGAACCCGCTCGCGCTCCGCGCAGCGCGCTTGTGTTCCCATCACCCGTGCGATACGATGGTGATATAGTACGTCAACTACCATAAAGGCGCACTCCAGAGACGTCACGGGCCGGCTGCAGCTGTGTGTCGTGCTCTGCCAACCGACGAGCGGGTATCGAGCGCAATCGAAGGAGGGGAAGCAATGGCAACCCGGCGGCATCCTTGGCGCAAGATTCCCGATGTCCTAACAGCCGAGGAGCAGGAAGCGCTGCTTAAGCAACCGAATCTTCGTTACCCGACCGGCCAACGCAACCGGCTGATCCTCCAACTGATGTTGAGCACCGGCCTACGACTTGCAGAGACCACGGCTCTGCTGTGGAGAGACATCGACCTCCACGCCGGCCGGCTGCAGGTACAACGGGGCCGGGGGGCGCGGGAGCGCGTGCTATGGATCGGCGACGCCGACCTCGGGGCTCTGAGGGACTGGCACGGCCGCCAGGCGCGCGATGTGGCGGGAAGGCCTGAGCACGTCTTCACCACGCTGGAGGGGAAACCCGTCAGCGGCCGATACGTACAGGCCATGGTGAAGCGGTACGCGCAGAAGGCGGGGATCGAGAAGAACGTGCATCCCCATCTGCTGCGGCACACGTTCGCGGCCGACATCTACCGCGAGACGTCAAACATACGGGTCGCGCAGAAGGCTCTTGGGCACGCCGACCTCTCTACAACCCAGATCTACACGCACCTCGTTGAGGAAGAGCTCGAGGGCGCTCTCAAATCCTTTCGCTACGCGTCGGTCCGAGCGTAGTGCTCCAGAGGAATCGACCGGCAAGGCGGCAGTCGCTGGCCGCCAGAACATACACGAAGGGCAGGGAGGGACAATGCTTCAGATGCACCGGAAGACGGGCGGAAAGACAGGCGGCAAGAAGCGCGGAAAGAAAGGCAGCCGAAAGAACCAGACGTAGAGAGACGCCGGAGCGCTCAAAGGTCATGACTGAGAGGCGCGGAGCCAGTCTGCGGCACGGGGACTCGAACGAACTCCCCGGGAGGAGTACGAGCATGGGTGTCACGCGTAGCGGACCACGTCGAGCGTCCGAATCATCCTACCGAAGTCGTCCGGGACGCCTCTCCGGAGTCACAAAGGGTGGTACGGGATGAGCGCCCAGACAGTCCGGGGCGCTAGTGCGACGCTCGATCAGCTGGCGGCGCGACAGTCGCGCCTCGAGTCACGCCTCATCGCCCTGGAACGCGCGAAGCTGCAAGCCCGGCGCGATCTCGACCGAGCGCAGCGCGACCAGTCTTCACACAAGGAGAGCCCCGCCCGCGCGACGCCTAACCCCATTGCTCGCCGCCTCGAGGCCGCACAGCGAGCCCTTGAAAGCGCCGAGCGCGAAAGACACGAGATCGTAGCTGAGCTTCCCAGCATTCGGCTCGCGCGCCATGCTGTCATCCGACGCGCTGCCTCGCCCGCGTGGGCCGAGCTGCAGCGCCACCAGGCTGAGGAGTACGCCGCCGGCCTCGCTCTCGCGGCGAAGGTTGAGGCGCTCGTCGCGCCGTACGCGCGCGTCGCTGCGGAGACGGCCCTCGCGAAGTCCGAGTTCGACGCGCTCCTTGCCACGCTGGGGCAGGACGCTCAGAGCATCCGCAAGGCTCTCGCGTCTGAGGTGGCAGAGACGCCCGTTCCCGACACGCCTGACGAGCGCAGGGCGCTGCGGCGCGCGAACAACATCAGGAACGTCTTCAGCCAAGAGCTATCCTACAAGTGGTAGTAGCGGGAGCGCCCCGCAACGCGTCGGCGGCGCAGCCCGTCTGTACCTGTTCCGAGGCGAAGAGCCGTGCCGGCACCAAGTGCGTCGGCACGATCCTGTCCCGCCGCCCTGTCCCCGCGTCCGCTTCCTCGGAAGCCGCCCCATTCCGCTCTCAGAGGAACGCCTCGAGCTGCACCGCGGGACCCGGTCCCGAGATCGTCGCCTCGACTAGGCGCGCTCCGATGTCGCCCTATAATGGAAGCAACGGTTTTCTGGAGCGCCGCCGCCACCCACGGTGGACGTGCCGATAGGGTCGGGCGTTCCTCGAGCCGCCAACTCACGCGAGGCACGATCCGAAGGGGATGCGACATGAGCGGCCTGCTGCGGTACGCGTTCCAGAGGCTTCTGCTGACGATCCCGATGATCCTCATCCTCCTGACGGTGATCTTCATCGTCATCCGCGTGATTCCTGGGGATCCGGTGTCGATCGTGTACGGTGGCCGGCCGGTGTCCGAGGAACTGAAAGCCGCGGCGCGGGCCAAGATGGGCGTGGACAAGCCGCTCGCCGTGCAGTACGCGAACTACATCGGCGGTGTCCTGCGCGGCGA
>JAKLFO010000084.1 GCA_022711155.1 Candidatus Bipolaricaulota bacterium
CGCTCCTTCTCCCCAAGCGTAGTGAGATCCCGGCTCCGGCGCAACGGTTGTCGCCTCGGGAGACCGCAGGTACCATGCCGCCGTACGTCGCGGTGCGGGGGGCGCATGGTTCGATTCGATCTCGCGTACGGCAGAGGAACGACGGCGGTCGAAGTGCCCGAGGGGAACTTCGTCGGGACGCTCGACCCGCGGCCGATGCCCGGCGTCCAGCTACCTCACGCGTTCGACGAGGCTTGGCGCCGGCCCTTCGGGATGGAGGACCCGGTCGCGGCGTTCCAGCGCGGCGACCGAGTCGTCGTGGTCGTCACAGACCACACGCGAAAGACGCCCACCCGGCTCGTGTTCCCGCTCGTCTGGGAACGCCTGAAGGACCGCGTCCGGAGCGAAGACGTGACGCTCCTCGTCGCGACGGGCACGCACCGCTCGCCGACCGGGGAGGAGCTCGAAGCCATGCTCGGCGACCTCCGCCGCCAGTTCCGCGTCGTCGTCCACGAGTGCGATTGCGATGTCGTCGAGATCGGGAAGAGCTCGCGGGGCACGCCGATTCTCGTCAACCGGCTCGTCGCCGACGCCGACCGCGTGATCACGCTCGGTCACGTCGGCATGCACTATTACGCCGGATACTCGGGAGGGCGGAAGAACATCCTTCCCGGCGTCGCCGGGCGCGCGACGATCGAGGCGAACCACGCCCAGCTCTGCGATCCGCGGAGCACGGCGTGCGTCTACCGCGGGAACCCGATCAGCGACGAGATGGTCGAGGCGGCGCGGCTCGTCGGCGTCGACTTCCTCGTCGACGTCGTGATGAATGCGAAGGGCGAGGTGGCGAAGATCGTCGTCGGCGAGCCGGAGGCGGCGCACGCCGCGGCGAGAGGGTTCTGGGACGAGCACTCGATCGTCTCGATCCGCGACAAGGCCGACCTCGTCATCGCGTCGGCCGGCGGCCACCCCAAGGACATCGACCTCTATCAGGCCTACAAGGCGCAGTACACGGCCGCTCGGGCCGCTCGCGACGGCGGCATCGTCTGCCTGCTCGCGGCGTGCCCGGACGGCATCGGGCATCGCGTCTTCCAGGACTGGATCGAGCGCAGCGCCTGTCCCGCCGACGTCCTCAGCCTTCTCGAGAAGGAGGGGTTCCGCCTCGGCGGCCACAAGGCGGTCTACCACGCGCAGGACCTGGCCCGCATCGACGTGTACCTCCAGTCGGAGTTGCCCGCCGAGACCGTCTCCCGGTTCTTCTACCGCGCGGCGTCGTCGCCCCAGGTCGCGCTCGACGCGGCGCGCGAGCGGTTCGGACCTACGTACCGCGTCCTCGTGATGCCGCACGCCGGCGAGACCTACCCCGTCCCCGAGGGCGCCCGGCTCTAGGCTCGCCGTCTCACCGTCGGCAAGCGCGCCCGCCTCGCGAGAACTCGACCGTGCCCCGTGTCGAGCGCATTGACCGCGTCCGGCAGCTCGACCTATTCTCGCGCGATCGTTCGGAGAGAGGAGGCGCGCATGGGAGTCCTTCACGACGCAGTGCACCTCGAGGAGAAGGCGGAGCGAGCGTACCGCGAGGCCGCGAGCCAAACGCACGACCCCAGCGCTCGAGCGCTCTTCACCCTTCTTGCGGAGTCGGAAGCCGCGCACGCGGCCGTGCTCAAGACCTTCGGGCACGTCGCCGACCTACAGGGCCCCGACCTCGTCGCACAAGCCCGCGAGTGGGTGCGCGGGGCGGTCGAGGGGAACGCGGGCGTCCTCTCGCCCGACGCGCGGGTCGTCGACATCCTGCGACGAGCGGCCGACGTCGAGCGCGAGGCGGAGGCCTTCTACCGTCATCACGCCGAGCGCGCGACCGAAGCGCGGACGGCCGAGCTCCTCGCGGAGCTGGCGAAGATCGAACGCGGCCACTACGCCCTCGTCTCTTCGCTCGTCGAGTACTACAACCGGCCCTACGAGTGGACGGAATCGGCCGAGTTCGGGCTGCGGCCGGAGTACTAGCGCGGTGAAGAAGTCAGCATGCCTGGCCAACTAGCGCTCGATCAGCTAGACTCATCTGGCCGCAGGGCCTCTGACAGTTGATGGGAGGGGATGCTCCTATGGCAGCTGTGTACGAGCGCAACCACCTAGACAACGTCATATGCAGGGCTGACTTCCCGGTTGTACTGAGGCTTGGAAGCGAGAGCCCGGCTGTGTTCCAAGAGAAGCTTGCTTCGCTCTTCCCGAGGACCTCTGAGGGCGTAGTCCTCGAAGCAGAGATGCCCGGAGGGGCGCTACAGAATGCAACACTGAAGCAGCCCATCACGCGCTGGGAGTTCGCCACCAGAGATGGCGCGACTCGTGTCCTTCTTCAGAGAGATTTCCTGATTGTATCTACGGAAAAGTACAGCCACTTCGGCAACTTTCTGGGGTTTGTCGAGGCTGCATTCAAAACGCTGATCGAGGTCTACCCCATCACGGTGATAACACGCCTTGGGCTCCGATACCAGAATGAGCTACTGACACCTGGGAATCCGACTGACCTGAACGGCTACCTTGATGATGCGCTCGTGGCTCACTTGGCGTTCAACCATGGAGGGCAGCTGACTCAAGAGAAACACGCTCTCTGGTTTGACCGGGCAGGCATACACGTGATCCTCAACTACGGGCTGTCGAACCCAGACTTCCCAGGCCCGATCCGGGAGAGCCGAGTCGTGCTCGATGTGGACTGCTTCATTCGTGACGTTCTGGACCCAAGGGAGACTCTTGGCCGGCTGAAGCAGCTCAACGAGGAGGCGACCGATGTCTTCGAACGATGCATTGGCGAAAAGTGGCGCAACACAATGCATGACTGAGACGGGCTCCATTTGTGATGAGACCGAGAAGGCGCGGCGGACGATCGGATCTCATGTCGGAACCGATGCTGAGACGCACTCTGCAACATGGCCTGATGTTGAAGTGGTAGGTACCGACGCGCAGGGATTGGCCGCGAAGGGAAGCTGGCAGGTGCGGACTCGCAGAATCCCGTCGTGACGGAGGCACTTCTGCCGAGGTGGCTACTGCAAGATACGAGCGTCGCGAGACAGCCCGGGTATCCCAAGGCGACATCTACCGAAGCGTGGGAATCCTCGAAGGCAGTTCGACAGAAGATCTGAAGAGAACGGACTATCGTTACTCCGTCATTGTCACCCAGGACTGTGATCTAGAACAGGACTGGGCGGCACGAGAGGAACAGAGGCGACAAGCTCGTTCCGATCCCGGCGATCAGGCGCTGACCCACATAATGCTTGTCCCGGCATTCGTTGCGGAAGCATTCGCCGCGGGAACCCACTTTGCCGATCGCCGGATGGAGGGATGGGGGTCGAAGAGGTTCAAACACATTGAGGAGCACACACTGGTCCGCTACCATTTCCTGACGCGCGAAGAGGGCCTTCTCGAGCAGAACCTTGTTGTGGACTTCAAGCACTACTTCACGGTGGACAGAGACTGTTTCTATAGACAGGCTAAAGAGGCGCGCACTTTCGACTACCTATGCTCGCTGGGGATTCTCTACCGCGAGGCGTTTTCCCGACGCTTCTCTGAGTACCTCTCACGAATAGGGTTTCCTCCAACAAACGTCCAGGTACTCGGGCTTGCTTGCCCAGAGGATGCGGCCGACTCAGCGACGCCCTAGCTGCACACCGCACACGTGGTGTTGGCGAGCAGGGCTATTCTGCTCTGCGGGAACACGTCCGGTGTGAGCCCGAAGTCGCTACAGGTACGTCGACAGCCCCAGGACGAGATGGACGAGCGCGAGGACGATCCCGGCCCCGGCCAGCGCGCGGTGCGCGCGTACCGACACCTTGCGGAAGGCGGGCACCTGCTTCTTCAGTCCGGCGATCGTGGCGGCGACGATCATGAGCAAGAGGGCCGCGAGTCCGAACCATACGACAACCGGGAACGGGCCGAGGGAGGTCCCGTATCCGAACGACTGCAGCGCTTTCATCCTATTTCACCCCGTCGAGCGTGATGGTGACGGTCGACCGCGCGGTGTGCCGAGCGGAGAAGCTGTCTTCTTTCTGACTCATCGCGAGGAGGACGGTCACCGATTGTCCAGGCACGAGCGGTTTGTCCTCCGCCGTGTCCCCCGTCACGAGGGCGATCGCGAACTCGACGACGGTCTTGCCGTCGGCCTCCCGCCCCGCCGCCTGGATGATGTTCGTGTGGGCGTCGGTGCGGTGGGTGACGCCCGACACTCCGAACTCGTCGGTGAGCGCGAGAGTCCCGTTCTCGACGGCCGCGAGGATGTAGTTCGCTCCCTGCATGCGCGACTCCGGATCGATGCCGATGCCGACCCAGCCCGTCCCCGGCGCGGTGAGGCCGATGTACAGGATCCGCGCGTCGTTCTGCCAGTCGAGACGGATGCCGGTCGTCGCATCGGTGAGCGTGTGGCGATACTCGCCTTCTCCGATGGCGGCGTCGAAGGCCGGCGGCCATGCGATGTCCGTGGACGGGTCGCCCTGCGGCGCCGTCACGACGCCCGACCCCGCGACCGCCGGGACGTTCCACTGCCATGCGCCGTCCACCGGCGGCGCGTCGTAGGCGCCGTCGCCGTTGCGATCGACGAAGTAGTCGATCCGATACGCGTGCCCCTCGACGAACGAGGTGACGTCAATCCGGAACGCCGCGGCGGGAAGCGGCGACACCTTCACGCGGGCAATCTCGACCCAGGTGGCGGCATCCACGGCGCGGAGGTACATGGACCGTCCGGCATCCGCGGGGAGATGAGTGAACTCGAACGTCAGCGTGGCCGCGACGCCGGCAGTGGCACCCACGAAGACGACCAGGGCGGCGACAGCCGTCAGCAGGATCAGAACTCTCTCTCGACGCATACTCCTCCGTTCTCTTGTTCCTGGGCTCCCCACGGCCGTGCGGCTCACGCGGGGGGCGGATCTGCGAAAGCGAACCGGTTCCAGGCGACGACCTCGTCGAGAGGCCTCCGGTCACGCGGCCCCAGCTCGATGGCCCGGTGCTTCTCCGACAGCGAGGACGGATCGCCCGGGCGCGCGACGATGACGAGCGTGATGACGACGTATTCCAGGGGGATCCCGAGCACGGCCTTGACGACCTCGGGCTTGTAGCCGCCGATCGGGTGGGCGATCAGGCCCATCTCCGTCGCCTGCGCCATCAGGTTCCCCACGGCCATCCCGCAACCGAAGAGGAAGTAGTCGCGCGCGTCGGACAGCGTGCAGTCGAGGTCACGCCGCGACAGGACGGCGAGCACGACGGGCGCCGGCTTGGCCCAGTAGTTACCGCCCGGCAGCGCCTCCTTCACCTTCGCGAGGACCTCCGGTTCGTCGACGACGACGAACCGCCACGGCTGGTTGTTGTTGCACGAGGGGGCGAGGTGCGCGGCGGCGAGGATCGTCTCCACGTCACCGCGGCTGACCGGCTCGCTCGACAACGCCCGACGCGCCCTTCGGGTTTCCAGAGCGTGCAAGAGGGCGGTCATGGGCGCCTACAGCGCAAGCGAGCTTTCCCAAAGCCCGTGGATGTTGCAGTACTCGACGGCCACGAGCTCGCTCAGCCCGTCGAGGTTCGCGTGCGTGACGACCGTCGGCTTCCCGTAGGTCGGCCCGAGGTCGAACGTCGCGATGTGCACGGCGACGCCGTTCTTGACGCCGAACAGGGCGATCCACTTGATGTGGTGCTCGACCGTGTTCGGATGCGCCACTTCTTTCCCCACCGAGATCTTGACCGCGCGCCCGCCGCACTCCTGGCAGTCCTTGAGTTCGATCGTCGGAACGTGCTTCTCTCGCCCTTCTTGGGCGCCTCCCTTGATTAGGTCGCCGAGCTTCATGGCTCCTCCTTACTGGAACGACTTGAACATCTCGCGCTTCACGCCGCACACGGGGCAATGAGCGAGCGCCTCCCCCTCGACCGTGTATCCGCACACGGGACAGATCAGCATCGGGCCGAGTTTCAGGTCCGCGCCGCCCGCGACGGCCGTCTTCGCCTTGGCGTACATCGTCTCGTGGATCTTCTCCGCCTCGAGCGCGTAGTACGTCGAGCGGGCCGCGCCCTTCTCTCCCTGCATCTCCGCCACCGCGCGGTAGGCCGGATACATCTCGTTCACCTCAAACGACTCCCCGTCGATGCAGGATTCGATGTTTGGCACCACATCGCCGATCTTGCCCAGCTCGCGGAAGTGGTTGGTCGCGTGCACCTGCTCGGCGTAGGCGATCGCGCGGAAAAGGCGCGCGAGGTTCGGCATCCCTTTCTTCTCCGCCTCTTGCGAGAAGATGAGGTACTTCATGTGCGCCTGGCTCTCGCCGGCGAACGCCGCCTGCAGGAATTCCTTCGTCATCGCGTGCACTGGATCCTCCTTCGGACTGCGCCTACATCTCTCTCAGGAATCGAATCTGCTCCTCGATATCCGGCAGCTCGGGAATCGCGTAGACCCTGGCGAAGCGGATGACGCCCTTCTCGTCGAGGAGGAGCGCCGCCCGGTCGGAAAAGCCCTCCTTGTCGTGGAAGAGGCCGAGCGCCTGCGCCACGGCCCCGTGCGGCCAGAAGTCCGACAGGAGCTTGGTCTTTCGGATGCCCAGCGACTCCGCCCACGCCTTCTTGGATGGCGTCGGATCCACGCTGACGCCGAGCGCTACGGCGTTCAGCCTCTCGAACTCGTCCGCCCGTTCTTCGAGCGCCTGCATCTGGAGCGCGCAGACGCGCGTCCACGCGAGCGGGTGAAACGAAAGGAGGACGCGTTTTCCCCGCAGCGTCGCGACATCAACCGTCTCTTTGTCCTGATCCGCGAGGGCGATCCGCGGCGCCGCCTTGCCGACGAGCGCCTCTCCTTGAGCCTGCCTCTTCGCCTCTGACATCTCGTCCTCCCTACGCCTTGAGTCCGGCGTGCTTGTTCGCGATCGTCTCTGCCAGGCGCTCGAGCGCGTCGAACGTCTCCCGCGTCGGGGCGCCGCGGGCGAACACGGGCGGCAGCCACTCCGCGGACAGCCCGGCGGCAAGTGTCTGGATGGTCTCGGGAGCCTTTCCCGCCCACCCGTAGGAGCCGATCACGACGGCGTGGCGAAGCTTCGGCCGCAAGGCGGCGGTGAGCGCGGCGGCGAGCACGACGTTCGGGTGAGGTCCCACGAGCACGGTCGGCGTCGCGAACACGACGGTCGCCGCGTCGACGAGGCGTATCGCGTAGGCGCCGAGGTCGGTGACGGCCATGTTGAATGGGATCGCCGCGACGCCTCGCGCGACGAGCGCGTCGGTCAAGCGCTCGACCATCTTCGCCGTGCTGCCGTGCATCGACGTGTACGGGATGACGACCTGGTTCTCGGGCGCCCCGCCGGCCCAGCGTTCGTACGCCGCCAGGATCGTCGCCGGCTTGTCGTGGATGGGCCCATGGCTCGGGGCGATGGTTCGGACGTCGAGCTTGCGCACCTTCTCGAGATGCCCGCGAATCGTCTTCGCGAACGGCATCATGATCTCGGCGTAGTAGCGCTTCGCCGACGCCTCGAGGTCGTCGACCTCGCTCGCGAGGAGGCCGCTCGTCGCGAGGTGCGAGCCGAACAGGTCACACGTGAACAAGAGGCGATCTTCGGGCACGTACGTGAGCATCGTCTCCGGCCAGTGGACCCACGGCGCGTGGATGAACTGCAGCGTCTTGCCGCCGAGGGCGACGGTCTCGCCGTCTGCCACCGCCGTCACGCGCTCGGCCGGGATGCCCAAGTGGTCGGCGATCAGCCCCTGCGCCTTGGGCGTCGCGAGGACGCGTGCCGCCGGGTACCGCTCGAGCACGGCCGCCGCGAGTCCGGAGTGGTCTTGCTCGACGTGCTGGATGACGAGGTCGTCGATCCGCTCGACTCCCGCGAGGTGGTTCCACAAGACGTCGGCCTTCGTCGGATCGACGGTGTCGATGAGCGCCGTCCGTTCGCGACCGCTCACCAGGTACGCGTTGTAGCTCGTCCCGTCCGGAAGCGGGATCAGGGCGTCGAACAGGCGGCGGTCCCAGTCCTCGGCGCCGACCCACGCAATGCCCGGCACGACTTCACGTCGCTTCACGTCGCCTCCCTCTTGTCCGTGTCTCTCGGCGCGCCCCGCATCCCCGCCATCCCATTCCTCGGATCCCTTCCTCGGCGGGGACCGGGTGTCGCACCGAATCGCTAGCTCTCCGGCTCGAACATGTCCTTTCCGACGCCG
>JAKLFO010000085.1 GCA_022711155.1 Candidatus Bipolaricaulota bacterium
TTGCCGGGCAAGCTGGCCAATGCCGGGGTACCAGTTGCGATCGTGTTTCCCGCCGCCGCTCGGGAAGATCACGACGCACCCTCCATCGGACACGCACTGCGCGCCACGCCCGAGAGACAAGCGGTTCGCCGGCTTCGGATCGACCGGCTTCCTTCCCTTCTCGAGGACCTGGGTCAACCAGTGCGCGACCATGCGACGGTTCCCGCCCGTGCGCCACTCCTTCCAGCCGCTGGGCGCGGAGAGCTCGAGCGGGAGCATGTACTCGCGGATGGCGGGAATCAGGTGCCCAACGTAACTCAACATGAAGAACCGAAGGTCGGAGCGGCCCACCGCGGCGCCCACCAGAAACGGCGTGAGCAACGTCGGGTGATTGCCGTAGACGATCACGGGAGCCGACGCGAGGACCTCCCGCGTCGATTCCGACATGACGAACTCGCACACGAGGCCGAGTCGGTCGACGCCCGCGCGGCACGCGTCGACGAGGCCGTCGGACCGCACGCGACGGTCCATCTCCCCGGCGAACGCTACGGCCTGGCTCACCGGGTACAGCCGGTCGGCGAGCGCGAGGCAGGAACGCAGCGCCTTCGTGCGCCAGCGCACGTCCTCGTACGCCGCCTGGAGTGCGCCTTCCCTGGCCGCCGCGTAGGCACGGCGCACCCTGCGGACGGCCTGTCGGGAGGTCAGCCGCCTGGTGAGCAACCGGCGCTCTGGTCCGCCTTCGCGCCACGACGTCATGATCGGCTCCTGCCTGCTTGCCTCATCTCTCCCTCTTCCTGCCGTGGAGGACGGCCACACCCGCCACAGCGTAGCGGATCGGTCGTCACGTCTGCCATTCGAGCAAGAGCCCGAGGATGCGCGCCGTCCAATCGACGGACCTGGCGTTGCCGCGCCGCCACGACTCCGACAGCGGCAAGGCGGCCGTCCATGACGCCCGCTGCCCGAGGTCCCACAGGCCGTCCGAGCGGCGGTGTCGTTCGAGCCAGTCCGCAAGCGGTCCCGTCGGCGCCCCGCTCGAGTCGAATCCGGCCGCGATCTCATGCGACAAGAGGAAGCGCTCGAGCGCGCCGGCCGACGCCGCCTCGGGCGGAGTCGACAGCGGCACGCCGAAGGACCCGATGCCCTCCGGCCTTCCCCAGATCCAGCGAACGAGCGCCTGCTCGAGCCCGTGATCGAGGCGGTCGGCGCGCGACGCCAAGAGGGCGAGCGCGTACCGACTCGAAAGGACGAGGTACGTGCCGCGGGCGGCGGCGCCGGTGAGCTCCGCGAGAGCCGCCTCTTCCTGCTCCTCGTTGTAGGCCCCGTCGACGAACGCGCGGCGCGCGACCTCGTGCCACAACTCCCAGACGCCGTCGACGGCCGGATCGTCCGGCGCGATCCGCGCGAGCGTGGCCGCCGCGAACAGCCGCACGCCGACCGGCCACCGGTCGTTCTTCTCCGGCGGGTCCGAGGGCGCCGTCTTTCCGGTCGCAACGTCGGCCAAGTACGCGGCGGCCGCCTCCAGGATGGGATGGTTCCGGTCGAGACCGAGCGCCCACGCGCGCTCGACCGCCCACTCCGTCGTCGGAACGGCCTGGCGCGCTGCCGCCTCGCGCGAGTGAAGCCGGCCCCAACTCCCATCCTTCGCCTGCTCGGCCCGCAAGGCGGCGACGTGCGCCGAGTCTTCGAGCGCCGCTCGGGCTTCTTCCAGTCTCGTGTCGCTCGCGGACGCCCGCAGGCTGTCGCGCAGGAGCCGGACCCGGACCGCCGGATCCGGCTTCTCGCGCAGGATCTGCAGCGCCAATGCCCTCGCATCGTCGCGCGTCAGTCGGCTACTCATACCTCAACGCATCCACGACCGGCATCCGCGCCGCCCGGCGCGCCGGCCACAGCCCCGATACGGCCCCGAGCGCGAACGCTCCCAAGAGCGTGGTCACGATCAGGACGGGGCTGGCGACGAACGGGAACGCCACCCCTTGCGGCAAGTTGGCGAACGTGTTGATGAGCCAGCACACCAAGCCGGCGGCTCCGAGCCCGAGCAAGGTGCCAATCAAGCCTCCGAGCAGCCCGATCAGACCGGACTCGATCAAGAAGATCGCCAGGATGTGGCGGTTCTTCGCGCCAACGGCCTTCATCACGCCAATATCCTTCGTCCGCTCGAGGACCGAGGTGAACATCGTGTTCATCACGCCGACGCCGCCGACGAGCAGCGAGATCCCGGCGAGTCCGGCGAGGAAGATGTTGATGTAGGTCATGAACTCGTCGATCACGCTCGTGATGTCCCCCGACGTCACGGCCGAGACTCTCGACCCTTCGGCCTTCAGGACGGTCTCCGCTCGATCGGCCACGTCATCGACGTCGTAGCCCGGAAGCACGCGGGCCAGAGTGACGAGGAAGTCGTTGCCCTCCGGCCAGAGGCGGTCCATCGCCGCGTACGGGATGTAGATCGTGTCGGAACTCGACGCGCTCGCTCCCATCGCGAAGCCTTGATCCTCCTCTTCTTCCTCGGAGGCGGCCAGGATGCCGATGACCTTCGCCTGGATCTCGTTCGACTTCTCGCCCGCGATGAGAACCGTGTCGCCCACGCGGACGGCAAGGCGGTCGGCGAGCTCTCGACGGATTACGGCGACTTCGACGTCGGTGTCCTCGATCTCTCGCCCGCCCTCCTCGAACACGAGATCCCCGGTGAACGCAGCGAACTCCGTCTCGAGCTCGGGCGAGAGGCCCAGCACGGGGAAGAAGCCCTGTTGCACTTTCCCTTCGACGTTCGCTCCGCCCTGGACGAAGGCCGTGCGCTGCCGAACCGCGGCCACCGACTTGACCCCCTCCACGCCCTGCAGGGTCTCAAGGTCGAGCGCGTACTCCTTCACGGCGCCGCCATGGCCGCGCCCGCTGAACACGTCCTGGTCCACAATCATGAACGTGTCCACGCCGAAAACCTTCGAGATCTGTCCGGTCATCAACCCCCGCAGGCTGAGGCCGAACGAGATCAGCATCACCACGGCCATGATCCCGATCAACACGCCGAGCACGGCGAGGATGCTGCGCAGCTTGCGGTGAAGGACGTTCTGCGACGCGAGTCGGAAGAACTCAGTGATCATGCCGCACCTCCTCGACGACGCGGCCGTCGCGCAGACGCACGATCCGGTCTGCGATCGCCGCGGCATCGGGGTCGTGGGTGATGAGGATCATCGTCTTGCCCTCGTCCCGGCACAGGCCTTTGAGCAGCGCCAGGATGGCCGCCCCCGTCTCCGAGTCGAGGTTCCCCGTCGGCTCATCGGCGAGGAGGATCTCGGGGTCATTGGCCAAAGCACGCGCAATGGCGACGCGCTGGCGCTCGCCGCCGGAGAGTTCGTTCGGACGGTGTTTCACGCGCTCGGCGAGCCCCACCTTGACGAGCAACGCGCGGGCTCGTTCCGCTCGGTCGCCCTTGCGGACCCCGAGGAAGGTCATCGGGAGCTCGACGTTCTGTTGTGCGGTGAGGGTCTGAATCAGGTTGAACGTCTGAAACACGAAGCCGACCTTTCGTCCGCGCAGCGTGACGAGCTCGTCCTCGCGCAGGGACTGCAGGTCCGTGCCTTCGAGCGCCGCGACGCCCTCTGTTGGGACGTCGAGCGCCCCCAGGATGTGCATCAGCGTCGACTTGCCCGACCCGGACGGACCCATGATCGCGACGATCTCGCCCTTGTCGATCGAGACGTCCAGCCCGCGCAACGCGTGCACGGTCGTCGGACCGAGCGGGTACTCCTTCGTGATCCCTTTCAGATCGAGAAGACTCATGCTCAGCTTCCTGTCACCGTGTACTCAACCAGCTCGAGAGAAAACACTTCCACCCACTGGCCGCCCCGTAGCTCCTCGACGCGGATTCGCGGAGAGATGTAGACCGGGTTCGAGAGGGCGAACGCCACGGTCATGCGCGTGCCCGGCTCATCCGGATCGACCATCTCGCCCTGGAGACACCACACGCCGGCCACCGTCGCCCCGACGATGCTCGTGAACGTTCCTCCGCCGGGTAGCAGGTACTCCTGGCCCTCAGCGAGGCGACTTCGCTGATCCATCAGGGCTTCGAGCGAGGCGTAGTTGACGCTCTGGCCGCTGGTGCTGACCGACGTCATGCCGCCCATGAAGCCGAACGATCCGAGTTCGTCCTCCGTGCCGGTCGCCTCGGTGACCATGCGCACGCTGTACGTGCCGTCGCCGAACGCGGTGACGGTGAGCTCGAGCGGCATCGCCCGCGCCATGTCCTCGCTGCGAATGCTGTAGACCATCTTCGTCGCTCCCACGGGGAACGCCGCGAGATCGGACTGCCCGAACGCCACGCCGGACAACGCAATGACTGCACTCAGGCACAGGAGCCCTAGGGTCTTCTTCATGTCCATCCTCCGTTTCGTACTTTGCCCCATGAATGCTACGCCACAACCTTGTGCGATCTGTGAAGCCCGCGCGGCCTTGACGTCATCCCCGCGGCGCCGCCTGATCGCGGAACTGGCTCATGTACAGGCGATGGTACGCTCCATGCGCATCCATCAGCTCCTCGTGCGAGCCGCGCTCGACGATCTCCCCCTCGTCGATCATGATGACCTGATCCGCTCCGCGGATCGTCGATAGCCGGTGCGCGATGACGAAGCTCGTCCGACCCTTCATCAGTTCGAGCAGCGCCTCTTGGATGTGCACCTCGGTCCGCGTGTCGACGCTCGACGTCGCCTCATCGAGGATCAAGATGCGCGGATCGGCGAGGATCGCCCGCGCGATGGCGATCAGCTGCCGCTGCCCTTCCGAGATGTTGGCGCCGCGCTCCGACAGCACCGTGTCGTAGCCCTGCGGCAGGTGGCGGATGAACCCGTCGGCGCGCGCCAGCGTCGCGGCCCGCACGACGTCGTCGTCCGTCGCCTCCAACCTGCCGTATCGGATGTTCTCCTTTACGCTCTCAGCAAACAGGAACGACTGCTGCAGCACTGTCCCCAGGTTCCGCCGCAGGCTCGCTCGAGACACCCGCCGCACGTCCATCCCATCGATCAGAACCGCACCCGCATCGATGTCGTAGAATCGGGACAGGACATTCACCATCGTCGTCTTGCCGGCTCCCGTGGGCCCGACCAGCGCGATCCGCTCGCCGGGGCGGGCGTGGAACGAGATGTCCTTGAGGACGGGCACTCCCGGGAGATACGAGAAAGTGACGTGCTCGAACGCGACGTCTCCTTCCAGTCGCCCCGCCTCGACGGCTCCGGTCTCGTCGGTCTGGTCGGGGACCGTGTCGAGGATCGCGAAGATGCGCTCCGCGCCGGCCACGGCAGCCTGCACCTGGTTGTAGAGGTCGCCCAGCATGCGGAGCGGCTCGGCGAACCGTCCCGAGTACCCGATGAACGAGGCGATCGTGCCGACGGTCGCCATGCCCACGATCGTCATCCACCCCCCGAGCCCGGCGACGATGGCGATGTTGGCGTTCGACAGGATGCCCATCATCGGCATCACCAGGAGCGAGTAGGTCATCGCGTGCGTGCCGACCTTACGAACGGTCTCGTTCGCTCGGTCGAACTTGCGCAGCATGGCCTCCTGCTGCCCGTACGCCATCACGACGCGCTGGCCGCTGTACGTCTCCTCGAGGATGCCGTTCAGCGTTCCGAGATCCTTCTGGTAGCCGCGAAACGCCTTGCGCGTCTTCGAGCCGACCAGGCCCACGAGCCCAACCATGAGCGGGAACGCCACCAGCGTTCCGAGCGCGAGGAGCGGGTTCAGGACGAACATGATGACGAGCACGCCGACGAGAGTCAGGACGCCCGAGAACAGCTGCGTGATGTGCTGCGACAAGACGCGGCTGACCGCGTCCATGTCGTTCGTGAGGCGGCTCATCAGATCGCCCGACGCCCGGGCGTCGAAGAAGCGAAGCGACAGGGTCTGGAGGTGGTCGAACAGCTCCGCGCGCAGCGTTCGCATCATGCGCTGGACGACCGACGCCATGATCCATCCCTGCGCCGCACTCGCAACCCACGACACCGCGTAGACGCCGACCATGGCGAGGATGACGCGCAGGAGCGCGTCCATCCCGGCTCTCCCCGTTGCGATGCGAAGGATCGCGTCGATCCCCTTTCCCAAGAGGTAGGGGCCGGCGAGGGCCATGCCGGTTGCGAGGGCGGCCAGGACGATGACGGCGATGAGCGCGGCGCGATGGGGCGCCGCGTACCCAATGAGGCGACGCAGGGTGCCGCGGACGTTCTTGGCGCGCTCGACGGCCATCATGCCGCCGTGGCCGCGTGGACCCGGACCGGGCATTCGCGGGCCCGGCGCTCTCTGGCTCTGGGTGCGATCCTCAGCCACGGCGCACCTCCCCTCGCGACGCCGCGCGCCGGCCGTCGCCCAACTGGGAGTCGTAGATGTCGCGGTACTCCGGGCTCGTCTGCATGAGCTCGCTGTGCGTGCCGATCGCTGCGATCCGCCCGCCCTCGAGGACGAGGATCTTGTCGGCCAACAGCACGGTCGAGATGCGTTGGGCCACGATGAACCGCGTCGTCGTGCGCTGCGAGTCGGCGATGAGCCGATCGAGCGCATCTTGGAGCCGAACCTCGGTTTCGATGTCGACGGCGCTCGTGGAGTCGTCGAGGATCAGGACCTTCGGTCGCACGACGAGAGCGCGCGCGATCGCCAGGCGCTGCCGCTGTCCGCCCGACAGCGTGACGCCGCGCTCGCCGATCACCGTGTCGTAGCCGTCGGGCAGGCCGTGCACGAACTCGGCCGCCTGGGCCGCTTCGGCCGCCGCCTCAATCTCCTCTTGGGTGGCGTCGGGGCGTCCATAACGTATGTTCTCGCGCACCGTCCCGGCGAACAGGACGGCCTCTTGCAGCGCGATCCCGATCTGCGCGCGAAGCGACGCGAGCGTCAGGTCACGCACGTCGACCCCGTCGAACGTCACGCGACCGGACGTCACGTCGTAGAAGCGGGGGATCAGGTGAATGAGCGTCGATTTCCCGGATCCGGTGGCGCCGAGGATGGCGACGGTCTCGCCGGGCTCCGCAACGAAACTGACGCCTCGCAGGACGGGGTCTCCGCCATCCGCCGCGTAGCTGAAGGAGACACTCTCGAAGGCGACGCGCCCCATCGGCGTCTCGACGGCCCGCGCGCCAGGGCGCTCGGCGACTTCCGGCGTCCCGTCGAGGACCTCGAGGATGCGGCTCGCCGAGGCGTCCGCGGCCGCGAGCGGGGCGATCATGCCCGCCAGCATCATCAGCGGGAAGAGGGCCATCGAGAGGTAGTTGACCGACGCAACCACCTGGCCGACGGTCATCTTGCCGTCGAGCGCCATCGTGCCGCCGAACCACAAGGCGACAATGACGGCCGCGTTCAGGATGACCATCATGAGCGGCATGAGGAAGGCGAGGACTCGGAAGACGCGGATCGATTGCGCCGTCAGCTCCTCGTTCGCGGATTGGAAGCGCTCGATCTCCCGATCCTCTCGGACGAACGCCTTCACGACGCGCACGCCGGCGAGGTTCTCTTGCAGCACGGTGTTCAGGCGGTCGAGCCGCTTCTGCACGGCGAGGAACATCGAGCGCGCCGGGCCGGCGAACACCACCATGAACAGGAGAATCGCCGGGAAGAAGGCGAGGACGATCCAGCCCAGCTCGACGCTCGTGGCGAAGAGGAAGCCGATCGCGCCGAGCATCCACACGGGCGCCCGCGTCAGGATGCGCAGCGACATCTGCACGATCATCTGGACGAAGTTCACGTCGCTCGTCGATCGGACGATGAGCTGGCCGGTCTGCAGCCTGTCCAGGTTGCCGAACGAGAAGCTCTGGACGCGGCGCACGAGCGCGCTGCGCACGTCGGCTGCGAAGCTTTGGCCCACCCGAACCGACAGGGCATTGTTGACGATGGCGAACAGGGCGCTCGCCAGCGCCGCCCCCAGCATGATGAGGGAGGTCGTCCACACGACGTGCAGGTCGCCCCGCCCGATCCCCTGGTCGATGATCCGCTGGACGAGCCGGGGGATCGCCAGGTCCATGAAAACCAGCGCGGTCAAGAGGACCAGCGCCAGGCTGGCGCGTCCCCGGTAGGGCTTAAGGAACGAGGCGAGTTTGAGGATCTGTCCCATCTTCGATCACAAA
>JAKLFO010000086.1 GCA_022711155.1 Candidatus Bipolaricaulota bacterium
CCACGCATGGCACTCACCGAGACCAGGCCAGAGACGGAGGGCGACGCCACCGTCGAGAGCGCCCGGCCCACTCCCGGCGCCCTCGAACGGCTGCTCGGATCGGGCGACCACGTCGCGATCGGACGCCTGCTCGAGGAACCCGGATCGCGCGGCGGCGCCCACCGTGAGAGGCGTCGCGGACAGAGGGTCGTTCCCGTGGTCGTCGACCTGAAGCATGGCGATCGATATCCCATAGCAGCCAATGCCGGCCGTCGCATTCGCGTGCCGCACCATGGCGAAGAACACGCTGTCACGCGGGGCGGTGAAAGTGATCTGGGAAGCCCCACCCGTCCCGGAGTCGTCGTCGACCACGAGGATGGAGCTCCCATCGGAGTCGAACAAGTAGAGGAGCGTGTCCATTCCGCTGCTCAAGTGCGACGTCAGCAGGCGGTACGTCCGGCCTGCCACGGCGCTCCAGAGGAAGTAGTCCGCGTCGCCCGCCGTCTCGATGCAGCCTTCGAGCGGCGCCCCGCCGACGACGATCGGGGTCGCGGCAAGCGGCGAATTGCCGAAGTCGTCCGCCAGAACCTCCGCGCCTGCCGTGGCAACGGCCGCCACGATCGCGGCCACCAGAATCCACCTCTTCCTCATGACTCCTCCTCCACCGGGACTCTCCCGCGGTAGATCTACACCCAGCGTAGACGGGCCGTTCACCGCGAGCAAGGGTCGAGACATCGCCCCGCTGTGGCAGCCTGGCGGCCCGGCGTGGATGGGGCGAGCTCCTTCTGGCCGCTCGCCTAGTCTCCGGCCTGCGGGGCGTCGTCTCCTCTCGGCAGATCTGGCAGATCGCGGCCCGTCTCGCGCGGCGGGTTGACGTCCGCGTCGAGCGGGAAGCCGTAGCTCTCGTAGGTTCCCCGGTAGAGCGGGTCGTCGGACAGCTCAATCCGCACGAGCCACTTGACCCACTTGTAGCCGAGCTTGTCTTCCGCGACGACCTGAAGTGGGAATCCGCGTTCCGGCGACAGCGCGATCCCGTTCACCTTGTCCGCCACGAGGAGGTCGCGTTCGAGGACGGTCGCCAAGGGCAGGGAAGAGGTGAAGCCGTCCACCGCGTGGAAGATGACGGTGTTCGCCTCCGGGCGCGGCCGGGAAGCCGCAAGGAGGCGCGCCAGCGACATGCCCTCCCAGAGGGCCTTGACGCGCCATCCCTCGACGCAGACGAGTTCGACGACCTTCGCCCGGCGCGGTTCCCTCGCGAGGTCGCTGAGCGCGTACGATGCGGGCTCCGCAACCAGCCCATCGACGACGAGGCGGTATGCCGCCGGATCGATCGCTTGCGGCCCCTCGATCGAGTTCTCGCGGAACTCCTCGATCGACCCGAGCTTCTCGCCCTGGAACTCGCGAATCTCGATCGCCACGGCGTCCGTCGCGCTCTTCGGTCCGCATCCCGAAACGAGGCCGAGCAGGCCCACGGCGAGGAGCGCAAGACTTCCGACAAGACGACCTCGTTCGTTCATCACCGCTCACTGTACAGGCAAGGCCAAGAGAGAGGCGCCGGACGCAGGCTTCGAGCCCGCCTCCGGCGCCTGCAAATCGTGCCGAGAGCCTCGTTCGAGCTAGGCCTTCGCCTTCGCCGCCTTCTTCGTCGTCGGGATCTCGGTGAACGGGCGAGCCGGCTTCTTGCTCCACCAGATCGCCGCGCCGACCGCCGCGAGCAACGCGACAGCGATGACGACCGTCCACGTGCTCAGCCCGCTGTACTTGACCAGGATCGGGGCCGCAAGGAGCGACACCATGTTCACGACCTTGATCATCGGGTTGAGCGCCGGTCCCGCCGTGTCCTTCAGCGGGTCGCCGACCGTATCGCCGACGACTCCGGCCTTGTGCCGCTCGGAGCCCTTGCCCGTGTTCGCGGCGAGGTCGCGCGGCTCGTCTTCGATCGCCTTCTTGGCGTTGTCCCAGGCGCCGCCGGCGTTCGCCATGTACACGGCGAGCATCTGGCCGCTCAGAATGACGCCGGCGAGGAAGCCGCCCAGCGCTTCGACTTGCAGGATGAGTCCGACTGCGATCGGCAAGAGGACGGAGATGATCGCGAGCGGGATCAGTTCCTTCTGCGCCGCGGACGTCGAGATGCCGACGGCCTGGGCGTAGTCAGGCTTGACCTTCCCTTCCATCAGCCCCGGAATCCGGAACTGGCGTCGAACTTCTTCGACGATCAGCCCCGCAGCACGGCTCACGGCCTTGATGCACAGCGAGCTGAATAGCCAAGGCAAGGCGCCGCCGAGCAGGAAGCCGATGAACACGCGAACATCCGAGATCCGGATCGCGGAGAGGATCTTGTCCGGCGCGACGCCGAGCTGCGCCTGCACGCGGCCGACATCGGTGAAGAACGTTGCGAACAGCGTGATGGCCGCGATGACGGCCGACGCGATGGCCACGCCCTTCGTGATCGCCTTCGTCGTGTTTCCGACGGCGTCGAGGTCGGCCATGATCTGCCGCGCCTTCTTCGTCTCGCCGTCTTCCATGCCGTGCCACGCCATCTCTCCGATGCCGTTGGCGTTGTCCGAGATGGGGCCGTACGAGTCCATGGCGACGTTGTTGCCGGTGTGGCTCAACATGCCGATGCCGACCATCGCGATCGCGTACATGACGTACGTCGCGTTCATCTCTCCACCGTAGAGGGCGAGCGCGGCGATGAAGCTGATGACGATCGCCACGAGGGCCCACACGCTCGACTCCATGCCGACCGAGAGCCCCGACAGGATGGTGGTCGCCGGCCCGGTCTTGGTCGACTGGACGATCTCCTTGACCGGCTTGCGCTTGGTCGAGGTGAAGTACGACGTGAGCGGGTTGAACGCGACAGCCAGCGCGACGCCGATCGACGTCAGCATCGCCAGGCGCCAGTCGCCGGCGTAGAAGATGGCGAGCAGGAACGAGAAGACGATCGTGTTGATGCTCGACACCTCGTACGACCGGAACATCGCCTCTTCCGCGTCATGGGCGCGAAGGAACTTGATCGGGAACTTGACCCAGATCGGGACTGTGAACGTCCCCAGGATCGAGCTGATGACGCCGATCGCGCGGATGATGAGCGGGAAGACGATCCACTTCAGGCTGTGGGTCGGATCGACGGCCATCAGCGCGAGTCCCAACATCAGTCCCGACACGATCGTAACTTCGTAGCTCTCGAAGATGTCCGCCGCCATTCCGGCGCAGTCGCCCACGTTGTCGCCGACGAGGTCGGCGACGACGGCGGCGTTGCGCGGATCGTCCTCGGGGATGTCCTTCTCGACCTTGCCCACGAGGTCCGCGCCGACGTCAGCGGCCTTCGTGTAGATGCCGCCGCCGATTCGCATGAACATCGCGAGCAGGGTTCCGCCGAACCCGAACCCGAGCAGCGCATCGGGCGCCGCAACTCCGAACACGACGAAAATGATCGTGCCGCCGAACAGCCCGAGGCCGTCCGTGAGCATGCCCGTGATCGTGCCGGCGTAGTAGGAGATCGAGAGCGCCTCGTTGAAGGAGCGGCGGGCCGCCGAGGCCGCGCGGACGTTGGCCTGGATGGCCATGCGCATGCCGAGCTGACCGACCAAGAGCGAGAACAACGCGCCCATGATGAACGCGATCGTTCGGCCGATCGCGACGATGGTCTTCGCGTTGTCGCCGAACTGCTCATAGGCCTCCGCGCTCGGCGGTGCGACGTACACGCTCAGGAACAAGACGATCGTCATCACGGCGATGACGGGCAGGATGCGCCGCAACTGCTTGGTCAGGTAGCTGTCCGCTCCAATGCGGATCGCGTTCCAGACCTCCTGCATCTTCGCTGTTCCCTTGTCCTTCTTCATGACGACCCGGCGCAAGAGCCAGGCGTACACCAGGCTCCCGAAGGCCGTCAGCAGAACGCAACAAATCGCGATCTGCTCGAAGTTGCTGAGATGGTGTCTTGCGAGTCCGAGTAGGTTCAGCTCCATGTGTTCTCACACCGAAAGCGCGATATCTTCCGGCTCCTCCTTCGGATTGGGCTGCCGATCAGCGAGGTTTTAGTGGATGATGCGCGGGAAGTCAAGGACGCAGGAGCCGGAAGCTTCCGTCCTACTCGCGGGTCGCGGCCCTCGCCCTTGTCTCTCCGTGCCCCCGGGAGCGCGCCGGGCGCTTGCCCCAACGCAGAGCGTTGGGCTAGGGTGGGACGGCGCCGGAACTCCCGAGGCCGCCACGAGGAAGGAGGAGGAGCATGCTGGCCTGGATCATCCTGGGCGTGCTCGTGATCGTCGGGCTTGCCGCGTTCTTCTTCGCGGCCTAGGAAACGCAACAGCGGTTCCCCGGGACCGCATGGTCTGTCGGAGCTCCTAGAGCTGATGCACTTTCAAGAAGTTCGTCTTTCCTCCCCCGCCGACGGGGATCCCCCCACTGACGACGATGACGTCGCCCGACTCGGCCCATCCGGACGCGCGAAGCGCATCCGAGACGAGGTCGAGCATGTCGTCGGTCGACGCGTACTGCGGGATGAGAAGCGACTGCACGCCCCACGAGAGCGCCAGGCGGCGCCGCGTGCTCTCGTTCGGCGTCAGGGCGACGATGGGAAGTCGCGGACGCTCGCGCGCGACTTGGCGAGCCGTGTACCCGGACCAAGTCGACGTCGCAATGAGGCAGGCGCCTGCCTCCTCGGCGATGCGCACCGTGGCGTCGCTGATGGCGTCCGCAATCGGCTGCGCGTGCTCGATCTCGCCGAACGGGGACTCGTGGACGCGGTATACCATCTGCGTTTCAGCGATCGCCGCGATCTCGCGCATCATGGCGACGGCTTCGCGCGGATACTTGCCGACCGCCGTCTCTGCCGACAACATCACGGCGTCCGTCCCGTCGAGGATGGCGTTCGCCACATCGCTCGCCTCGGCCCGCGTCGGCCGCGGGTTCTCGACCATCGACTGGAGCATCTGCGTCGCGGTGATGACCGGAAGGCCGATCCTGTTCGCGCGCCGGATGATCTCCTTCTGGTGCACGGGCACTTCTTGCGGAGTGATCTCGATGCCGAGGTCGCCGCGCGCCACCATGACGGCGTCCGCGGCCCGCAGGATGTCGTCGAGGTGATCGAGCGCCGCGCGCGTCTCGATCTTGGCCACGATGCCGACCGATCGCCTCGGGTCGGACGCGTCGAGGACCGCGCGCAGGTCCTCGAGGTCGCGCGCCGACTGCACGAAGGAGAGGGCCACGAAGTCGGCGCCGCACGCGACGGCGTGGGCCGCATCACCCTTGTCTTTGTCAGTCAAGGCCGCCCCACGAAGGGTCGCGCCCGGCACGGCGACTCCCTTGTGCGACGAGAGCCGCCCGCCCACGACGACCTCGACCGCAGCGCGACCGGCGGCGACGGACCGCGCGACCGCCTCGATCGCGCCGTCGTCAAACAGGAGCCTGCTCCCCGGGCGCAGCGCGCCGTAGACCTCGGGATGCGGGAAAGGGAGAACGCCGTCTTCCCCGCCGGCTTCCGGCCGGTCCACGAGCGTGAGGCGATCGCCCACCGCCACGTCGAGCGGACGGACGAGCGTTCCGAGGCGGATCTTGGGACCCTGGAGATCGGCCATGACGGCGACCGTCTGTTCCAGCGCGTCGGCCGCCTCCCGCGCGCGGGCGATCGTCTCCGCATGCTCGGGCCGTGTTCCATGGGAGTAGTTGACGCGCGCGACGCTCATCCCCTCTTCTAGGAGGGCACGAAGGGCGCTCGGCTCGCGCGATGAAGGGCCGATCGTGCACACGATCTTCGTCCTCACGCGGCCTGGAGCGGTCTGCATGAAGCGAGTCTAGGGTCGACGCGCGCGGGGATCAACCGAGGCGCGCGAACTCGCGCGCGTCAAGCGGAGCGGGCTTCGAGACGTCGCGCACGAGGGAGAGCGCTTCGCGCGGGCACGTTGACACGCAGATGCCGCATCCCATGCAGCGCGCGCGGTCGACGCGCAGCGTGAACCCATCGCGGGACAAGGCGTCGAACGGGCACGCCTGTGCGCAGAGACAGCATCCGGCGCAGCGGCTGTCGTCGCACGACGCAACGTATCCCGAGGAGGCGAGCATCGGGACGCCTTGCGCGAACGCGCGCATCGCGCCGCAACAGCACGAGCAGCAGTTGCAGATCGCGTAGAACCGCCCGAGCATCGCGTCCTTGAAGAACGCGTGGTGCACGTGCCCGCGCTCGTCTTCGGCGCGCAGGATCTCGACCGCCTCGTCCTGGTCGATCCACCGGGCGCGCCCGGGGTGGTGATCGGCGATGAAGCTCGCGAACGGCTCGCCGACGATCAGACACACGTCGAGAGGCAGGCACGGGTTCTCCCGTTCGGAACGGCACGGACAGTCAAGAGCCACGATGTGATCGGGGTGCGAGAGGACGACGTCGCGCGCGATGGGGTATGGAACGATCTGCTCGAGCCCGCGCAGGTCGATGTCAACGTGGAGCGTCACGAGGCGCTCGGCCGCGCCGAGAGGCACGACCTTCCCGTGGTAGGCGTCGGCGAACGCGTTCCGGCCGGGCGTCTCTTTTCGCCGAGACAGCCTCGCTCCGAAGCGGACGACCGGGCGTAGGTACCACGGCAGCGAGCGCTCGCCCGTGGCCGTCCCGATGTAGAAGTACGGCCAGCGTCCGTAGACGTAGCCGTGCAGGAAGTCGACGAGCGAGAACCCGGGCGTCCGCCGTCCTTCCCGGAAAAAAGCGCGCGTCGAGGCCAACGGGACCCACGAGTGCCGTCTTTTCTCTGCCATCGCTCTCCTCCGGCCGGCGGCTTCCAGGCTCGCGCTTGGACAGAATAGACGCTCCGAGGGCTCGGGACTAGCCCTGCGGCGGATTGGAGCCGGTCGGGTTTCGGAGTACGCTCCGAAGCTTCGGGAGGTGGCCGATGAAGCGTCTCGTGTGGCTTGTCGTCTTGGCGGCTCTCGCTCTGTGCGGGCAGGCGGCGGAGGCGGCGTCTCCCCTCGTCCGAGGACCGTACTCCGGGGCGCCGACCGAGGACTCCGTGGTGATCTCGTGGATGATCGATCCGCCCCTTCCCGCGAGACTCGAGGTCGTGCCGGTCGTCGCGGGCGCGGCGCGCGCCGCCGCAGCGCGGACGCTCGTCGCCGGAGCCCCGGCCGACGGCTCCCACGGCCAAGTGGACATCCTGGTGGAGGACCTCGAGCCGGCGACGCGGTACGTCTACCGCGTGACGGTCCAGAGCGGATCGGAGATCGCCGTGAGCCCCATCGGGCACTTCCGGACGGAGCCACGAAGTGGGGAGACCGTCACCTTCGCCGTCCTCGCCGACACCCAATGGCAGTGGGAGGGAACCAACCGGCTGGCGGTCATCGCGAGTGCCGTAGCCTTCGACTCGGCGCGTTCGGGCGGGTTCGACTTCGTCCTCCACGCCGGCGATCTCGCGGAGACGCCGAACAACTACTACTGGCCCCACTGGTTCTCGTCGTTCGAGCCGATGCTGCTCGCCGCGCCCTTCGTCCCCGTCCTCGGCAACCACGAGAAGAACAGCGTCTCGTACTACAACGCGTTCTCTCACCCCGCCGGAGCCGGGCAAGGCGACGAGCGCTGGTGGACGCTTCGCTGGGGCGACCTCGTCGTCGTCGGCCTCGACACAAGCGTGACCCGCGCCGACCGCATCCTCGAGCAGCAGGCCTACGCGCGCACGGAACTCTCGGGGGACGAACGCTGGAAGTTCGTCATCTTCCACCACCCGGTCTACTCCTCGGACGCCTACCACGGAAGCGGCTACGGCTACGAGAAGATCTACCACCCGATCTTCGTCGAAGCGGGCGTCGACCTCGTGTTCAACGGCCACGCGCACAACTACGAGAGGATCGAGAGAGACGGCGTGACCTACCTCGTGCTCGGCGGGGGCGGCGCCGTGCCGCGCGAGTTGGCGGCCGCGCACGTCGAGGGCTCGGTGGCCGCGATCGAAGGGCACAACTTCTACGCGCGCGTGGCGGTGACGCCTTGCGAGGTCGCCGTGGACGTCGTGTCCGTGGCCGACCGCCTGGCGGAACGTCGGGCGTCCCCCGCGCGCGATCTCGAACGAGCAGGCCATGCCGGC
>JAKLFO010000087.1 GCA_022711155.1 Candidatus Bipolaricaulota bacterium
TTGCCGATCGGGAAGAGGAGCAAGTACACGAGGACCTGGGCCGTGTCCGACGTGCGCGGCCGCCCCGTCTTGCAGTCCTCGATCACGCCGCGCCCGTCGCGGAAGGCGACGAGGTCAGGCTTCCCGGAGACGATGATTCCAGTCTTGCCAACGCGCTTGAAGGCGTTATCGTCCTCGACGAAGACGTCCCAGCCCTCGGCGAGAAGGTGCTCGCGCCGCGCCCGCACGAGCTCGCCGTGTTCGAGCGTCCACGCCGCCACGTCAAGGTCGGTCGGCAGTCGGTCGTACTCCTTGTGATGAGCGCGGAACCACGCCGACCACTCGCACTGGCTCTCCCCGGAGAGGAGCTTCGTCAGCCAGGTCGCCCAGATGTAGGGGTTGTCTCTCTTTGTCGCCATCGATTCTCGCTTCCTTTGGCACAATCTACCCGTGCGACAGCGGGGCGGCAAGCCCGGCGGGCGCCGAAGTTGCAGATCCCACCCTGCGTATCTAGAATGCCGCTCATACGGAGGGGTGGGTGAGCGGCCGAAGCCGTCGGTTTGGAGAACCGATGTACTCCTCGTGGGTACCGCGGGTTCAAATCCCGCCCCCTCCGCCAGCCTGTGCTAGGTGGGGGGCTAGCGGTCCCCTATATCCACAACCCGCTCTCGTGGAGCCGAAGGGTTCCCGGAGGGGATGGGCGGGAGGGTCCGTCCACGAGCAAGCGACGTTGACGGCTGAGCCCTCTGCGGCGCACGTCGGTGAACCCCGCCAGGCCCGGAAGGGAGCAGCGGTAAGCTGACCTCTGCGGGTGTTAGAGGATCCCTTGGCCTGAGTTGGCTACTCGCGAAGCGCCTCTCTCCCATCTTCGATGGGGCCACGCACAGGCGCTTTCTCTTTCGTTGTCACGTCGGACTTCGGACGGTGTCCCTACTCCGCGACCTCCATCGATGTCGGACGAAAGCTCGGCGACGAGGGACCCGCCCTACTCCCTAGCTGTCGGCCATCGACGGCCGGACGAGAGCTACGGACTACGGACCGCGGACTGCGGGTTACGAACCGCCTCTGCCCGCCAACCCCTTGACCCACTCTCGCTTCTTCCACAGGGCGCAGCGACCGTCTGACTCATCGAGCGTCGTGTTCTCGCGGATCGCGCGGAAGAGCGGCGAGGCGAGCGCCTGTTCGAGCGACATCTCGGTCACGTCGGAGTCGGAGTAGGGGGAGAACGGGCAAGGCTCCACCGAGCCGTAGGCGTTGATGTGGACGAAGCCGCGGCCTGCGGCGAGGCAGCCCCCGAATGCCATCTCATCGTGGGGAAACGCGATGAACAAGGCGGGAACCGTGCGCCGGTAGAGCGCAAGGCGACGCGTGAGCTCGGCGACTTGCTCCGAAGAGATCTGGAGGCTGTCGGTTCCCAGTTCGACGGGCACGTAGTTGATGAAGTAGAAGAGCCTGCAACCGCGGGACACGAGCGCGCGGAGGGCCGCCTCGTTCGTGGCGCGCTCGAAGTTCCTGGAGGTCAGGGTCAGCGAGGTGCCGAAGAACGCGCCGGCTCTGGACAGCCTCTCCATCGCGCCGGTCACGTGCTCGTACGTTCCGTCGCCCCGGCGCTCGTCGGTCTCCTTCTCTTCTCCCTCGAGGCTGAGGACGGGGAGGACGTGCGGCATGCGCGCGAGCTGGCCGATGCGCGCATCGTCAAGCAACGATCCGTTGGAGAAGAGAAGGAACAGAATCTCCGGGCGCCGTCCGACCTGTTCCAAGAGGTCGGGTCTGAGGAGCGGCTCGCCGCCCGCCAAGAGCATGACCGACACGCCGAGATCCTTCGCTTCCTCGAGCAGGCGAGCCATCCGCTCCGCGGTCAGCTCGGGCCGCTCGTGCTGGTGGAGGAGGCGAGCGTAGCAGCCGGCGCACTGGAGGTTGCAGCGACCGGTGACGCTGTAGATGACGAAGGGCGGGACGTGGACGCCGCGCCGCTCCGCGCGATCGCGGCGCCCGACCGCGGTCTTCTGCCGCCACAACAGGCGCATCGCTCGAGTCGCCAGGCGCGGATCTCCACGCGTGATCCGCAGACCGGTCCGTAGGACGTCGAACAGCGAAGCTTCGAAGGCAATGGAGGCAGGGTCGCTTCTCATGGTCACTTCCCCAAGGATGTGGATGGGGGATTCTAGTGCGCCGCGCCGGCTCGCGCATCAGTACCAGAGTCCATAGCGGAGCGCGGGCGACTGGGCTGCTCACTGGCTAGACAGGCTTCCCCACGGACGTCTGTCCGGCGCTGCGGCGGGGACGGCGCGGCAAGCGGCGAATCCGGGTAACTTCGCCTGGCCGTTCCGGGATTGCCTAGACTTCGGCGGGGAACGCGCCGGGAGTAAGATGGCCTGGCGGGTGGGTCAACTGAGGGGATCCAGCCACGATCTAGAAGGGATCGGCGATTCCTTGCCGAGGGGTGGTCGCGGAGACGCGCAAGGGGGGGCGTGTGAGGGACGGGCAAACCATGATTCTCTTCGAGGGGAACATCGCGGCGGGCAAGAGCACGGTGGGGCGACGACTGGCCGAGTCAGGCCTGTTCGGATTCGTCGAAGAGCCGGTAGGGGCTTGGCAGAAGGACTTCGAGGAGAACCTTCTTGATCTCTTCTACCGCGACGCGCACCGATGGGCGTTCACGTTCCAGTTGGCCGCGTTCACGACGCGAGCCAAGACGTGGACTGAGGTTCTGGCGATGACCGATCACCTGAACGTGGTCCTCGAGCGGTCGATCTACTGCGATCGGTACGTGTTCGCGAAGAACTGCTTCCAGTCGGGACTCATGTCGAAGACGGAGTGGCAGCTCTACTGCAAGCTCTGGGATTGGCTGCAGAAGAACTGGTGCGCCGAGCCTGACAAGATCGTGTACCTGCGGACGCCGGCCGAGGTCTGCCACGAGCGGATCGAGATGCGCGGTCGGACCGAGGAGGACTCGATTCCGCTCGCGTACTTGAGGGATCTCGAGGTTCTGCACGACGAGTGGCTGTTGGGGAACCCGCGCGCCGTCGTGCTCGACGGCTGCCGTCAGTGGCAGGCGCGCGAGGTCTTCGACGCGCTGCGCCAAGCCGGATTGGCCCTGCAGCTGCCGCTTGGGATGAGAAGTCCCGCGTAGGCGAACGAGCGGTAGAGGAGACGGACCGGAGTCCGGGCGGGGACGCGCCGTCGCGACTGCGTCTGCGGACGGCTCGTCGCTATAATGGGCGAACCATGGCCGTCCTGAACCAGATCGGCAAGATCCGTCGCAGGAATCACGCGCTCGTCGCGTTCGACCAGGACCGCATCGTGCGGGTGATCCTGCGCGCCGCGTCATCCGTCGGAGGCTTCGAGCAGGACTACCTGCCTGGGATCAACGATCGCATCTTCGCGGCGGGAGAGACCGACGAGGGGATCGCCCACTTCCTTTCCGATCTCGTCGTCGTGTGTCTGAACGCCGACGAGCGACACCACGTGTCGAACTTTCCCCCCACCGTAGAGGAGATCCAGGACGTCGTTGTCCACGTCCTGCAGAGCAACGGGTTCACGAAAGTGGCCGACGCGTACACGTGCTTCCGTTGGGGCCATCACTGGGTGCGGCAGGGCGCGATCAGCGAGGAGCAGTTCGTGCGCAACGGCTACCCGCCGGAGCACCTCGACCGTTGGATCGCCTGGAATCGTGAGCGGGACTGCGACACGGTCGAGGGGCTGAACGAGATCGTCCGCGCCGGCCGGATCGGGCGCCTCGTGGCGGAGTCCGTCGCCGCCTATGAGAGCGCGCTCGACGACGCGGCCGACAAAGTGATCCGGCGGATCGAGGCGGGCGACGACATCCGCATGATCTGGGTGAGCGGCCCATCGTCCTCCGGAAAGACGACGACGACGGTGAAGCTGACGGCGCGGCTAGAAAAAGCTGGGCTGCGCTTCCTGATGATCAATCTCGACGACTATTTCTGGAGCCTGATCGAGCACCCGACGGACTGGATCGACGATCGGAACTTCGAGACGCCTGAGGCGCTCGACATCCAGTTGATGAACGACCAGCTCCGCGCGCTCCTCGCGGGGGACCCGATCGACCGTCCCGTGTACTCGTTCAAAGAGGGGCGCCGGATTGGGACGCGGCGGGTCGAGCGCGACCCGAGCCAGATCCTGCTCCTCGATTGCCTGCACGGCTTCTACCCGCCGATCACCGCGGGCATAGACCCACGGGCGATCTTCCGCGTCTACATCGAGGCGATGAACCCGCTCTACGAACCGAACCCGATGATGCCCCTCTACCATGGGGATCGGACCGACCGGCGGCTTGCCCGGTTCGAGGACGTGAGACTGCTCCGGAGGATCCTGCGCGACGCGAAGCATCGGAACCATCCCCCGCTGGCGACGCTGCTCCACTGGCACTATGTCCGCGCCGGCGAGCTGTTCTCGATCATTCCGCTCAAGGGACTCGCCGATTGCGTCATCAACGGCGGCATGCCGTTCGACCTGCCTGTGTTGAAGCCGTTTTTCGTCGGAGACGAAGGAGTGTGGCCTTCGCCGGCGGACCTCAAGGCGTACCCTTCGGCGCTCGACGCGCAGATCCGTCACCGACGCGTCTCGAAGCTGCTCGACTCCGTCGTGGGGCTCCCGCTCGCCGTGGTAAACGACCCAGCGATCATCCCGGGCGACGCCGTCGTGCGCGAGTTCATCGGAGGCAGCACAATCCGCATCCCGCACAACGAGTGACCTCCATCGGAGGCTCGGAGAGGGAGACGCACGCGCTCCGGGAGGAGAGACCATGCCGGCCAACCTGACCCCCGAGTTCATCAAGGCGCGCGAGAGGTTCCACAAGGCCAAGGACCCCGACGAGAAGTTGGCCGCGCTAGAGGACATGCTGCGCACCATCCCCAAGCACAAGGGGACGGACCACATGGTGGGCGACATCCGCAAGCAGATCGCCCGCTACCGCGACGCCAGCCTGCACGCGAAAAAGGGGAAGGGCGGGACAGGCTACGACCACGTGCCGAAGGAGGGTGCCGGGCAGGCCGTGCTCGTCGGGCCGCCGAACAGCGGCAAGTCGAGCCTTGTCGCCGCGCTCACGAACGCGCGTCCTGAGGTCGCGGACTACCCGTTCTCCACGCTCGTCCCGGTGCCGGGCATGGCGCGCTTTGAGGACGTCCGCCTGCAGCTCGTCGACCTGCCGCCATTGTCGGACGAGTACACCGAGGGATGGGTCTACAACCTCATCCGAGCTGCGGACGTCGCCGTGCTCGTCCTCGGGATGGACGAGGCGGACCTCGTGGAGGCGCACCTCGAGGAGATGCTCTGCTGGATGGAAGAGCGCCGGATTCAGCTCGTGACCGAGCGAGCGACGGAGATGGACGGGGCCGAGCGCGTCGTCCAGGTGCCGGCGCGCATCGTCCTCTCGAAGAGCGACGCCGGAGTCGCGTCGGAGGCCCTGCTCGCCAGCCTTCCCTTCCCCGCCGTCGCTGTCTCCACCTTGTCGGGAGAAGGGCTCGACGCGTTCGTGCGGATGACGTTTGACGCGCTGCGCGTGATCCGGCTCTACACCAAGATGCCGGGGAAGAAGCCCGACATGGAGGAGCCGTACACGCTCCCTCTCGGGAGCACGGTCCTCGACGCGGTGCGGACGGTGCACCGGGACCTCGCGGACCATCTGCGGTATGTCCGGATCTGGGGATCCGGGCGGTTCGACGGCCAGCAGGTGCCGGCGAATCACGTCCTCGCAGACAAGGACATCCTGGAGATCCACGTCGACTAGCCGTCAGCGAAGCGCAGTTGCGTCGTCTCCAAGGCGATCGGTACCCTGTGGACGGCCGGGCCCGAAGGTCCGGGAGAGGCGGTGGCGGATGATCCGGGTCGAGCGCGACGAGACAGCGCGTGTCGTCCTCGCGCGAGCGTTCCTCGACGACCCCCGCCTGTCTCTCCGGGCGCGCGGTCTCCTCGCGACGTTGCTTGCGCGCGGGGCCGCGGGCGAGCTGGACCTGTGGACGGCCGTTGCTCCCGGCGAACGGCCGGGCGACGTCGAAGGGGCGTTGCGCGAGCTGGAGCGTGCCGGGTACTTCGCGCGTGCCGGCGATGCGAGCGCGCCCCTCGATGGGACCGTTCGCGAGACGAGCACACTGCCCCTGCTTTCGGCGACGCCGGCAGCTCGGCGGCCGCCGGCGGCGGAGGCAGACTCCGTGGGACGGGAAAGAGAAGAGGCGGAGGCCGCGGAACGCGTGCTCGCAGCCCTCAACCAGCTGCGGGCGTCGAGTTGGACGTGGGCGCGCTACACGCCTCTTTCGGCCAAGCATGCCAAGAATGTCGAGCACATCCGCGGGCGGCTGCGCGAAGGGTACACGGTCGCCGACCTGACTCTGGTGCTTGAATACCTGGCCTGCGTTGACGGCGGAAAGGACGCGTCGCGGCGGTACTTCGACAGCGTCACGCCGTTCAACACGAAGAACTTCGAACGCAATCTCGCGCTGGCGCGAGACTGGGAAGCGCGGGGACGACCGGCGACGAGCGAGCCGCTGGCGCTGCAGCGCGCGGACGGGCACGACCCGGCGATCTACGAGAAGCGGGTCAGAGGGGGCGGACAGTGATTCAGGGAGCGCCCATCGGGGCTCGGCTCGAGCATTGCACGTTTGACAACTTCGAAGTGACCGACCTGAACCGCGAGCCGTTCGAGCTCTGCCTGCGGCTGGCGCGCGAAGGCAGGCCCGGCGTGCTCCTCATGGGCAAGAACGGAGTGGGCAAGACGCACCTGCTCGTGGCGACGATGAAGGCCTTCGACCGGCGCCTGGAAGGAGCGCGGGGAGAAGCGGGGCGCGATGGTTTGGTCAGAGTGCCCTCCGCAGCCGACCTCTTGCGAATGGCCGCGGGAGAGGCGGAGGACGGCCCGCGCGCCGTGCCGACTCTGTCGCCCGAGGAGATCGCGCGCGGCGCGCACCTCGAGTACTGGCCGTTGCTTGACCTCGTCTGCGAGCTGCGACTCGAAATCACGCGTGGAAACCAGGAAGTATCGCGACGTTGTCGCGAGTGCGACCTGCTCGTCCTCGACGACCTGGGTGCGGAGAGAGTCACCGACTTCGTGCTCGAGGAGCTCGAGCGAATCGTCGATTGGCGCTACCGAACGCTCCAGCCGACGGCGGTCGCGACCAACCTCAAGTCGACGACGGAGATCTCCGCCAAGTACGGTCAGCGCGCTCTGTCGCGCTGGAGCGCGTCGTGCGAGCTCGTCACGGTCCTCGGTGGCGACCGCCGAGCCTCCATGAAGCCGAGCTAGCGCGGGCCGTCGAGCGTCGCGAGCGCGCCTCGCACGCAGAGCCTCACGAGGTCCCGATCCCGTGGAGAGAGCGCGGCAAACCGCGGCTCCGAGAGGACGGACCGAGCGACGCCGCCGTCTCCCACCTCTCGTCGTAGCGCGTCCACTCTGGCGAGCCACCGCGCGACGCGCCCGGGGTACGACGCGAGGAGGCCGCGGGTGTCGTCCGTCGCGACGCCGAAGTGCGAGAAAGCCAGCGCCTTGGGATCGAGATCGAGCAGCCGGCGCATCGACTCCCTCGTGGCGGCGAGGTCAAAGCGAGGGGGCACAGTCAGGGGAAGGTCGACGGGCACGGCATGGTGGCCGACCGCGTCGCCGACGAACGCGGTCCGCGTCCCAGCATCGAAGAAGCAAGCGTGATGGGGAGCGTGCCCTGGCGTCTCGAGCGCCTGGATCTTCGTACTTCCTCCGAGTGAGAACCAATCACCGTCTGCCGCGCCGACCAGCTGTTGTCGTGGGACGGGCAGCGGGGCGCCGTAGATGCGTGCGAAGTCCGGGCTCGCTTGGCGCGCGGCTTCCGTGATGCATGAGGGATCGGCGAGGTGCGGCAGCGCGCGTGGGTGCGCGACGACCGTGACCTCTGGGTGGGCTGCTGCGACGTGCCCCGCTCCGCCCGCATGGTCGAGATGCGCGTGCGTGACAACGATCGCTCTCACTAACGGCTTAATGTCCTTAATTTGCCCGTCCTGCGGAACCGCATCCGCCTTCTTCAGGCTCATCTCAGTATGCTTTGACTGATCGCCGA
>JAKLFO010000088.1 GCA_022711155.1 Candidatus Bipolaricaulota bacterium
CGGGCGGTTGTCGGCCTCGTCGACGTCCCGGGTAAGGTGCCCGAGCACGCGACCCTCAACAACGTTCTCGAGATCCCTCTCACGATTGCGGCGCCCGCGGAGGACGTCCAGCCGGGGCCGGGAGGTCCCGTCGACCTAGCCATCCAGAGCACACACGTTCTCCCGAACAGCCTCGACATCGGCGAGACCGGACTGGCGTGGGTCTTGGTCTCGAACCTCGGACCGGTGCCCGTCGGCCCGTTCGACGTGGCGTTCGCGTTCCGCGACGCGGAGAACACGACCGTGACTCTCGTCGCGCACTACGAAGGGACCCTTGAGCCCGGCGTCACAGACGTCCGCGTCCAGATCGAGTTCGCGAGCGCGGCGTTCCACCCGGGCAACGTCCTCCTCACGACGACGCTCGATCCGGCGCAGCTCCTCCCGGAGTCCGACCGGAGCAACAACACGAGCACGAGGGCGTTCCGAGTGCGGTAAGAGGCCGGTGCGGGCGGCGACCCACCGTCGGGTCGCCGCCCGCGTCGTCGGCAAAGACGCATGGGAAGGGCTGGGAAGGACAGTCGCAAAGCGCACCGCGCGCGCGCCTCGCTCTTGTACGTCCTCGTCGGCTTGTTCGTCCTCCAATCGCTCGTTGCCGCGGGGCTCATCGGCTACGTTTCTCTTCGCAACGCTCGCAGCGCGGTCAACGAGGTGGCCCGCCGCCTCCGCAGCGAAGTGACGACGCGAATCGAGGAGCGGCTGCGGCAGTTTCTTGCGACCCCGCACGACCTGAACGAGGCCAACGCCGAGCTCTTGCGCGTCGGGGCGCTCGACGCGGAGGACCCGGAAGCGCTCATCCGACACTTCTGGCAACAGGTCCTGGTGACTCCGTCGGTCTCGAGCGTGTATTTCGGCAACGCGCGCGGAGGGATCGCCGACGCGGGCCGCGAAGGCCCGGGGGGCGCTTTCTACGGGATCCTCACCGACGGGTTCGCGGCCGGCACATTCCGGAAGTTCGCGCTCGATGAGCACGGAGGCCGGGCAGCAGAGCTGCAGTCCGTGCCCAACTTCGACGCGCGAACCCGCGGCTGGTACGATCGCGCTGTCGAGAACCGGGGGCCGGCATGGAGCCCCATCTACCTCCTCTTCTCCGGTCAGGATATGGCGATCTCCGCCAGCCGCCCGGCGTACGATCGCAGCGGGGCGTTCCTCGGCATTGTCTCGTCCGACATCTTCCTGTCACAGGTGGGCGACTTCCTTCGATCGCTGAAGATTGGCACGACCGGCCAGGCGTTCATCATGGAGCGCTCCGGACTCCTCGTGGCAGCGGCCGCCGACCGGAGTCCCATCTCCTTCGGAGTCCCGGGGGAGACCGCTCGCCGGCTCACAGCCAGCGAAAGTTCATCGCCCGTCGTTCGCGCGGCTGCCTCGACCGTCCTGGCCGAGGGCGCACCGCTTGACGCGCAGGGCACGCAGATCGAGCTGAAAGTCGAGGGAGACAAGCACTTCCTCCAAGTGTCGTCGCTGGCGGACACGTACGGGATCGATTGGCTCGTGGTCGTGACGGTGCCCGAGCGGGACTTCATGGCGCGGGTGGACGAGAGCACGAGGCTGACGCTCGGGCTCATCGTTGCTGCTGTGGCGGTCGCCACAGGACTCGGCATTCTGGCGGCACGTCCGGTGACCCGTCCCCTGCGCGGGCTCGGGCAGGCCGCGGAAGCGCTGGCGCAGGGAGAGTGGCGGGAGGTGGAGACGAGGAGCCGGATCGCGGACATCGCGAGCCTGTCCGGGGCATTCAACTCGATGACCCAGCAGCTTGAGGAGAAGGTGCGCGACTTGCGCGCCAGTGAAGCCCGCTACAAGCTGCTGGCAGACAACTCGAGCGACGTCATCTGGACGCTCGACCTCGACGGCCGGTTCACGTATGTCAGCCCGTCGGTCGAGAAGCTGCGGGGATACACGCCCAACGAGGTCCTCGGCCAGCCGTTCTCCGCCGCGCTCACGCCCTCCTCAGAGGCCGCGGTGACGCCGCTCCTCGCCGAGTTGCGCGACCGGCTCTCGCGCGGGCAGGAGCCCCCGCCGGAGGGTCACCACGAGCTCGAACAGCCCTGCAAGGACGGAACGACCGTCTGGACGGAGACCGTGACAAGTCCTCTGCTCGACGAAGACGGCAAGCTCATCGGCATCCTCGGGGTCTCGCGAAACATCACCGCGCGCAAGTTCGCTGAGCAAGAGAGACTCGCCCTGGAGGCCAAGCTCCGCCACAGCCAGAAGCTCGAGTCCATCGGAACTCTGGCGAGCGGCATCGCCCACGAGGTCAACAACCCCCTCACCGGCATGATCAACTACGCCGAGCTCATCGAGTGTCGCGTGGGAGACTCGCAGCTGCGCGAGTTCGCTCAGGGAATCCAGGAGGAGGGGAAGCGCGTCGCGGAGATCGTCCGCGGACTCCTGTCGTTCGCGCGCCAGGACTCCTCCGAACGTCGCGCCGCGTCGGTGCGTGACATCCTGCGCGCGTCCTTGACGCTCATCGGCGCCGCATTGCGCCGCGACGACATTTTTCTCCAAGAAGACGTGCCCGACGACCTGCCCGCCGTCATCTGCAATCCACAGCAGGTGCAGCAGATTCTTATCAACCTCTTGACGAACGCGCGGGATGCCCTGAACCGTCGCTACCTCGGCCGGGACGAGAATAAGCGCGTCCTCGTCGCGGCGCGCGCCTTCGCGCAGGGCGGTCGGGCGTGGGTTCGGATCACCGTGGAAGACCGCGGCACGGGAGTCGCCGCTGACCTTCGCACGCGCATCTTCGACCCGTTCTTCACCACGAAACCGCGTGACATGGGGACTGGCCTCGGGCTGTCCATCAGCTACGGGATCGCGAGAGAGCACGGCGGAAACCTGACGGTGGAGAGCGACGAGGGGCGCACGCGCTTCCACCTTGACCTGCCCGCCGGGTGATCGCGCGCCAGCCGGCCGCCCCACGCGGCGCCTCACCAGCCGAGGATGGCTGCTGCCGCGCCGATCAGGACCACAACGAAGAAGCCAACGACGAAGATGAAGATCCCTGTCATGGCCGATCACCTCCTCCGGCGCTTCACGCCGGGCGCCCCAGCCGGACTCGTGCGGCAGGAGGACGCTATCACTTCCTGGGCGGCGAAACTAGGCAAGGGCCGGGCGGAGCCCCACCGCCGCAGCCGGAACCGCGATCTGGCGGGGGCTCGTGACAAGGTCGCCCCCCATGCTCCTGACGTCCTCGGCGACGTTGGCCCTGGCCTGCGCGCCGGGTCGCGATCGCCAGGCCGCGCACGGCGAGGACCTACCAGAGAAGAGATCCGAGGCTCCACAACCCCCAGCCGAGAAGAGCCACGAGAACAAGGCCGAGCGCAAGGCCCGCGAGTCCGAGAACGTAGTCGCCGTTTCCGTCTACGTCGGCCGACACGCCGGCGTCCGGCGCATCGCTCCCGGCCGTCGCGTCAGCCCCGGATGGCGTTTCGGCGCCAGCCGCAGAGTCTGGTAGCGCAGCAACCTGGGGCACCGAGGCATCGACGATCCGCCACGTCCACGCTCCTGCTTCCACGAGGGCGCCGAGAGTCCACACGATGCCCAGCCGGAACTCGTCGCCAACCTGCACGACGCCGAGAGCGTCGAGCACGCCTGATGTGGACTCCCCGGGGAGCAGAATCGCCCGGAAGTCCGACCCGAGGAACGCCATCAGCGGGCGAACCTCTCCGTCCGGGGACACGAACGACGAGCGCGCGGTGTCGATCGTGAGAAGGTTCGCCGACTCGTTCGCGACGGTCAGGCGCAGCGAGGTGAGCGCGTTCCCCTCGAACGCGAACTCGTCGATGCGCACGGAGACTCCGACAGGCTGAGGCCCCTCCACGAGCCGCGCCGAAAGCTGCCCGACGGCCGGCACGGAGACAACGAGAGCACAAGAGAGCAAGATCGAAAGAACCACCCCACGGCGCCGCACGTCCATCGAACCCACCTCCGTCATGGCATCGTAGCGCAGCGGGCGTCAGGCGACGAGTCTGCCTCCTGCGCAGATGCATTCAGCCCGGGGCCCGCCTCGCTCTTACTGACTATTGACGCGCCCGCGCGAATGTGCATACTAGCCAAGTAACCGTTCGGTTACTTATGAGCGCGACGAGCCGGGGTGTGCGAACGCGAAACAAGGAGGAGACGCAGCGGCGGATCTTCGACGCTGCCGCGGCTCAGTTCTCCGAGCACGGCTACAGCGGCGCGACGCTCGACCGGATCGCCGACCAGGCGGGCTGCTGCAAGGCGCTCATCATTCGCTATTTCGGTACGAAGCAGGAGCTTTACCGCAAGGTCCTCAACTCGCGCTACGCCGAGCTCTCGCAGCGCGAGACATTCCATGCGCTGTCCGAGGAGGACACGGTCTACGCTCTCCTGCGCGGAATCCTGCGCGACCTGTTCGCGTTCAACCGGGAGCATCCATCGTTCGCCCGCCTGGTGTCGTGGGAGAACCTGAACGGCGCCGAACACCTGGACCCCAAGGCCGCGAGAGCGGCGCGCGGACCGGGGTGGTCTCGCCTGCAGAGCATCCTCGAGGACGCAAAGGCCAGGGGGATGGTGAGAGCGGACGTCCATGTCGACCGCCTGGTCTACGCTCTCCAGGCGGTCACGGTGGTCTACTTCTCCAACCGCCACACGATGAAGATACTGACCGGCTTCTCGTTTGAATCCCCGCGGACGATGCAGGAGTTCGTCGACTTCTACGCTCGCCTGTTCGCGCGGGGCATCGCCGACGACGGAGGGACCGAGCATGATGCATAGCTGGCCGGCACGGTTCGCGACCGAGCGCGACTTGGACGAGTTCCTCAGTCGCCCCAGCGCCGCGTTGATCGAGCGCGCGCCGGATCTGTCCGGTGGCGTCCTCATCCTCGGCATCGGCGGCAAGATGGGGCACACGCTCGGGCGCATGGCCAAGCGCGCGCTCGACGAGGCCGGCGTCCACGCGCCCGTAATCGGCGTGTCTCGCTTCTCCGATCCCGCCGTGGAGCGAGCGCTCGAAGACGCGGGCATCTCAACCATCCGATGCGACCTGACCGATCCCCGAGCCGTCGATCGGCTCCCCGACTGCCCGAATGTCGTTTTCATGGCAGGACGCAAGTTCGGCTCGACGGGCGGCGAAGCCCTGACCTGGACAATCAACGCCTTTGTCCCCGGGATCGTGGCCGACCGCTTCCGCGAGAGTCGCATCCTCGTCTTCTCCACAGGCAATGTCTACCCGTTCGTACCCGTCGCGTCGGGTGGCGCGACGGAGGACACGACGCCGGCCCCGGTCGGCGAGTACGCCCAGTCGTGCCTCGGCCGCGAGCGCGTGTTCCAACACTTCAGCGCAACGGAAGGAGTCGCGACGGTCATCGCGCGGCTCAACTACGCGGTCGAGTTGCGGTATGGCGTCCTGGTTGACATCGCGGAGGCCATCTGGCGCGGCGACCCCGTCGACGTCTCGATGTCCCACGTGAACGTGATCTGGCAGGGGGACGCGTGCGACATGATGCTCCGTGCGATTCCCCTCGCCTCGTCGCCGGCCGAGATCGTCAACGTCAGCGGGCCAGATGCGCTCTCGGTGCAGGATGCGGCGGAGTGGCTCAGCGAGCGCCTCAAGCGCCCGCTCCACTACGTGGGACTCGAAGGACCGAATGCGCTCCTCGCCGACTGCAGGAAGGCCGTGCGCCTCTTCGGGCGGCCGGCGGTGGACGCCCACCAGATGCTGGAATGGATTGCGGAGTGGGTCCAGGCGGGCGGACGGATGCTGGGCAAACCGACCCACTTCGCAGAGCGGGGAGGGCGGTTCTAGTGGCGATGCGCGCCGCCGCCCTCACCGCCTTGCGTTCAGGGACGGCGATTCCGGCGCATGCCCTCGCTCTCGACGCCCGACGCCGGCTCGACGAGCGGCGCCAGCGCGCCCTCACGCGCTACTACCTCGCCAGCGGGGCGGGCGGGCTCGCCGTGGCCGTGCACACGACCCAGTTCGAGATCCGCGATCCGGAGCACGCGCTCCTTCGCCCCGTGCTCGAGGTCGCGGCCGAGGAGATGAAGCGTCGCAAGCCGGAGGCGATACGCATCGCCGGGATCTGCGGCAAGACCGATCAGGCGATCGCGGAGGCGGAGCTTGCGGCGCGACTCGGCTACGACGCGGGACTCGTGAGTCTTGCTGCGTTCGCGGGATCGAGCGACGCCGAGCTCGTCGCGCACTGCCGTGTCGTGGGCGACGCGCTCCCCCTCGTCGGCTTCTACCTGCAGCCGGCCGTCGGCGGGCGCCCCCTCGGGCGGGTCTTCTGGCGCGCGTTCTGCGAGATCGAGAGCGTGGTCGCGATCAAGGTGGCTCCGTTCAACCGGTACCAGACGCTGGACGTGTTGCGCGCCGTGGCCGAGTCCGGGCGTGCGGGGGAGATCGCGCTCTACACGGGAAATGACGATCACATCGTCCTCGACCTGGTCACGCCGTACGAGATCCCGGTGGGTGAGTCCCAAGTTACTGTCTGCATGGTCGGCGGACTCCTGGGGCACTGGTCGTTCTGGACCCGCCGCGCCGTCGAGTTGCACTCGCGAATTCGGCGGCTGCGCGAGGCCGGCGACTCGGTTCCCCCAGAGCTCCTCGTCGTCGCGGCACAGATCACCGACGTGAACCAGGCCGTGTTCGACGCGGACCACGCCTTCGCCGGGTGCCTCCCAGGCATTCACGAGATGCTCCGGCAGAGCGGTCTTCTCGCCGGGCGCTGGTGCCTGGATCGGAAACTCGATCTCTCGACCGGACAGGCGGACGAGATCGCACGGGTCCGCGCGAGCTACCCGCACCTCGCGGACGACGACTTCGTGAAGGAGCACCTCGATGAATGGATGCGCTAGACCCAGCTTCCGCGAGCGCACGGCGCTGCTCGTCGTCGACATGCAGAACGACTTCGTGTCGCCCGGCGGGGCGATGGCGCGCTTCGGCTTCGATGCGTCGGACGTGCAGGCGATTGTCCTGCCGCTCGGCCGGCTCCTCGAGGGGGCCCGCAGGCATCGCGTCTCGATCTTCCATACGCGCATGGTGAACGATGTGCGACGCAACGCCCCGTCTTGGACCGCGTTCTGGGGAGATCCGGCGGTCACGCTCCCGGGCACGTGGGGCGCCGAGTTCGTCCCCGAACTGGAGCCTCTTGCGTCGGAGATCGTCGTGGAGAAGTACGGCTACGGAGCATTCAGCGGCACGTCGCTCGACGCCGCGCTCCGCGCGGTCGGCGCGGACACGGTGGCCGTCGCGGGCACTGGCCCGAACATCTGCAGCGGCGACACGATGCACGAGGCGTTTGCGCGCGGTTACCACGTCATTGCGGTGTCGGACTGCCTCGCTTCGTTCTCACGCCGCGGCCGCGCGTGGAACGCGACGATGAGAGAGGTCGGCCTGTACGTGATTGAGAACCACTACGGGCGCGTTCTGTCGGCCCGCGATCTCGTCGCGGCGTGGGAGGCGCCATGAGGAGCGCGCTCGGCGCCCTGCGTCAACGGCTCGAGGGGTCGCTCGTCTTCGTGTTCCTCGGCCTGCTCCTCGTCATCGCCGCCTGCGTGTCACCGCCGTTCTTCCAGCCGGACAACCTGCTCAACATCCTGCGCCAAGCGTCGGCGATCGGCGTTCTCGCCATCGGCCAGACGATCGTCATCGTGGCCGGAGGCATCGACCTGTCCGTGGCAGCGGTCATGCAGCTCGCTGGCGTCACCATCGCCGAACTCACCGGCGGGGCGAACACGCTCGTGCCGCTCGTGATTCCGCTGACTCTGGCGATGGGGGCGGCGATCGGCCTCGCGAACGGCCTCCTGATCGCCGTGCGCAAGGTCCAGCCGTTCATCGCAACGCTGTTCGTCGGGCTGCTCGTCACCGGCCTCAGGCTCTGGGTGACGAACGCGACGCCGTCCGGGCTCCTGCCCCCAGCCGTGAGGGCATTCGGTCGCGGCGGCATCGGCCCGATC
>JAKLFO010000089.1 GCA_022711155.1 Candidatus Bipolaricaulota bacterium
CTCGGTCGCCGTCCTGTTCACGCTTGTGACGCTGCCCGTGGAGTTCGACGCGAGTCGCCGTGCCGTGCGCGCGCTCGAACAGACGGGGATGGTGACGACGGAGGAGCTGGGAGCGGTGCGCAAGGTCCTCTCCGCCGCCGCTCTGACCTACGTCGCCGCGGCCGCCGTGGCCGCGCTGCAGTTGGCCGCTCTCATCCTGTCGGCCAACCGCCGCCGATGAAGCTCGCGCCATCCCTCCTCTCGGCCGACTTCTCCCGCCTTCTCGAAGAGGCGCAGTCTGTTGCCGCAGGCGCTTCCCGCCTCCACTGGGATGTCATGGACGGGCACTTCGTGCCCAATCTCACGTTCGGCCCCCCCGTGGTCAACGCCCTCCGACGCGTCGTCGATCTCCCGTTTGAGATCCACTTGATGATCGACCGACCGGCCGAGTACGCGCCGCAGTTCCGCGTCCGACCGGACGACACCGTCATCTTCCACGTCGAGGCCGACGACACCCCCGAACGCGCGCTCGCCGCCATCCGCGAGACGGGAGCCCGCGCGGGCGTGTCGCTCCGGCCCGGGACGGAGCTCGAGACGATCTTCCCGCTTCTCGATCGAGTCTCGCTCGTTCTCGTGATGAGCGTTGAGCCAGGATTCGGCGGCCAGGCGTTCCTCCCGGCGTCTCTCGAGCGCATCCGCAGGCTGTCGCGCGAGATCGCGGGACGCCCGATCGAGATCGCGGTGGATGGAGGCATCCACGCTGGCACCGTACGCGACGTCGTCCGCGCCGGGGCCGACGTCATCGTCGCCGGCTCGGCGATCTTCTCCGCCCAGGATCGGGCGTCGGCCATGCGCGCGCTCCAGGAGGCAGCGCGTTGAGAGACGAACGCTTCCTACGAGAAGCTTTCGCGCTCGCCGAGCTCGGCGAGGGCGACACGTCGCCCAACCCCGTCGTCGGCGCAGTCGTCGTGCGCGAAGGCGAGATCGTCGGCCGCGGCTATCACCGTCAGTTCGGCGGCCCCCACGCCGAGGTCTTCGCCCTCGACGAAGCGGGGGACAAGGCGCGCGGCGCGACGCTATACGTCACGCTCGAGCCCTGCGCTCATCACGGCAAGACGCCGCCCTGCACGACCCGCATCCTCAACTCCGGTATCGCTCGCGTCGTCGTTCCCATCGAGGATCCCAACCCCCTCGTCTCCGGCCGCGGCATCGCCGCGCTGCGCCAAGCGGGCGTCGAGGTCGAGGTGGGGCTCCTGCGCGACGTGGCCGAGCGTCAGAACGAGATCTTCCTCCATTACATCCGGACCGGCCGACCGTTCGTCCATCTCAAGCTTGCAACGAGCCTCGACGGGCGGATTGCGACGCGTGCCGGCGACGCCCGCTGGATCACAGGGCCGGAAGCCCGCGCTTTCGCCCATCGCCTGCGGCGGCGCCATGCCGCCGTCCTCGTGGGAATCGGAACCGTGCTCGCCGACGATCCTGAGCTCTCGGTGCGCCACGTCCCTGGACGACAGCCCACCCCCGTGATCCTCGACGCGTGGGGCCGGCTGCCCGTCGGCGCGCGCCTCTTGGCCGGCAGGAGACGCCCGATCGTGGCCGTGCACAACCTGCCCGCGGCGCGCAAGGACGAGCTCGAGGCGGCCGGCTGTCGCGTCTGGGAACTGCCGAGCGCAGAGGGTCGGGTCGACCTCTCTGCGCTGCTCGCCCGTCTCGCGGCCGAAGGCGTGGATTCCGCCCTCATCGAAGGCGGAGGGGAGACCGCGGCGTCCTTCCTTGAAGCGCAGCTCGTTGACCGAGTGACGTTCCTCATCGCTCCGCTCGTGATCGGAGGGCGCGGCGCAGTCCCGTCCGTGGGAGGCGAAGGAGCCGAGCGGCTGGCGCAGGCGACCGCACTCCGCGACGTGACGACGACCTGGGCTGGATCCGACCTCGTCTACTCGGGACTCGTGCGGCGCGACGCCGCGCGCGCGTAGCCGTTCGCGCGGAACCACGCGACGGCATCCGCGAGGGCAACCTCCAGAGCCGTCTGCGGCAGCCCCAGCTCGCGGATCGCTCTGGCCGGGCTGTAGAACATCCGATACCGAGACATCCGCACCGTGTCCCGCGTCAACCGGGGCTCCTTGCCCGTGAGCCTCGCAGCCAACTCGCTCGGTCTCGCCAGCGCGGCGACCACCCCGTGGGGCACCCGCAATCGCGGGGCCCGGCAGCCGCTGACCGCCGCGAGCCGCGTGAGGAACTCGCGCATCGTAAGGTTCACGCCGCCGAGGACGTACCGCTCGCCGGAGCGCCCTCGTTCGGCTGCCAGGACGTGCCCCTCCGCAACGTCGCGCACATCGACGACGTTCATCCCCGTCTCGACATACGCCGGCATGCGCCCGTTGAGGAAGTCGACGATGACCCGCCCCGTAGGCGTCGGCTTGAGGTCTCCAGGGCCCACCGGGAAGGACGGGTTGACGATGACCACGCGCTGGCCGCCCCTGGCCGCGTCAACCGCCAGCTCCTCCGAGCGGAGCTTGCTCTCCTTGTACGCGCCCACGATGAGCCTCCGGTCGACAGGCGACGTCTCATCCACGACCTCCCCAACTCCCGGCAACCCCAGCGCGGCAACCGAACTCGTGTGCACGACCGTGTCGACGCCCGCTCGCGCCGCCGCCGCCAGCACGCTGCGCGTGCCGCCGACGTTCGTCGCCTCGACGAGCTCGCGAGGCGCCCAGAACGAGTACAGCGCCGCCACATGAAAGACGCGCGCGCAGCCTGACATGGCGCGCGCGAGGGAGTCCGAATCCCGGACGTCGCCTTCCGCCACTTCGATGGGGAGACCACGCAGGTTACGCAAGTCGGCCCTCGGGCGCGCGAGGACGCGCACGTCGTCGCCGCGCTCGACGAGCGCTCGGACCACGTGCGAGCCAATGAACCCATTGCCTCCGGTGACCAGGGACCGCATCCGCTGCACCTCCGCCGTGGGATCGCAGGATCTTACGCGACACCCGGCGCGAGGGCGACGGGTGAGCAGCGAAGTGCGCACAACAAGCCCAGAAGAAGAGCCGCCAGCATGGCTGGCGGCTCCATCACCAATGGGCGCAGCAGGGCTCGAACCTGCGGCCTCTCGGATGTGACCCGAACGCTCTCCCAACTGAGCTACTTGCTCGACTTCATGGAAGGCAAGCAGCGAAGGGCGTTCAACAAGCCCAAGGGAAGAGCCGCCAGCATGGCTGGCGGCTCGAAGTGGGCGCAGCAGGGCTCGAACCTGCGGCCTCTCGGATGTGACCCGAACGCTCTCCCAACTGAGCATACTCGCCCCTCCCTCCGGCAAGCGAGCAGCGAGGTACGGCAATCCATAGAGCCGAGCTACTCGCCTCTCCGTCCGACAAGCAAGCAGCGAAGGGCGTTCAACAAGCCCAAGGGAAGAGCCGCCAGCATGGCTGGCGGCTCGAAGTGGGCGCAGCAGGGCTCGAACCTGCGGCCTCTCGGATGTGACCCGAACGCTCTCCCAACTGAGCTATGCGCCCCGCAGCTCGCGGGCATTGTACCACGACTCCCCCCACAAGGGGAGCCGGCGTGCACGCCCGCGCCGCCTCAGGCGTCGAACTTCGCGTTCTCCAGCATGTCCGACAGGCTCTCGCCGCGCCGCTTCCGCGTGATCTCGATGAGGCCGAGTCCGGTCATATCGACGAAGTCGGCCGAGACGCGATCCTTGCGAAGCTCCTCGCAGACGCGATCGATCACCTGCTGGACGTGCTGCGGATCCTCCATGTCGACGAAGTCCACCACGATGATCCCGCTGATCTGGCGCAGCCGGAGCTGCCGCGCGATCTCCGTCGCCGCCTCCAAGTTCGTGTTCAGGATCGCCGCCGCCTGGTTGCGGTGCCGGACGTCCGCCCCCGTATTCACGTCGATCGCGATGAGAGCCTCGGTCTCATCGATGACGATCGAGCCTCCCCCCGCGAGCGGCACGCGCCGTGCGAGGCTGTCCTGAATCTGCCGTTCGATGTCGTGCTTGGCGAACAGCGGCTCCGGCCCCTTGTGGAGCCGGACCTTATTCGAGTGGCTCGACATCTGCATGTACTCGAGGAACGACTGGATCTTCTCGAAGAAGAACGGCGAATCCACGACGACCTCGGAGATGTCCGGCCCCATCCAGTCGCGCAGCACGGTCTGGACGAGCCCCATCGCCTTGTACAGGAGCCGCGGAGTCGAAGCGGCCTTCGCCGCGCCGCCGACGCGTTCCCAACTCTCGACCAAGAGTCGGTAGTCGCGCTCCAGATCCTCGTCGGTCGCCCACTGCGCCGCCGTGCGAGCGATCATGCCCTCGCCCGGCTTCTTGAGCGCCCGCGCGAGTCTACGAATGCGGCGCTGGTCTCGAACCGTCTCGACGCGTCGCGACACGCCCAGCCGGTCCTCCGTCGGCAAGTACACCCAGAACCGCCCGGGGATTGAAATCTTGGTCGTTCCCTGTGGGTTCTTCGTTCCGATCCCGTCGCGGCGCACCTGCACCGTGATCATCTGTCCCTGTCGCAGGATCTTCCCGATCGGGATGCCCGACTGCCATGGCTTGAAGCCCTTCTCCTCGAGCATCGCGTCGTTCAGCTCGTTGAGCGAGAGGAACAGGCTCTTCTTCTCGCCGACGTCGATGAATGCCGACCCCATCCCGGGCACGACATCCTCCACCCGCCCGCGATAGACGTTTCCGACGAGCTTCTCCTGCGACGGGTGTCCGTAGTAGATCTCCATCAAGCGCCCGCCCTCCGTCAGAGCGACGCGCGTTCTCTTGTCCCCGTCTTCGGTTGTATCGACGGAGATCAGGATCCTTTTGTCGTCGATTTTGCCACCTTCTTTCCCTCATCGAGTCTCTGAAGGACCGCGTCGTACCGCTGCCCGTCGCGGAAGTCCCGCAAGTCGGGCTCGACCTCGAGCAACGGGATGAGCGCGAACCGCCGCTCGCGCAGCCGTGGGTGCGGAAGGACGAGGTCCGGAAGGTCAAGTTCCACCTCGCCGTAGAGCAGGATGTCCGCGTCGAGAGGGCGCGGTCCGAATCGGACGCCACCCGTTCTGCCCGCGGCTTCCTCGGCCGCCTTGCAGAGGGCGAGGAGCGCTCGCGGAGAGACCGACACCGAGCCCCTCGCCGCCAAGTTGAGGAACCACGGTTGGTCGTCGAATCCGATCGGCTCAGTCTCGTAGAACGACGAGCGCGCCGACCAAACGACGCCCCCGCGCTCGAGGAACGCCAGACCGTCCTCGATCGACCGTCTTCGATCGCCCAGATTCGACCCGAACAATACGTAGGCCGTTACTCGGCCGCCCTCGGGCGCAACGTCACCACAGCTTTTGCGCATGCATCCGGTCCCCAGTTCGCGAAGGACAGCTTCCGCACACAGACGCGCACTTCCATGGCCTGGGGCTCGAGGTGCGCGACGTCCGCGGCGATGGCGCCGGCGAAGGACTCAATGAGGTGAAAGCGTCGCCGGCGACTCACGCCGTGGATGGTTTCGACGATGCGGTCGTAGTCGAGCGTGTCGCGGAGCGCGTCGCTCCGCACGGCCTCGCTCCACGCCCCCTTGACATGAACGTCGACCCGGAAACGGTTGCCCCGCGCCATCTCGCTCTCGTACACGCCGTGGCTCGCGGTCAGTTCGATCCCTTCGACTCCGAGCCATGTCTCGACGTCTCTCGGCAGCGCGGCCGCGTCCCGACCGCTTCCCGGCTCAAGCGAAGAGGTCACCACGAAGGTGACCTCCCGACATCTCTTGCCATCTCCCGCCCGGCGGACGGCATCCGCGGCCGACTCGCCGCCGGGCAGAGCGCCTTCCCGCTCGCGGTCATCCATGCCCGCTAGCCCTTCGCAACCTCTTCTTTAGCGAGCTTCGCGATTTCCGAGAAGGTCCCCGGATCGCGCGCCGCGATGTCCGCGAGCATCTTGCGGTTGACGCCGACGTTCTGCTTCGACAGGCCGGAGATCAGTCGCGAGTACGAGAGCCCGTTCTGCTTCGCCGCAGCGCCGATCCGGGTGATCCAGAGGCTGCGGAAGTTTCGCTTCTTCAGGCGGCGGCCGACGTAGCTGTTCTTCAGGGCGTGCATCACCGCCTGCTTGGCAATGCGGTGTGCCTTCCCCCGCTTGCCCTTGAAGCCCTTGGCGAGAGCCAGGATCTTCTTGCGGCTCTCTTTCCCTTTGTTGCCTCCACGTGCTCGTGGCATCCTCTTCTCCTTCGTTTCCAGCCGGACCTATCTCGGCTTCTTCCCGATCATCCGGCTGAGCATCTTCTCGAGACCCCCGGTGACCTGCTTGCCCTTCCTCGCCTGTCGCTTGGTCTTCGAGCTCTTCTTCACGTTCTTGTGCCAGTAGTTCGACATCTCGTGGAAGAGCTTTCCGCCCTTCGACCGCGTGAAGCGCTTCTTGGACGCGGAATGCGTTTTCTGCTTCGGCACTGCATCTCCTCCTCGTGCCGCCTACCCCTGCTGCGACGGCACGACCATCATCTGCAGGATCTTGCCCTTGGCCATGGGCTGGCCTTCGACGCGGGCAATGTCCTTGACCGCCTCTTCCACCCGCCGCAGGAGCTCGTGCCCCTTGCTGGCGTGAATGATCTCACGACCGCGGAAGAAAATGCTGATGCGAACCATGTCCCCATGCAGGAGGAACTCGCGCACTCTCCCCAGCTTCGTCTGAAAGTCGTGCTCGCCGATCTTGATCGTGAACTTGACTTCCTTCAGCTTCGAACGGTGTTGCTGCTTGCGCTCGCGCTTCTCCTGCTGGTAGTAGTACTTCCCGAAGTCCACGATCTTGCAGACCGGCGGGCTCGCTTGAGGAGCGACCTCGACAAGATCGAGCCCTCGCTCCTTCGCGGCCGCGATCGCCTTGTCTGTCGCTAGGACGCCCAGGTTCTCGCCCTTCTCGTCGATCACCCGGACCTCCGGGACGCGGATCCGCTCGTTCACCCGCATTTTCCTGCTGTCGATACGAACCTCCTAGTTTGCGCTGCTTCCCTTGCTCCCCGTTCGGTAGAGCCGTCGCTCCCGAACGTACCTCGCCACACCCCGCGTCACCCACGGCTCGATCTCGCCGCCCTCCGCCAGTCTCTCTCGCACCCACGAGGACGAGAGGTCGACGGGGGCCATGTCGAGCACGTGGAGTCTCAGCTCATCGAAAGGTGGCCGGTGGAACTCGGAGACTTCTACCCCCGGTCGGGGCGCGACGATGAATGGAACAGACCGCATGAGCGTTCTGGATTCCCTCCACGTCTCGATTCCGAGCAACTGGTCGGCTCCCAGGATGAAGCACAGCCCTTCTGGACAATCATCCTCCATTGCGCGAATCGTGTCAATGGTGTAGGACGGGCCTTCCCGGTCGATCTCGATCCGCGACGCCGAGAGCCCGCGTCGCCCGCGGACGAGGAGCTGCACCATGCGATAGCGATCCTCCCCGCTGCAGTGCGCGCCGCGCTTTTGTGGCGGCACTCCGTTGGGAACCAGGACGACGCGGGAGAGACCGCACTCCTGGAGCGCCTGCCGCGCGACGAGAAGGTGCGCACGGTGGGGCGGATCGAACGCCCCGCCGAAGAGCCCGACTCTACGGCTCAAGTTCAACACGAACCTCGCCGATCCGCAGCGGGTCGCCGTCGCGGGTGTCGTAGGGGCGGCGCGTCCACGCGGCGAGGCGGAGGTCGAGGCCGGCCAGCACCGGGTCGAGCAGCGGGCTGCGCAGGCCGGCGGTGGGCCGGAAGAAGCGCGGCGCCTGGCCA
>JAKLFO010000009.1 GCA_022711155.1 Candidatus Bipolaricaulota bacterium
GCCTCGGTCGGATAGACGGTGCCGATCGACGAGCCGGGCCGGCCGGCCAGTTCGGCGAGCCGGCCGATCAGCCAGGCCCGCTCGTCACGGATCACGGCCGCCTGCTCGGCGAAGACCTCGACGTGATCCAGGGCGAACAGCGCCGCGGCGGGCACCACCGCCCACCATCGCTTCAGCACAGCGTCTCCTTTCTCCGCGTCAGCCCTGGCGGCCGACGATCTCGTCGAGGATCCGGCGCAGCTCGGCCACCGCGGCCTCGTCCACCACGAGGTCGGAGGTGCCGACGAATCGGTGGACGGGGAAGCTTGTCGGCGGGAAACGGACCACGCCGTCCGCGTCGACGATCGCAATCGACGGAATCGTCTGGAACAGCCAGAGGAAGGCCAGGCGGTACCCGGGGTCGCGCGCCGCGATCCAGCCGCGGCTGCGCTCGGCCATGCACGAACCGACGTAGGCGAGTTCCGTCTCGTACGGCGCCTGCTTCAGGTTGAGGTACTCGTCGAGCGGCAGCGCGAGGTCCTCCCACTCCGCGTCGAGCCCGAGGAGCCGGCCGTACTGCCACATGTCGGCGTACGTCGGCCACGGGATGTGGGGCGAGGTCCAGACGAAGTCGACCCCTGGGTAGTCAGCGGGAAAGGAGGCGACAGCGTCCTGGATCAGCCCCGCCTGTCCCTGGTCCGAGCAGCCGCAGTCGAGGACGACGAGCGGCCGACCGGGGCGAAGCCAGACCGGCTGCCCGTCGAGGCCTTCAAGCGGGAAGTCCGGGTAGGCCGCCGTATTGCCGTACCAGAGGACCTGCTCTTTGAGATAGGGGTCGGTCACGACCCCTTGTGCCGCGAACAAGCTCGCTGCCGCGTCGAGCGTCGCCGCGTCCCGCAGGTTGAAGCGGGAGTGGCGGCCGACGATGGTCCCGGTCCCGTCGACGAAGAAGGTCACCATCATCTGCGCCTCCCCAACCTGGAACGCTGCCGCGACCGGCCCCTCGTCGTCTTCGGACACCCACGTGACCTGGCCCGGCCAGAGGACGACCTGGTTTCGCACCATAGAGATGGGTTCGGGCCAGACAATGGCGATCTGGAGCCCGGGCAGCGCCGCCCACCGCTCGAGCAGGGGGCGGTAGTCTTCGAACTCCTCCGTGACCGACACGACGACGAGCGTGTTGGAGCCAGCGTAGTCGACGCCCGGCACTGCGGGCGCCAGGGCACCGATGGGCAGGCCGACGGTCGCCGGGTTCATCTCGGCCTGCTCACGGGAGAAGACGGACTGAGCGCTAGCGCACCCTGCGGACAAGGCGAGGAGGGCAACCGAGACCCAGAGCAAACGTGCGAACGCGCGACGCGCCTCGCTCCGATTGCGCACGCCGCTTCCTTCCTGACGTGGGCAACCGAGGCGCACAGCTTCCTCACGGACCCGATCGAGATTCACATAGACCTCCGATACATGACGCAGCGATCAAGGCGCGTCGGCATCGAGCGAAAGACGACATACATGGAGGGACCGCCGTGCGATCCCTCCCGTGGGCCTGGTACTAGGTGAGGCAAAGCACATACTCGTCGTACGGCTCGTAGTAGGTCCCCTCGTCGCAGTGCATGACCCTGGAGATGAGCGTGTCCTTGCATGTGACGTACTCCGGGTACCTCTTCGAGGCACAGAAGTCCTCGCCGCCGTACGTGTAGCACCGATAGATGTAGTACACGGTGTCGTAGTGATACTGGCCCGTCCAGTAGCAGTTCGTCCATCCCAGGGCGGTGAGCGAAACGGCGCCAGTGAGGAGGACGGCTGCGACCGCCCAGGTGACGATGCGAGACATCTGCTTCTTCATCTCTCCCTCCCTTGAGTAGCGTGGCGGCCTACGCTGCAGCGCAGCCCGCTCGCGCGAGACATCGACCGCTCCCCGGAGGCATCACCATGTAAGCTCATAGATAGCAGAGAAGCGGACAAAAAACAAGAAGGGCGTACATACACCGTACAGAAACGCGGACAGATGGTTCGTGCGGAGGACTCACGCAGACCGCCCACCTACGCTGGGGGACGCTCTTGGCGCTCTACTCGTGTGCGAGTGACGAGCGCGTGGTCACCACAGCGGGCTCGGATACTCCCCCGCGGCGACCTTGGCGGCGATCGCGGCGCGCACCCACAAGAGGTCGTTGCGGTGCGTCACGCCGATCCAGGCCGCGCTCGTCTGGACGACGCGGACCGAGATCTCGCCGCGCGCCAGGAGGTCGCCGATCGCGGTGGGGAGCCGGAACTCGTCCTTATCCCCAGGTCGGGCGGCGAGGAACGTCCGGAACTCGCGCTCGAGAGCGGGGAAGAGCGATGGGTCGAGTCCCCAGAAGTTCATCGACGCGACGGCGTCACGCGGCAAGGGGTACGCCGCGCCAGACTCGTCGGTGCAGGCGATCTCGGATCCGTGACGCGCGACGCCGTGCCGCTCGACGATCGACGAGAGCTGCGAGCGTGCATCGATCTCGCAGACGCCGCGCGACACCGCGCCGTGCTCGGTCAGCGTGGCGGCGAGGTCGTAGCCGACGAGGACGTGGCGGGCCGTCGCCGGTCCGCCGGCGCTCGAGAGGAAGGCGGCCGCGCGGCGAAACGCGTCGGCGCCGTAGAAGTCGTCGGCGTTGAGTACGGTGAACGGTCCCGAAACGACATCCCGGCAGGCGAGGACGGCCTGGCCGGTCCCCCACGGCTTCGTGCGGGTGGAAGGGGCGGAGAAGGGAGCCGGAAGATCCCCGAGACGTTGCGGCACGTAGTCGATGCGGCAGCGCGAGGCGAGCGTCTCGGCGAACCGCTGGCGCAAGACCGCCTCGACTTCCTCGCGGACCACGAAGACGACCCGCGAGAACCCCGCCTCGAGCGCGTCGTACACCGAGTAGTCGAGGAGGATCTCGCCGTTCGGCCCCACGCCTTCCACTTGCTTCGCGCCCCCGAAGCGGCTGCCCATCCCGGCGGCCAGCACCACGAGCGTCAGTTCGCGTCGTTCCACGCTGTTCATCGCCGCGAGTCTACGGGGAAGCGGAGCCTAGGTCGAGCCGCCGTCGACCGCGGCTGGCGGGACGTCGGGCTTCGGGGCGCCGTGGCCTGGGAACGGGAAGCGCTCGTTGAGCACGAGGAAGAACCCGACTCCCGACACGCCGGCCATCGAGAGGAACATGCCCTGGAACCCGACCGCGGGGACGAGCGCGCCGGCCAGGAGCGGTCCCAGGAGGCCGCCGAGCCCGCGAGCCATTTCGAACAGGCCGAGCATCGTTCCCTGTCGCTCGAGCGGCACGCGGTCGCCGATGTGCGCGGTCGACCCGATGTACAGCGAGCTGAACGAGATGCCGAGGATGACGTACGAGAGGGCCATCATGGCGACGTTGCGCGAGGCGGCGAGCACGCACGGCAACAGCGTGGCCATTCCGAAACCGAAGAGGAAGACGCGTTGCCTACCGACCCGATCGGCGAGCCAGCCGAACGCGACGAGCGCCACGACCTGGGTCAGCGTGTTGAGCGAACTGACGGTTCCCATCAGGATGGGCGAGATCCCGAGGCCGTCCATATAGACATAGAGGAGGGCGAAGGCGCCGTTTGCCCCGAACTGCCTGAGGATGGTCGCGATGTAGAGACGCGTCAGGCCGGCCTCACGCAACGCGCGCCAGGCGACCTGTCGCGGCTGCGCAACGGGAGCCTCCTCTCTCGGCAGGCGAAGCAGGAGGGCGGCGCCGATCATGGGCAGGACCGCCATGACGGCGAAGCCGCTGCGGTAGCCGAGCTTCTCCAGGAGGACGCCGGCGGCCATCGCTCCGAGGGCGAAGCCAAGCGACCGCGCCGAGGAGTTGTAGGACATCCCGCGTGCGCGGCCCGCGCTGCCGCTCGCGGCCGAGATCATCGCCAGGCTCATCGAGGCGAAGCCGATGTCCATGAACGCGCGGGCGAACGCGGTCGCCACAATCACTTCGTTGCCGGGCAGCGGGATGAGGACGGCGATCGACGCGGCGACGCCGGCGGCGGTGATGATGAGGAACAGGCGGCGTCCCGCTCGGTCGGAAAGACGCCCCCAGAAGTAGCTGCCGACGAGGACGCCGACCGAGCCGAGGCTGGAGACGGCGCTGATGAGGAAGGGGCTCGCGCCGCGCTCGTTCGCGAGGAAGAGCTGAATGAACATGCCCAGTCCGCCGCTCGAGAAGGCGACCAGCACGGCGGCCGAAGCGAGCGGCAGGACGAGCCGCGGTCGTCGTGCCGGTGCTTCCTCTTCCATGGCGCTCACGCGACAACGGTACGCCGGACCTTCGAAGCATTCCAGCCCGCGCGTCCGGGCATGCCGGGCGGCGAGTGTGATGCGCGTCACGTTTTGCACGAAACCGACTGAAACGCGTTGCATAGGCTGCATTCTGGCGGAATGCGACCGACGCGATGCCCGACGTCAGCTAGGCGCCCTTCGCCGGGCGGGCGCGGCGCGCGGGCGCCCGTAGCCGCTGGCACGTCGGGCACACGAAAGAGGCGGTGGCTCCCGTCTTGATCTTCTCTACGGCGGTTCCGCACGTCGGGCACGGCCTGCCCTCGCGATAACCGACGAGGAGGTCGGCGGCGGTGAATCCGCCGGGCTTGCCGTCCAGATCGGTCTCGTAGGCGGCCGCGCCGACTGCGATGCTTCGCTCGAACTCAACTCGGATCGCAGCGTGGAGGCCGTCGACCTCCTCTTGGGAGAGGGTCGGGATGAGGCGGAGGGGGTGGAGGCGGGCGCGGAACAGGATGTCGTGGATGTACGCGTTGCCAATGCCGGCGAGGTGCGTCTGGTCGAGTAGGAACGTCTTGATCGCGCCGCGGCGCCCGGCAAGGAGTCGACGGAACTCGTCTCGCGTCACGTCGAGGGCATCGGGCCCGAGCGCAGCGGTCATCGCGTGGTCGCCGAGCTCCCCGGGAGAGACGAAGTGCGCGTAGCCGAACCACCAGAAATGGACGGTCAGGGACTCGGACCGGTCGAGGCCGAAGCGCACGCGCCACTTCGCGGGGAGTTGTCCGTTGGGAGTCAGGAGGATCTCGCCCCCCATGCCCAGGTTGAGCAGGAGGTGTCCGCGGCTTGTCTCGACGAACAGCCACTTGCCGCGGGGAGCCACGCTCCGGACCGTCGCGCCGACGAGCCCGCGTCGAAACTCGTCGACCGAGAGATTGAGACACTTGGGTTGCGCGACCTCGATCGCGAGGATGCGGCGGCCAACGAGACGAGCGCGCATCTCGCTCGCTCTGCACGCGATCTCCGGCAATTCGGGCATGGCACCTCCTAGGATGGACGATCGCCGCCGACCGTCGCTCGCGCGTCTCATGGGCTGTCCGCTTCCTCATCCATGAACTGGCGCGGGTCGAGCCCGTAGTAGCGGGCGAGTTCCCCGAACAGCGCGGGATGATCGCGATGGACGCGATGCGGCTCCTGAAAGAAGGACTCTGTGGCCACGGCGAAGAACTCGGCCGGGCTGGTCGTCGCGTAGGGGTTGATGTCGGTCCGCACCCCCGCCGCGGCGCGCGCGCGCAGCGCCTCATACTCCTCTCGCATGACGCGCGACCAACGGTCGTAGGCGGATCGCTGGTCCAACCGAGGCGCTCCGTCGAACCCGCCGGACTCCGCGTCGAGCAGGTGGGCGAACTCGTGAAACACGAGGTTGCGGCCGCCATTCGCTCCCTGCGCGCCCCGACGCGCCTCCCCCCACGAGACGACGACCGCTCCGCGCCCGCTCGTCTCGCCGAGCCGCACCTGGCTCCCCTCGCGGATGAGTCCGATCTCGTCCCGCGCGCGCAGGCGCGCCACGTACTCGCCGGGATAGACGATGACGGAGTGGAGGCCGCCATAGTCCTCCTGCGAACGGCGAAGGACCAGGAAGCACGCCTGCGCGGCGATCAGCACCCGGATCTCATCGCACATCTTGAGCCCGGCGGCTCCCTCGAACCGCTTCTCGGCGAGGAAAACGAGCAAGCGGCGGGCGAGCGTCGCCCGGTCGGTCGCCTCGAGTCGCTCGGCCCGTGGGAACTCGCGCGAGAGGAGGGACGCCCAAGAGGGCGGGAGGCGCCGCCGCGCGATCTGCGCCCGTCTCCATCTGCGCCAGACGCTTGCCATGCGGTGAGAGTAGCGCAAGCGTCACGACGCGTCTCGCGACGGTCGCCTCGTCCAGGACGAGCGCCGAAGGACGGCAGAGCGTTGCCACGCGCCCGCCGCGACGCTCCCCGGCCCGTGCGGAACCTGCGTCGGCGCGCCTCGAACCTGCCGCGTGGGACGCTCGGCCTAGGCAGCGCCCTGAGCGGCGAGTAGACTCACGACTCGTGCTTGCCGGAGGGGCAAGCGCGCTTCCGACGAGGAGGTCGGTGCCATGGGGCAGTAGAAGGTCGCCACGAAGGCGCAGGGTCGGACTTCATTCGCGACATTGTCGCGGCGGACGTCGCGGCGGGAAAGAACGGGGGCCGGGTGCAGACGCGGTTCCCACCGGAGCCGAACGGCTACATCCACATCGGGCACGCGAAGGCGTTCCTGTTGAGCTACGGAGTCGCCGCGGAGCACGGCGGCAAGTTCAACCTCCGGTTCGATGACACGAACCCCACCAAGGAAGAGCAGGAGTTCGTCGACGGGATCATCGAGGACATGCGATGGCTCGGTGTCGACTGGGATGACCGCCTGTTCTTCGCTTCGGACTACTTCGAGCAGCTCTACGAGTGGGCCGAGTTCCTAATCCGTGAGGGCAAGGCGTACGTCTGCGACCTGTCGACGGAGGAGATCAGCGCGTACCGCGGGACGGCGATCGAGCGCGGAGGTCAGATCATCACGCCTCCGGGCAAGGACAGCCCCTACAGGAACCGACCGGCCGCGGAGAACCTCGGCTTGTTCCGACGGATGCGCGCCGGGGAGTTCGCGGACGGATCGCGCACCCTCCGAGCGAAGATCGACATGGCGCATCCGAACCTGAACATGCGCGATCCGGTCATGTACCGCATCCTCCGCGCGACGCACCATCGCCAGGGCGACGCGTGGTGCATCTACCCGACCTACGACTGGGCGCACGGCCAGTCCGACGCCATCGAAGGGATCACGCACTCGCTCTGCGATCTCGCGTTCGAGAATCACCGACCGCTCTACGATTGGTTCCTCGACAATCTGCCGGTGCCCCACCGGCCGCGGCAGATCGAGTTCAGCCGCCTGAACGTGACCCACACCGTGATGAGCAAGCGCAAGCTGCGCCGGCTCGTGGAAGAGGGCCTCGTGCGAGGCTGGGACGACCCGCGGATGCCGACGCTACGGGGCATGAGGCGGCGCGGTTACACGCCGGAGGCGATCCGCGCCTTCATCCGCGGCGTGGGCGTGACGAAGGCGGAGGGCATGGTCGACTTCGCCTACCTCGAGCACTGCGTCCGGCAGGACCTGAACCTGCGCGCGCCGCGCGCGATGGCCGTTCTCGACCCCGTGCGCGTCGTGGTCACGAACTACCCCGAGGGGAAGGTCGAGTGGCTTGACGCGGTGAATAACCCGGAGGACCCGGGCGCCGGGACGCGCAAGGTCCCCTTCTCGCGCGAGCTGTGGATCGAGCGCGAGGACTTCATGGAGACTCCGCCGCCGAAGTTCTTCCGCCTGGCTCCGGGACGCGAGGTGCGACTGCGCTACGCGTACTTCGTCCGCTGCGAGGACGTCGTGAAGGACGAGGCGGGGAACATCACGGAGATCCGCTGCACGTACGATCCGGCGACGCGCGGCGGCGACTCGCCCGACGGGCGCAAGGTCAAGTCGACCTTGCACTGGGTCTCTGCCCCCCACGCTGTCGACGCCGAAGTCCGGCTGTACGACACGCTCTTCCTCCCCGAGCGGCCGGAGGCGGCGGAGGGAGGAGACGACTGGCTGTCCGGCATCAACCCCGAGTCGCTCACCGTCCTCGCAGACTGCAAACTGGAGCCCGTGCTGGATGAGGCCTTGCCGGGCGGACGGTTCCAGTTCGAGCGCAAGGGGTACTTCGTCTGCGACACCGACTCCGTTCGCGGCCGCCCGGTTTTCAACCGGACGGCTACGTTACGGGACACGTGGGCGAAAGCCCAGGCCTCCGAGTAGCTGAAGTGGCGGGAAACTAGGGGGTCCGCGACAGCGGGCCCTCTTTTCGTGGGCACTGCCCCAGAGTTGCGGGTTTCGCGGACTGGCGAGTATGATCGTGACCCGAGGACCACGAGGGGGAATCGGGTGAAGGATCTGAGTCAGCAAGGCACGCAGACGGCCCACGGTGGGCCGTCTTTCCTTGTGCGTGAGGGAGAGATCGTCGAGACGCGCCAGGGAGGCGGGTACGCCCGCCTGCGTGTCGTACTCGCCCCTCCTTTCGCAGCGCCGATGCCGATGCCGGAGCCGGGGCAGTTCTTCATGGTCCGCCTGCCGTGGGGGCCGGCGCTTCCTCGCGCCCTCTCTCCGATTGCGGCAGGAGACGGATGGATCGAGCTGTTCATCAAGGCGGACGGGCTGCTCCGGGGGGAGATGGCGGCTGCGCCGCCGGGAACTCGGCTCGCGCTCCGCGGCCCGTACGGCACCCCGTTCGTTCGGAAGGCGAACCTGGAACGCCGCTACGTCCTTGTCGGCGGAGGAGCGGGCGTCGCGCCCATCTTGCACTTTGCTGCAGCGCGGCCGGACCTTGTGGCCTCTCTCGCACTCGGGTTCAGGACGCCGGGCGTTCGTGCGCTCCTCCCGGGCGCCGACGTGGCGGTGGAGGAGGAGGACGGCACGACGGCGTTCGGTCGGTTGGCCGAGACGTGGCAAGACGGGCTGGGCGTCATCGCCTGCGGCCCGCTGCCGCTTCTCGCCGCGGTGTCCCGCGACGCGAGGTGGAGCCCGGCTGCGTATGTGTCGCTCGAGGCGCGGCTCGGGTGCGGGTTCGGGGCATGCCTGGGTTGCACCATTCCCACCCCCTCGGGGCGGAAGCGTGTCTGTGTCGACGGTCCCCTGTTCGCCTGCCAGGAGGTGCCATGGCTCGGGTAGACGTGCACTCGGCCAAGGGAAGCTTTCGGACGCCGATCGTCCTGGCATCCGGGCCGGCAGGGTTCGGGTGCGATCTCGCACGCGCGCTCGACTTCCGCAGGATCGGGGCGTTGACGACGAAGACGATCACGCACGAGCCGCGCGAGGGGAACCCCCAGCCGCGCATCGTCGACGCGCCGTGTGGGGCACTCAACTCGATCGGACTCGAGAACCCGGGCGTCGCGCGTTTCCGAAGTGAGGTGATGCCGAAGATCCGCGCCTTGCCGACGGCGCGCATCGTGAGCATCGCGGGCCGTTCCGCCGACGAGGTCGGAAAGGTCGCGGGAGCGTTGGAGGGCGAGCCGGGCGTGGATTGGCTCGAGCTGAACCTCTCGTGCCCCAATGTCCGCGGCGAGACCGTCGCCGATCGGCCGGACGCGGTGTCGGAGTACGTGCGTGCGGTTCGTGCCGCGTCGTCGCGGCCGCTCCTTGCGAAGCTGTCGGCAGGTGGCGGGCTCGTCGCGCTGGCCGACGCGGCCCTCCGCGCGGGCGCCGACGGGCTCACGCTCGTCAACGCCGTGCGCGGGCTGCGGATCGACGTCGAGACGGGGAAAGCACTCTTGGCTCGTGCGACGGGCGGGCTGTGCGGCCCGGCGATCTTGCCGATCGCGCTTGCGGCCGTGTACGAGGCGCGCCGGGCGTTTCCCGAGGCGTTCTTGGTGGGAACAGGCGGCGTTGTGACCGCGCGCGACGCGGTCGAGATGCTCTGCGCCGGAGCCAACCTTGTCGGCGTCGGGTTCGGCGTGATGGCCGACCCAGCGGCTGTCTTCGGCCTTGCCGAGGGACTCGAGCGTTGGCTCGACGCGAGGGGAGTCGCGGACGTCGCCGAGGTGGTCGGCGCCGCGCACCGAGGAGGGTGGCGTGTTCCTTGAAGAGCTCGTGAGAGCGCAGAAAGAGACGCGGAGTCGTCTGTGCGTCGGTCTGGACCCCCAGACGGGCACGGCCGACGACGTGCGGGACGCGGTGCGTCGCGTCATCGAAGAGACCGCAGCCTACGCGTGTGCCTACAAGCCCAACGCCGCCTTCTTCGAGGCGCTGGGGGCGCGCGGCGTCGGCATCTTGTCCGAGGCGATCGCGTGGATTCACGCCGCGGGGCGTCCCGCCCTTCTCGACGCCAAGCGGGGAGACATCGCCACGACGGCCGATGCTTACGCGCGCGCCGCGTTTGACGCTTTGGGCGCCGACGCGGTGACGGTTGTACCGTACATGGGCGAGGACGCGGTCCGGCCGTTCCTGGATCGCGGCGGGACGGCCTTCGTTGTGACCGTCCCATCAAACCCTTCGGCCGCTGCGATCGTGGAACACGGGACGCCGCCCCTTTGCGTGCGCGTCGCCGAGCTGGCGGCGGAGTGGGCGCGCGAGTGTCCGGGGCGCGTGGGACTCGTCGTGGGCGCGACGCGTCCCGACCTGGCGAAGGCGGTCCACGACGTGGCGCCGGACGTGCCTTGGCTCGTGCCCGGGCTCGGCGCGCAAGGAGGGGAAGTCGACGCCTTCGAGCGAGCGGCGCGTCACGATGTGATTCTCTACAACGTCTCGCGGGGCGTCTTCAATGCGTCATCCCCGCGGGACGCAGCGCGGCGGTGGAGCGAGACGATCGGAGAGGCGAAACGATGAATCAGGATGACAGGTGGGTTCGGCTCTTGGAGTCGGTGGGCGCAGTGCAGACGGGGCACTTCCTTCTTTCGTCGGGGCGGCACTCCGAGCGGTATGTCCAGTGCGCCAGGGTCCTCGAGGACCCGCGGAACGCCTCCCTCCTGGGGGCCGAGTTGGCGCGGCAGATGGCGGGGGAAGTCGACCGCGTCGTGTCGCCCCCGCTCGGCGGGATCCTCATCGGATACGAAGTGGCGCGCGCGCTCGGCAAGCCGTTCCAGTTTCCCGAGCGCGTTCCCGACGGCCTGTTCCAACTGCGGCGCGGGTTCTCGATTCGCCCCGGCGAGAGGATCGCGATCGTGGAAGACGTCATCACGACAGGACGAACGACGCGCGAACTCATGGCGCTCCTTCACGGTCACGGCGCGCAGACGGTGGGTGTCGGTGCGATCGTCGACCGCTCGGTGAACCACGAAGTGGACGGTTGGCCGGTGCGCGCGCTCGTGCGTCTCGAGATCCCCACCTATGCGTACAGCGAGTGCCCGTTGTGTGCGCGCGGCGTCCCCATCGCCCAACCTGGAAGTCGGAAGCAGGGCGTCAAGGAGGAGGCATGAAGCTCGTTGCCCTGGAAGAGCACGGCCGCGAGTCGGCGTTGCTCGGCTTGTCGCTCTCGCATCGCCAAGCCCCGGAGCGGATGGGACCGGTCGCGCAGCGTCTCGCATTTCTCGGCGACGGCCACAACAAGTTCCTTGAGGCCATTGCCGTCTGGCTGGACATCGTGGCCCCGCGCTACTTCTGGCAGCAGTTCGACACGTACCGCGTGGGGGTCACGCGGCAGAGCGAGTCGACCATGCACACGCTGACGAAGCGTCCGCTCGCGCAGACGGACTTCGCCCATCCGCTGCCGGAGGCGCACCTCGAGTACCTCAACCGGCTGATCGCTCAAGGATGTTGGGAAGAGACGAAGTGGCTCCTGCCGGAGTCCTTCCTCCAGCGCCGCATCGTGTCGACGAACTACCTGGCGCTGCAGCGAATGGTCCGCCAGCGCGCGGCCCACCGGCTGCCGGAGTGGCGCGAGTTCATCGACCTCGTCCTGGCGGCTGTCGAGCATCCGGAGTACCTGAAGGAGTGCGAGTCAGAATGACGTACGGAATCTTGTGCGACCAGGAAATCGCCGCGCTGTGCGAGGGAGAACGCCCCATGCTGTCGCCGTTCGTCGGCCGCCAGGAGGGGAAGCCGTCCTACGGGCTCGGAAGCTTCGGATACGACCTACGACTGGGACGGAGGATCCTCGTCTCGCTCGGAGGCCTGAACACGGTTCTCGACCCTGTCCAGTTTCCCGACGGCCACTTCCGCACCCTGGAGGTAGACAGGGCCTTCGAGCTGGCGCCGAACTCCCAGATCCTCGCCGAGTCGGTCGAACGGTTTCACATGCCCGACGACGTCTGCGGGGTCTGTTGGGGCAAGAGCTCGTACGCGCGTTGCGGCCTCCTCGTCAACGTGACGCCGCTCGAGCCGGGGTGGCGCGGAGTCCTGACGATCGAACTGGCCAACGTCTCACCGCTCCCCATCCGCCTGCACGTCGGACAGGGCATCGCGCAGGTCGTCTTCTTTCGCGGGACGAGGCCGCGGCGGACGTACGGGGAGAAGGAGTCGGGCGGAGGGTATCAGGACCAGCCTGGGGTGACGTTGCCGCGGTAGGGTGCGCCGGCCGTGCGTCTGCGGCGCGTTGAGCCGAGGGTATACTGAGCGTCCATCAAGTGCTCTTCGGATCCGTCCGCGCGTGGGCGGAGAAGGGGGATGACATGCCTCGGCGAAAGCTGATCGCGGCCCTAGTGCTGGGCCTCTTCGTCTTATCGTCCCTGTTCGCGAGCGCGGCTGGGATGGGAAGCCGGTATCTCGACGTGGGGGTCGAGGTGTTCCATCCGTGGGGCTTCCTCGGAATGGGCTGGTACGAGCCTCTCGACGCCCGCTTCGTGGCCATGGATATCGGCGCCCTATCCGCGGAAGACGCGGCGAACGTCGCGCGCCTCTCTGCCCGGTGCAGTGGGACCGACGCGCCGGAGTGCGAGGCGCTCGAGGAGCTTGACTACGTCTTCGCGCGGACCTACGCGGCGGAGCCCGTGCTCGGAGCCGCGTATCGCATCGTTCTGACGAACAAGACCGCCGCCGCGCTCGGCGTCGTCGTCGTGATCGACGGCCTGAACACGAACGGCGGGCTCGCGGCATCCGGCACGGCAGAGGATCGCAAGTGGATTCTGGCTTCCGGGCAGACTGTCCGCATCTCCGGCTGGCAGGTCTCCACCGACCAGGCGCTGCAGTTCCGCTTTGAGACACCCAGCCGCTCGCAGGCCGAGGACGCGGCCGAACGGGGGACGATCCGTGTCGACGTCTATCTGCCGCAGCCGGGAGTGGAAGGAGCACGCGGCACCGGGTCGGGAAGCGTCATTGACCAGCCCACCGTGCTCGTGCCGTTTGCCTCGGCCACCGCATTGCCGACCGACGTCTTCGCGATCAACTACGCGCGGACATCCGTTTCCCTCGGCATCTTGTGCGGGGAAACGGGAGGAGTGGGCGTTCGCGTCACCCGCGTCGTCGAAGGCACGATCGCCGAGCTGCGCGGACTGCGCGCGGGCGACGTGATCACGCACATCAACGCCGTGCCGGTGAACACGTGCGCCGAGCTCTCCGCGTACGTCGCGACGAAGCAGCCGGGCGACCGCGTCGTGGTGAAGGTCCATCGCGAGGGGCGGGACTTCCTGCTCACGCTGGAGATCGAGGAGTAGGTCTCGCGCCGGGACCGCGGGCACCGGCGAAGGACGGCGAGTCTAGCTCGTCGGAAGTGGGCGCAGCGCGGCTCCCGGAGCGGGCGGGGGACCTGAGATCACGCGCGCAGCCGAGGTTTCGCTCTCGAGAAGCTCGGCCACCTCGAGGACGGACGGCGTCCCGCCGGCCGCGAAACGGTCGCCCACGGCCACGCCGTGCTCGCGTCCGAGCGACAGCACGGCCAACCCCGATTCGGCGTCGAGCGACAGGACCTTTCCTGCGTCGCCCACCGACACCGTCCGAGTCGTGGCGCTCTCCGCTCCCCCGTCCTGCGTCACGCGTAGCTCCACCGTGTACTCCCCGGGCTCCGCATACGAGTGCGTCGGAGACTCCTCGGCGGACTTCGCGCCGTCGCCGAACGTCCATTCGCGATCGGCGATGCGGCGGCTTCCGGTCGATTGGTCGACGAACGTTACGGCGCCGCCTGCGTACGGCCTTCCCGGGCCGTAGGTGAAGTCCGCCTCCGGCGGTCGCGCCGCCTGGGCCAAGAGGACGCGCACGTCCCCCTCGCCGAGGAGCTGCGGGTCCTGCCGAGTCCCGTGCTCGACCAGGGCGCGCTCGGGAACCCGGCCAGCCAGGAACTCGTACAACTCCCATGCCGTCACCCGACCGTCGCCCCCTGCGTCCGCCGCGCCAGCGAGGCCGTCCAGGACGAAGTGAGTGAAGATCCCGTGCCCGAAGTCGTCGGACTCGAATGCATCCTGTGCCTCGGACGACGCGGCGAAGACGAGCCTCCCCTCGACCGAGAAGTCGGAAAAGAGATCGGCCTTGTCCGTCGCCGGGCGCGCCGAGGATGGGAGGCTTCGCGACAGCCCGCCGGAGTAGCAGCCGTCGAAGAAGACGACGACGTGATCGGACTCGATCCGATCGAGCGCGGCGCCGAACTCGTCGTCGCGCAGCGCCGTGTCTTCTTTGGCGGCGTTTCGCGTGTCCCAGAGGACGAAGAACTCGTCGACGCCGTCCCTCTCGTCGCCGTCGTCGTCGGCGCCCTGCAACCCGTGGCCGGAGAAGTGGATGACGACGAGGTCATTGGGCTTGGCGACTCGCCGCAACCAACCCAGAGCTTCGCGGACGTTCACGAGCGTCGCGCGGCGCGCCTCGAGGTCGTTCAGATCTGGCTGCGGGCCGTCACGGTCGAGGAGGAGACGAACGTGGTCGGCGGGCACTCCCGCGCCCAGGAAGAGATCGACCATGGCGACGGCGTCGTCCGCCGCATACTGGAGGTCCTTCACCTCCTCGTAGTTGGACACGCCGATGGCAAGAGCCCAGACGTCACTGATCTCGACGATCTCGGGAACCGCGGCCACGTCCAGTGCCTGCTTGACCTCAGCCGTCAGGCCGGAATCGTCCGTCACCCGCAGCGTCACCGCGTACCGCCCCACGCGTTCGTAGCGGTGCACAGGACTCGCGTCGCGGCTCGACGTCCCGTCGCCGAAGTCCCACTCGCGAAGGACGACGGCCCCGTCTGCATCCGCCGACCGGTCGGAGAAGTAGACGGGATCGCGGAGGGCCGGCGTCGGCGGAGAGAACGAGAACTGCGCCAGCGGCGGAGCGCTGCGGGCAACCACAACCACCCGCATCACGGCCGTCGAGCGGCCGGAGTCGTCGATTGCCCGGAGAGTCACCGGATGCGACCCCGCGTCGAGCGGTCCGACCGTCGCCACGGAGTCCGCCGTCGTCAGCTCGAACTCCCCGTCGGCGCCGACATCCCACGAGTACTCGACGATGGCGCCGTCGAGGTCGGTGGAGTCGCCGGCATCGAGGAGCACGCGGTCTCCTTCGCGCAGCCCGCGGGGAAGCCGGACGCCGCTCTCGCTCACGGGGTACGCGGCGAAGGCGGCTCGAGGCGCCGTATCGGCGGGCCAGACGCGTACCGACTGAGCGAGCGTCGCGACGGCATCGTCATCGTCGGACACCGTCAAGACGACCTGGTAGGTTCCTGGCGTTGCGTAGGCGTGGTCCGCCGCGACGCCCTCGGCCGCCGCCCCGTCGCCAAAATCCCACCAGATCTCCCGCAGCTCCCCATCCGGGTCCTCGCTCTCGTCGGCGAGGAAGCGGATCGGCTTTCCCACCTCCGGGTCGGGCGGGGTCGTGCGGAAGGCCGGAGTGGGGGGGACGTTCTGCGGCGCGCTCCGGAGGCCCGGAACAGCCACGGAGATCCCGGCGCCGACGCGCGGGCCCGTGGGACCCAACGAGAGGTTGGCGTGCGCTCCGACGAGCCTTCCACGCAGCGCGATCGAAGCGGCTGCGTCCGCGAAATCGCCGGACACGAAACGCACGGACGCCTCGACGCGCGCCGCCGCATCCCCAAGCGAAAGGGACGCGCGCCACGCCTCTTCCGTGGGGCGGTAGTCGGCGCGCAGGGTCCAGACATCGCTCCACGATGCCTCGAGGCCCGCCGCGAGGACGGGCAAGACCGCAGCGGACGCAGTGAGAGAGAGAGCCGCTCCGGCGGCTGGTATCCGAGCGCCGAGCGATCCCGAGAGGGATCGAAGCGTGAGGTCGCCCCACCCGATGGAGAGGGAGAGCGAGACAGGCCCCGCGAAGCCGAGCGAGGCGTCCGACGTCCAGGCGACGCCTGGCCAGGCGAGCGCGAGGCGACCGCTCGCATAGGGCCCTGCTCCGGCGAGCTCCGCCGTGAGCCATGCGGTGGCCCACGGTCGCCCACCGGACAGGGCGCCCTCGAGGCCGTACCCGAGGGTCGCGCGACCTGCCTCGTCGCGCTCCCACGAGACCGTTCCGCTGGCGGCGGCCGCGACGCTCGCGCCCCAGGCGCCGAGAAGGGCGGCCTCGACGTCGACGTACGCCGAATCGCCCCCCCACTCGCAGCCCAGAGCCAGCCGGTCGACCTGCAGGGGCAACCCGCTCACGCGCAGGGTCGACGTCCACGTTGCGCCAAGCCAGCCCGCGATGCGGGGCTCAAGATCCACCGAGAGAGCTCGAGAGGCCTCGATCGTCGCCGCGGAGCCGATCGTTCCCCACGCCTCACCCGTTTCCAGGCAGGGCGAGGTTGGGAGGAGGACGAGTTCCCCTCCCAGGCTTGCGAGCTCAGGCGCGGCCACCGTGTCGGTGGCCGGCCGAGCCGTGCCGACGTAGTCCTGGCCGTTGTCCCAGACGTTGTTGTAGGCGAGATCGGCGGTGGGTGGAGGAACGCGCGACGCGTCGAGGCGAATGCCGGCTCCTTGGTTGTAGGCGACGATCGTCTGACGGACTTCCGGGCTGCCCGCGCGGATGGAGATTCCGTCTCCGCCACAGTCGATCACGGTGGACGAAACGAGGCGCACTTCGGAGGAGGTGTCGAGTACGACGCCCGCGCCTCCGGCCGCCCGAACCTCAAGGCGCACGGCGTCGAGGCGCGCCGAGCCGACGGCCGTGACGGCATCGGCGACAGCATCGGCGACACGCAGCTCGGAGGCCGTGATCGATGCGGCTCCGCCGAACTGGACTCCTGCCGCCCCGCCCCGCGTCGCGACGCCGTGCAGGACGGCCTGCGACGTTCCTGCGATCTGCACTCCCCCCTTCGCGTTGTCCGCGAGGTCGGCTGTCTCGAGCCGCAGCGCGCAGGCGCCGAGGGCGACGAGGCCCCAATCGGAGTGGCCGCGGATCGCCGCGCGAGCCAGGTAGAGCGTGCCGCTTCCCTCGACGACAACGCCGGAGCGCCCGTTCCGGGCGATCTCGCCGTCGCGCACGTCCGCGCTCGACGACGTTCCGACCACGAGGCCGGAGGACGCGTTCGTCTCGATCCGACATCGCTCGAGCGACACGGTCCCGCCGTCGTGGACGTGGACTCCGTGTCCCGCGTTGTCCAGGATGTCGACCCCCTCGAGAAGAAGAGACGCCACCGGTCCGATGACCTCAATGCCGGCGCCCTGCCCGCCGGAGACGACGCAGTCAATCAGGGCGGCCGCGGCGGACTCGACGCGGACGGCCGGACCGGGCAGCACGGACGCCAAACGCTCGATCGTCACCCGCTCGAGCGAGCCCCCGCCCATGTTCACTGCCCGCACGACCTCGTCGAACCCGTAGGCGTAGCGGATCGACGTGGACGAGGCGCCCGCTCCAAGCACGCGGACGCCGTCCTTCAGCGCGACGTGCTCCTCGTAGGTGCCGGGCGACACGTAGACCACGTCGCCGTAGCTTGCGGCGTCGATTGCGCCTTGGATCGACCGGAAGGCGCCCGAGCCGTCGAGCGCCACCACCCACTGCGCCGCGTCGGCGGCCAGCCACGCGGACGACAAGAGAAGAAGACCGAGGAGCGCGCATCGCTTGGCCGTTCGCATGCGCGGATTGTAGTGGCCGTCCTGTGAAGCACCAACCGCTGGCGGCAAGGGTCGGAGTATGATGGGGCGAGGAGGGACGACCATGCGCGCATTCTTCTGCCTGCCGCTAGAGAGCAACGTGAAGGCCGCCGTGGGACGCGCGGCCGAGCGGCTTCGACGCGAGACGCGGATGTCGGCCTCGTGGGTGGAGCCGGCGAACTACCATGTGACGCTGCGCTTCTTGGGCGAGATCGAGCCCGCGCTGACGGTCGACCTCGAGCGACTCGCGTCGCAGGTCGCGAGCTCAGCCCCCGCCTTCTCCCTGCAGGTGGACTCGCTCGGCGCGTTCCCATCGCTCGAGCGAGCCCGGGTCCTGTGGGCGGGCGGCGAGACGCCGGACGCGTTCTCTCGGCTGGTCGAGGCCCTCGAACGCGGCTTGGCCGATCTCGGGTTCCCGCGAGAACCGAAACCGCCGCTGGCGCACGTCACGATCGCCCGCCTCAAAGGCGCTGCGGACCCGCGCCTCGCTCGGGTGGTCGCGGCGATCGGCCGCCTCGAGGTCGAACCGTGCGACCCTCGTTCGATCGTGCTGATGCAGAGCGACCTGGGCCCGAGAGGCGCGCAGTACACGCTGCTCTTCACGGTCCCGCTTGGACGTCGGGACGGCGCGTGATGGGATTCGCCTACCTTGACCACGCAGCGGACCTGGCCGTCCGGGCGTGGGGCCCGACGCTGGGCGAGGCGTTCGCGGAAGGAGCGCGCGCTCTCTTCGCCGCGATGGTGGAGCTGGAAAGCGTCAGGCCGGCGACGTCACGCACGTTCTCCGTGCGCGGTGAGACGCCGGAGCTGGCGCTGGTCGAGTGGCTGGCCGCTCTCGTGGCAGAGAAGGACACGTCCGGTCTGGTGTTCGCTCGTTTCAACGCGCGCGTCTGCGTGGGAAGCTCGGAGACGTCGGTCGAGGCGACGGCCTGGGGCGAGCGCCACGATCCGGCACGCCACGACGCGAGCTGCGAGGTGAAGGGGATCAGCCTTCTCGGGCTGCGCGTGCACCGCGACGCGGGATCTTGGACGGTCGAGTACGTCGCGGACGTGTAGGAGGTGGACGTGGGCGCGTTCGATCGCCTGGAGCGCGTGAGCGAGGTGGAATGGACGATCCCGGCGCACGGACGGATGCTGGTGCCCGGCCGGATCTTCGCCGACGAGGCGACGATCGAGCAGCTTCGCGCCGAGTCGCTGGACGAGGCACAGTGGTCTGCCCTGCGGCAGGTCACGCACGTGGCGTCGATGCCCGGGATTGTGTCGGCAGCCATTGCGCTGCCCGACGTGCATCCAGGGTACGGGTTCCCGATCGGCGGGGTGGGAGCGTTCGACCCGGACTCCGGCGTGGTCGTCGTCGGAGGCGTGGGATTCGACATCAACTGCGGCGTCCGCGTCTTGCGGACGCCGCTGGATGAGAAGGGCATCGTGCCTGACCTGGACAGGATCGGCGACGACCTGTTTCGCTCGGTGCCCGCGGGGCTCGGATCGTCCGGGGCGATCCAGCTCTCGATGGCGGAGATGGATCGCATGCTCGCCGAGGGGGCGAGGTACGCGGTCGCCAAGGGCTGGGGTTCCGACGGGGATCTCGAGTACAGCGAGGACGGCGGGCGGCTCGATGGAGCAGATCCCAGCGCGGTGAGTTCGCTCGCCAAGCAGCGGGAGGTGAACCAGGTCGGGACGCTGGGCTCGGGCAACCACTACTTGGAGCTTCAGGCGGTGGAGCGCGTGATCGACCGCGAGGCGGCTCGGGCCTACGGACTCGAGGAGGGTGGGGTCGTCGTCGCGATCCATACGGGGTCTCGGGCGCTCGGCCATCAGATCGGCCAGGACTACTTGAGGGAACTCGGGAGCGCGCACGCGCGGTATGGCATCGACATTCCGGACCAGGAGATGGTGTGCGCGCCGATCCGCAGTCCGGAAGGTCGCCGCTATCTGGCAGCGGTCGCGGCAGGGGCCAACTGCGGGTTCGCGAACCGCCAGGTGATCGCGCACCTCGTGCGATCGTCGCTCGCGAGGACGTGCGGCATCGGGGCGGGCGAAATCCGAACGGTCTACGACATCGGGCACAACCACGTGAAGTTCGAGCGTCACCGCGTGAACGGAGCGGTTCACACGGTCCTCGTGCACCGTAAGGGATCGACGCGCGCGTTCGGGCCGGGACGCGAGGAGGCGCCTTCGGCGTATCGCGAAGTGGGGCACCCGGTCTTCGTGGGGGGAACGATGGGGACGGCATCCTACGTAATGCGCGGGACCGACGTCGCGATGGAGATGGCCTTCGGCAGCGGCATCCACGGTGCCGGCCGAGCTCTGTCGCGGAAGAAGGCGGCGAAGAAGTGGTGGGGCGAGGACGTCCTGAATGAGCTCCGCGCGCGGGGCATCCGCATCTGGGCGCACAGCGCCAGGGGCCTCGCCGAAGAAGCTCCCGGCGCCTACAAGGACGTGGAGCGCGTCGTTGGCGCCGCCGAGGCTGCCGGGCTAAGTCGCGCGGTGGCTCGACTCCGGCCGCTCGCCGTGATCAAGGGGTGATCTGGGCGCTGGGCGGCGCGGCTTCCGGGGAGGGCAGTCGCCACTGGCGTGCGAACGTCCGCGTCGACCGAGCCACAGCGCGCGCGAGCTTCGTCGGATCGTGCTTGACGGTGGTCTTGCCGACCAGGTCAGCGACTCCGATCAGATCCTCGCGCACCACGACGAGCCCGTAGGGGGAGGAGCTTCCGATATCGTCTCGGACCGGCCCTGCGGCCTCGCTCTCGTACCCCGCCAGTATGGGCTCGGACGGAAGCGCCGAGTTCACGAGCAAGAGGTCGAATCGGCGCAGGTTGACGTAGTCGTTCAGGGTCCGCAGGTGGTCGGACAACGAGAACCCGTCGGTCTCGCCCGGCTGCGTCATGAGGTTCGCGATGACCATTTTCTCCGCGCCGGATGCGGCGATCGCGTCGGCGATCGAGTCGACCAGGAGGTTCGGGATGAGGCTGGTGAACAGGCTGCCGGGGCCGAGCACGATGAGATCTGCTTCGGCGATGGCCTCAAGGGCGCGCTCGTAGGCGGGAACGGGAGAAGACGCCAGAGAAAGACGCGCAATCGGGCGCCCGGAGTGGCCGATCTTGCTCTCGCCTTCGACGGTCTCGCCGGAGGCGAGCGTCGCGACGAGGTGGGTCTTCGTCAGGGTTGCCGGCAAGACGCGGCCGCGCACGTTCAGGAAGTAGCTCATCGCTTCGATCGCGCGGTCGAACCCACCCGTGGCCTGCTCCAGCCCGACGAGGATGAGGTTTCCGAGCGAGTGGCCGGCGACCTCGGTGGGCCCGCGGAGGCGATGCTGGAAGTAGTCGGACAGCTGCGATTCGTCTTCCGCCAGAGCGAGGAGGCAGTTCCGGACGTCACCGGGCGGGAGAACGTCGATCTCCTCGCGCAGACGTCCCGAGCTCCCGCCGTCGTCCATCACGGTGACGACCGCCGTCAGATTCGCCGTGATCTGCTTGAGGCCGCGTAGGATCGTCGACAGCCCGGTCCCACCGCCAATCGCGACGACGCGCGGCGCCCGTTCGAGAACCCGGGTGCGGTAGACGGCCGAGGTCATCTTCTCGTGAGAGTCCGGAGCGACGCCGCGCGCGACGGAACGCACGAGGCGGAGGATGGCGTAGAGGAAGGCGGAGACTCCAGCGAGCAGCGCGACGGCGGTCAGCGCGTACCGGGCCGGCTGGGCGAGCGGGAGCGAACGGTACAGGAAGCGCAGCAGGTCGACGCCGAAGGAGTACAGGAGGGCCAACACGAGGACTCCCATGGACAGGAAGGCGAGGGCAAGCCAACGCTTGACGCGCATCCCTGGGTAGAGCCAACGGAGGACGCCACGTGGGCGCCAGATCATGAGCCGCCCTCGCTCTCGAGCGACACGTCGAGCACGCCGGCGAGCGCCCCGAGCGAGACGCGAAGCGCGTCGCTCGGGGCGACGGAGAAGGACTCGCCGGCAGAGACCACAATCATGCTCTCGCCGGCGAGGTCGGAGAGGCAGACGCGCACGGGAGTCGGCCCGGGGTGGCCGCGAAGGACGCAGACGACCTGATCGAGCATCATCGAGCAGAGAGACGCGCTGTCGAGCACGAGCGCCATGCGCACCGCGCTTCGCCGGGGCGCCTCGGCGAGCGGGAAGACCTCGTCGAGGACGAAGTTCTGCTCTCCGTTACGCATCCCCGCCTCAACGCGCGCCGCGACGAGAGCGTCCTCGCAGAGCAGCGCCGCCGCGGGCTCCAGCGTCCGAGGGAACACGGTCGCCTCGATCTGGCTCGAGCCGTCTTCGAGGACGACGAACGCCATCTGCCCGCCCCGGCGGGTGTCGATCCGGCGCAGGGACTTCACCCGCCCGCCGACGAGCGCCTGCTGCCCTTCCGCGAGGTCAACCAAACGCCGCAGCGGCTGGCAGTAGGTGGCGAGGATCTCCGCGTACTCGTCGAGCGGGTGGGCGGTGATGTACAGCCCCAGAAGCTCCTTCTCGAACGAGAGCAGGTCGGAGCGGGCGAACTCCTCCTCGCGAACGACGGGGTCTGCCACGCAGCCGTCGCCGTCGTCGAACATCGACCGCTGCCCCGTCTGGCGTTCGCGCCGCTTCACTTGCGCTAGCTCGAGTCCCTCGGACAGGTGGCGCAAGAGCCCACGCCGCGATGCCTCAAAGCGGTCGAACGCTCCGACGCGGACGAGCGCCTCGAGCGCCTCTCGGTCGAGCCCGTCCGCGTCCACCCTGCGACAGAGGTCGAAGAAGGAAGTGAAAGGGCCGGAGGCGCGCGCGGCGAGGATCGCGTCGACAGCGCTCTGCCCTACGTATTTGATGGCTCCCAAGCCGAAGCGAATGGCGCCGTCGCGCACGGGGACGAACTCGCTCTCGCTCTCGTTGATGTCGGGAGGGAGCACGCCGATACCGAGTTCGCGGCACTCGCCGACGTACTCGGCGACCTTGTCCGTGTCGCCCTGGACGCTCGTCAGGAGGCCGGCCATGAAGCAGGTCGGATGGTGCGCTTTGAGGTACGCCGTCCAGTAGGTGATGACGGCGTACGCGGTGGAGTGCGACTTCCCGAAGCCGTAGCGGGCGAACTTCTCCATGTCGTCGAAGGTCGCGGCAGCAAGGTCCTTGGTGAGACCGTTCGCCAGGCAGCCGCGGACGTACTTCTCCCGCAGGCTGGCCATGAGCTCCTTCTTCTTCTTGCCCATCGCCTTGCGAAGGATGTCGGCCTCGCCGAGTGAGAACCCGGCGAGCTTCTGCACCATGAGCATCAGCTGCTCCTGGTAGATCGGGAGGCCGAACGTGTCCTCGAGGATGCCGCGGATGCTCGGATGGGTGTACTGGACCGCGCGGCGCCCGTGCCGGCGCTCGACGTACTCGTCGGTCGTGCCGCTCTCGAGAGGTCCGGGGCGGTACAAGGCGACAAGCGCGATGAGATCCGCGAAGCGATCCGGCTGGACGCGGCGAATGAGCCCGGTCATGCCGGAGCCTTCGAGCTGGAAGACCCCGTTCGTCCTCCCTGCGCGAAGCAGGGCGTAGGTCGCCTCGTCGTCGAGCGGGAGCGCTTCCAGGTCGAGCCTCTCGCCGGTTCGCGCCTCGATCGAGCGCAGCGTGTCCTGGATCATCGTCAGGTTCCGGAGGCCGAGGAAGTCGATCTTGAGGAGCCCGATCGCCTCGATGTCCGTCATGTCGAATTGCGTGACGTACTCGCCCTCGCTAACGCGAAGGAGGGGAACGTGGTTCGCCAAGGCGTCGGGCGCGATCACGACCCCCGCGGCGTGCGTCGAGATGTTTCGCAGGAGGTCCTCGAGGCGGAGCCCGATCTCCACGATGCGGCGGACGTCGGGGTTCTCCTCGACCAAGGTGCGCAGGTCGACCACGCTGTCCACGGCGGCCTTCAGCTTGGAGCCGAAAGGAATGAGCTTCGCGATCCGATCCGTCTCGCTGTGGGGGACTCCGAGAACGCGTCCGACATCGCGGACGACGCTGCGCGCTGCCATGCGATCGTAGGTCGCGATCTGCGCGATGCGCTCCCACCAGCGCTCTCCGCCGTACTTCGTCCGGACGTAGGCGATGACGTCTTCGCGGCCGCGGATGCAGAAGTCGATATCGAAGTCCGGCATGCTGACGCGGTGCGGGTTGAGGAATCGCTCGAACAGCAAGTCGTAGCGAAGGGGGTCGACGCCCGTGATCTCGAGGGCGTACGAGACGATGCTCCCAGCCGCGGAGCCGCGGCCGGGACCGACCGCGATGCCGCGCTCGCGCGAGTAGCGCACGAAATCCCAGACGATGAGGAAGTACGTGCTGTACGCCATCGTCGCGATGACTCCGAGCTCGTACTCCATCCGCTCCCGGACTGCCGGCGTGATCTCGCCGTAGCGCTTGGCGGCCCCCGCATAGGCCAGGTTCCGAAGGTACGTGTCTGGATCGTTCACGCCCTCGGGCAGAGGAAACGGCGGCGCCAAGGTGTTCGAGAAATCGATCTCGACCTGGCATCGCTCGGCGATCCTTCGGGTGTTCTCGATCGCATCCGGCGCCTCGGCGAAGAGCGACTCCATCTCCTCCCCCGTCCGGAAGTGGTACCCGTCCCCGTCGAACGTGCGGTGCTCGGGATCATTGAGGGTCCGATTGGCGCGGATGTTGATCAGGACCTCGTGGGCGAGCTTGTCCTCGGTGTCGAGGTAGTGGGTGTCGTTCGTGGCGACGAGAGGGAGATCCAGGCGCCGCGCGAGCGCGATGAGGCGCCGCCGGAGTTGGGCGTCGCGTTCGGTGCCGTGGTGCTGGATCTCGATGTAGAAGTGGTCCGGCCCGAACATCTGCGCGAACTGGCGCGCGACGCGCTCGGCCTCGGCGTCGCGTCCAGCCTGCAAGAGTCTGGGGATCTCGCCGGACTCGCAGGCCGAGAGCGCGATGAGACCTTCAGAGAACTGCGTTAGGAGCTCCTTGTCGGCGCGCGGACGGTAGTAGTACCCCTCGGTGTGCGCGGCGCTCACGATCTGGAGGAGGTTGTGGTACCCGGCGTCGGTCTCGGCGAGGAGGACGAGGTGGTAGTAGCGGCTGCCCTCCGTCGGAGAGCGGTCGCGGCGGCCGCCGGGAGCAACGTAGACCTCACAGCCGAGGATGGGATGGATGTTGCGGCCCCGTGCCTCGCGGTAGAACTTCACGATGCCGCTCATCACGCCGTGATCGGTGAGCGCCAGGGCGGTCATCCCCGATCGAGCTGCGCGTTCGACGAGATCGGCGATGCGGCAGGACGAGTCCAGAACGCTGTACTCGGAGTGCACGTGGAGGTGGACGAACGGCGAGGTCATGGGACCCTCTCCTCGACGAAATACGCCTTCTCTTCTCCGGGAAGGACGAGGCCGAGGCGCTCGCGCGCCTCGGCCTCGAGCGTCGCGCGGTTCGTGGTTGAGGAGACCTCCGTGCGGAGTTCTTTCTGGCGAGCCGCCGCCGCGGCCTGGTCCGCTCGGAGCCTCGCTACGTCGCGGCGCATGTCGGCAATCGAGATCTGGCGGCTCACGAACACCGCTGCAAGCGTCGCGACAAACGCGAAGGACAGGATGAGCACGATGCGACGGCGTCGCCGATCACCCGCGGCAAAGCGTCCTACGAGCTTCTTCGCGCTCGCCCATCCCCTCATCCTGCCCTCCGATGCCTTGCGGCCGGAGCCTACGGTTTGAAGCGGGCCGGCCACGCCGCGAGGTCGAGCTCGTACTCCTCCTCGATTCGGAGCAGTCTGTTGTACTTCGCCACGCGCTCGCTGCGCGAGATCGAACCGGACTTGATCTGGCCGCACGCCGTGCCCGTGGCGAAGTCCGCAATGGCGGTGTCCTCGGTCTCGCCCGACCGGTGTGACACGACGCACGTGTACCCGGCCGCGTGCGCCATCTCCATCGTAGCGAGGGTTTCCGAGACCGTGCCGATCTGGTTGAGCTTGATCAAGACCGAGTTCGCGATTCCGTGGTCGATCCCCTGGGCGAGGATGCGGGGATTCGTCACGAAGACGTCGTCGCCGACGATCTGAACGCGCTCCCCGAGCCGCTTCGTCATGCGCTTCCAGCCTTCGCCATCGGCTTCCGCGAGCCCGTCCTCAATGGAGACGATCGGGAAGGCGTCCACCCACTCTTCATAGACGCGAATGAGGTCGTCGCTCGAGAGCGATGCCGTCTTGCCGGCGATCGTGAACTTGTAGGAGCCGTCCTTGTAGAAGCTGGATGCCGCGGCGTCGAGCGCGATCGCGACGTCGACGCCGGGGCGATATCCGGCGCGGTCCATCGACTCGACGAGCAGCGACAGGGCGGCCTTGTTGTCCTCGAGGTTCGGCGCGAACCCGCCTTCGTCGCCGACGGACGTCGCGAGCCCGCGCTCGCGCAGGCTCGCCTTCAACGTATGGAAGATCTCGGAGCAGGCCCTCGCGGCGTCGTGGAACGAAGACACGCCGATCGGCAGGAGCATGAACTCCTGGATGTCCACGTTGTTGTCCGCGTGCTCGCCACCGTTCAATACGTTCATCATCGGCAGGGGAAGAAGCGGCCTCCGGAGCCCGGCCACGTACCGGAAGAACGGCACTCCCAGCGAGTCGGCCGCCGCACGCGCGGTCGCGAGCGACACGGCAAGCATCGCGTTGGCCCCGAGGCGGCGCTTGTTCTCCGTCCCGTCGAGCGCAATCAGCACGTGGTCGATCTCGGCTTGGTCGAGGGCGTCGTGGCCGACGAGCGCGGGCTCGATCTCTTGCAGGATGTTCTCGATGGCGCGATCGACGCCCTTGCCATGGAAGGCGTCGGCGTCTCCATCGCGCAGCTCGAGAGCTTCGCGCGTTCCCTTGGATGCGCCGGACGGCACGGCGGCGCGGCCGAAGGCGTCGTCTTCTAGGTAGACGTCCGCTTCGACCGTCGGCTGCCCGCGCGAGTCAAATACCATTCGAGCCTCGATGGCTTCGATGTACATGAGTCCCCCTCCCTTGGATGCGGGAGGAAGTATAGCCGCGGCGACGACCGACGGCAATCCGACCCGGAAGCGAAAACATCCATCCTGTCTGACATACGTCGCAAGACGTCCTCGCCGCGTCTGATGCCGTGGTGGAGCGGGCATGAGCCGCGGCGACGACCGACGGCAATCCGACCCGGAAGCGAAAACATCCATCCTGTCTGACATACGTCGCAAGACGTC
>JAKLFO010000090.1 GCA_022711155.1 Candidatus Bipolaricaulota bacterium
CCTCTTGGCAGTCTGCGCCCAACACGGCCTGCCCGTGGTCGAAGATGACGCCTACGCGACGCTGCGCTACGACGGCCCGCACGTTCCGACGCTTCGCTCCCTCGACGATCACGAGCTCGTGCTCTACGTCTCGACGTTCTCCAAAGCGATCTTCCCCGGACTTCGCGTCGGCTGGCTGGCCGCGCCTCCCGAGCTGGTGCGCCGGCTGAGCGCGCTCCGCAACGTGATCGACCTCTTCACGAACAGCATCGCCCAGGGCTCGCTCTACGAGTTCTGCAAGCGGGGACTGCTCGAGGCGCACATCCAGCGTGTCCGCCCGCTGTACGCGGAGCGGCGCGACGCGATGGCGGCGGCGCTCCGCCGCTACTGCCCGTCGCTTCAGTTCGAGGTTCCCCACGGGGGCCTGTTCATCTGGGCGCAGCTCCCGGCGGGGATCGACAGCCGCCGTCTCCTCGAAGAGTCCGTCGAACTGGGGATCGGGTTCATGGTGGGTTCCCTCTTCTTCGCGGAAGAGGGAGGGCGCGACCGGATTCGCCTCTGCTTCGCGTGCCATCCGCCCGAGACGATCGCCGCAGGGATTCGGAAGCTGGGGCTCGCTCTGAAGCAGGTCCGCCCCGATGCCGAGGATCGACGCAACGCCGGCGCGGACGACCTCATCGTCTAGGCCCCGTCTCTGGGCGCGCGCTTGGCGCCCTGGCATACTTCCTCTTCGGGCTCCGCTCGTCTGCGGGCGCGGCCGAAGGGAGCGTGGGTGATGCGATGGGTCGGACTCGTCCTCGTCGCGCTCGCAGTCTTGTTCGGCGCGGCCGGGGATGACGGACCTCTCTCGCCCGAGTCAACGCAGCGGCGCGATCTCCTGTCGACCCTCGACGACCTCGCGCTCCGCCTCGTACGGCAGTCGCCGCAGACGATCACGAGCCGCGGCATCGCCCGCGAACTCGGCGTCCGCAACGACGGGTTGGACTCTCTCGTCCTCGACGCGTCGGGCGAGTCCTTCGCCCCGCTGGAGCAGGCACTGGCGCGCATCGACCGCGAGTCCGCGCGACTCGAGCGTCCCGAGGACCGGAGGGCCTGCGCGATCTACGCGTGGTGGCTGCGCGCTGTCCTCGCCGGGCGGCCCTTCCAGGACGATGTCTGCCTCGTGAGCACGTACATGACGAGTTACCCGCAGGCCATCGCGTGGTTCCTAGTCCACGTGCACCCGCTACGGACTCGGGGCGACGCCGAGGACTACCTCTCCCGCCTCGCCCAGATCCCGGCTCGCTTCGACGAGCTGGCCGCGCGGCTCGCTTCAAGCGAGGCGAAGGGCGCGCTGGCGCCGCGTTTCCTCCTCGTTCGCGCCGCGGACCAGATCGACGCGATCGGCCGCCAGTCGGACGGCGCCCCGCCGCTCCTCGCCCGGTTCGTCGCGGCGGCCTCCGACCTCTCCGACGTCGACGCGCGGACGCGCGACGAACTGGTCGGCGAGGCGGAGCGTCTCGTGCGCGAGGTCGTCTCCCCCGCGTGCGCTCGGCTCGCTGCGACCGTCCGCGAGATCGCCGGACGCGTCACCGACGACGTGGGGATCTGGCGGGCAACGGACGGAGACGCGTACTACGGGTACCTCCTACGCGCCTACACGACGACCGACATGTCGGCGGAGGAGATCTTCGATCTCGGCCTGCGCGAAGTGCCGCGCATCCAGAGCGAGATCCGGCTTGCCGCGTCGCCCCTCGGTTACGACGGGACCGACTCCCTCTCGTCTCTCTTCGCGCGCCTTCGCGCCGACCGCGGCGTGGTGAAGGGAGTGCCGGCCGTGGAGGCTTGCCAAGCACTCGTCCGCCGGGCCCCGGAGTTCTCCAGGGCGGCGTTCGCCCTCGCTCTTCCCTCGGACCTCGCCGTCGAGCCGGGCGGGAGCATCGCCTACTTCGTCGAGGGCGCGAGGGACGGCTCGCGTCCAGGAGCCTTCTACGTCCCCGTCGACCAAGTGCGTCCGACGTACTCGCTCCCGTCGCTCGTCTACCACGAGACGATCCCGGGACACGCCCTCCAGATCCAGGCGGCGCACGACGCCGAGCTTCCCGCCTTCCTCGACGGCGTCTCGTTCGCCGCGTTCACCGAAGGCTGGGCGACGTACGCCGAGCGCCTGGCGTGGGAACTCGGCGCCTACGTGAACGATCCGTACGGCAACCTCGGCCGCCTTCAAGAGGAGCTCTTCCGCGCCGCGCGGCTCGTGGTCGATCCGGGCCTTCACGCCATGGGTTGGACGTACGATCAGGCGGTCGCCTACCTGCTCGACGCGACCGGTCTCAGCGAGGCGACGGTGCGAGATGAAGTCGACCGCTACGTCGTCCAGCCGGGGCAGGCCGTTGCGTACGGCGTCGGGCTGTACAGGCTGCTCGAGCTTCGCGAGCGCGCCCGCGAGGCACTCGGCCCGGCGTTCGACCTCGCCCTGTTCCACGAGGCCGTCCTCGCCTGGGGCAGCGTGCCGCTGCCCGTGCTCGAGGGGCTGGTAGACGACTTCATCGCTTCGCGTGCGCGAGAAGATGCCAAGGAACCAAGTCCCTGACCGGCTGGAGAGCGTCGCCGCCACCCGCGGTCATGCCTGCGTCAAACCTCGTTGACTTCCTTCTCTCTTGCGATGCCGCAGAGAGGAGCCTAGAGTGCTCGTATGGTCTCCGGTTCCCGAAGCTCGCGACTCGTCCTCGCGCTGGCGCTCGTCGCGCTCCTTGCGGCGGCCATCGCGCTCGTGACGCTGTCCGTCGTCACGTCCTCACTCAGGAGTCGGGCCGAGCAGTTCCGCGACCGCTCGCTCCTGTACGCCACGACGATCGCAAGCTCGCTCCCCGCGTGGGTCGCGCGCTCGGAGTCCCCGGACCTGGACGCGCTCGAGGGGTATGCGGCGTTCGCCGGCCTCCTGTACATCCAGGTCGCCTCGGGGGAGGCCGTGCTGCTCGAGGTCTCAAGGCTCCCAGGCGCCGAGGAACTTCTCCGTGAGACTCCACAGGCGGGCGAGTCGCGCGCGACTCTCCGGACGGTCTTGGGCACCCCTCTTGCCGACGTGGTCGTTACCTATGTGGCGCGACTTCCCCATGACGACGCCTCGTCGTTCGGTTCCCACGCGATCGGCACGTTGCGCCTCGGCGTCGACGCGTCGGCGTTGGCGTGGCTCGCCAGCGGCGCCAAAGCCTTAGCCGCCGGCCTCGCGGCGCTGATCTGGGCCTTCCTGGCAGGGCTCGTCGGGTCTCTTACGTGGAGGACCCGGACGGCGCGCGGGGAGCAAGGCGCCCCAGACTCCGCGAGCGCGCAGGGACGCGTCCTGGAGTGCGGCCGCCTCGCCCTGTACGTCGACGAGGCCCGCTGGGTCGTGGACGGACGCTCCATCTCCCTCACGCGGAAGCAGCTCGATCTCGTGAAGGTCCTCATGAGTGAGCCCGGCCGCACGTTCAGCGACCAGGAGATCATCCAGCAAGCGTGGCCCGGCTCCCTCTACGCCGACTTCCGCGACGTGAAGCAGTGCGTGTACCTCGTGCGGCGCCGCCTGCGTGGCGCCGGCTTGGAAGGAAGTCGCGTCGTCTCGAACGTTCCCGGGGTCGGATACCGCGTCGATCCCGAAGCCGTCGCCGAGGCCGTGACCGGCAATGACCTCGCGGCGATGGATGCGTGACCCAGGCGGCCGCCACGTTCCCCGCAGCGAGAAGGAGGAAGCGACATGAAGCGGATGGCATTCCTGGCTCTGTGCATCGCCCTCGGGGCCGCCTGCGCGCCGGCCGTCGCGCAGCCCACGACACATTCCGACAGCTCGACTTCCTGGTACGGAGGTCGCGTCACCGAGGAGGCGCTCGCCGAACTCCATGCGAGGTACAACGGCGTGAAGACGGCAGTTCGCGACCTATCGCGGACGTTCGAGGCCCTCCGGATGACCGTCTTCTACGGTGGGAGCAGGGAGGAAGACTGCTACCTTACGAACGCAGTCGAGGAAATCACCCTCGTGCTCCTCGGCCCCAGCGAGGTCTCCGAGTCGGCGGCAGCGAACTACAGCCCGTGGGAGGGCTACCTCCTCGGCGACGGAGGGCGCATTACGGCGTTCACGACGGCGTTCGACGAGTACTTGGCGTTCTGGGAGTCGTACTCGGACATCCTCGTCGACGTGTACGCGCAGGAGTGCATCGAGCAACACGGTGTGGAGGGATGCAGCGCGGCCGTCGGAACGGTCATGAAGGAGGGACAGTCGCGGTTCCTCTCTTCTCTCGCCTCGCGCACGGAGACGCTCGCCCTGGTCGCGCTCGAGGCCCTTCGCCGCGTCGACGTGAACGGGAGCTGCGTCCAAGCCGACAGGGAGTTCTCGACCATCTACGCCTGCGCCGTGACCGCGGTCGGATACTGGCCGATGCTGGTCGGAGGCTTCCTCCCGTCTCCCGACACCCTGCCCTCGACGCTCGAGGACTTCCTCGGGCTGCTCGAGAACGTGCACTACGACCTCTACGACGCGTTGGTCGACCGCATCTTCGGCAGCTAGGGCGTCCGCCCGCTGGGCAGAAGACGGCAGACCTGACGGCTTCACCCCTCTCCCTGGTGCACGCGGGCCGAACAGAAGGAACCGTCGCGGTTCGTGGGCTTCGGGCTACCGGTCAACGCCACATCACCGCAGCTTGATGTACGCGAAGCTTGACGCTTACCCGAGCGGCTCGTAGATTGCACTCATGGCAAAGCAACGCCTGCGGCGCGGGCTGTCTGTGCTCGCGCTCTCTCTTGTCGCGGGGGTCGGAATCTCGGGCGCCGCGTGGTTCGCCGTCCACATGACTCTGGTGGGCAGAGCTGAAGACCTCCGCAGTCGTGCCCTGAACTACGCCCGCACGTTTGCCGCGACAGTGCCCACACAGGCCGAGCACGGGCAACTGCCGGATCTTGAGCCGTTGGCGAAGTATGCGGCGGCCGTCGGACTTCTCTACCTACAGGTTGTAGCTGGAAGTGAGGTACTGCTGGAAAGAACCAGCCTCAAGGAGGCCGAGCCCCTGCTCGCGGCGCCTATGGATCTACCCCTACCGCAAGTCAAGCTAAGATCCATCGGCGGCCAACCGCTCGTCGACGTGACGGTCTCGTACGCGGCTCTTCCCCCGTACTCCGGTGCGCCTTCGCGAGGCGCATACGGCGCAGGGAGGCTCCGGCTCGGGCTTGACGCGTCGTCACTGAATTGGGCCGCCACCAATACCCGTGCCCTGGTAGCGGCGCTGGCAGGCATCGCCTGGGGCGGCTTGCTGATCTGCGCGGCGCGATGGAAGCGCCTTCGGCGCGAGGGCGCTCGACCGTGGCCGCCCCCCACGACCGACCGAGCTGCGTGCGCGTGGGGCCGCACCATGGCGGCTGGGGACATCACGCTCTACTTGGATGAGAACCGCCTTGTCGTTGCTGGGCTGTCCGCCCGACTCACGCCGAAGCAGGCGCGCCTGGTCAGCGTCCTGATGTCATCCCCAGGGCAGATCTTCAGCGATCGGGAGATCGTAGCCGCGGCTTGGCCAGACTCGATGTACGCGGACTCGAAGGATGTGAAACAGTGTGTGTATCTGACTCGCCGGCGGCTCGACCAAGTAGGGATCCCGGGGGACAGCATCATCGTGAACGTGCCCGGTCTCGGCTACCGAGTCGATCCCACAGGGAGCAGAAGAGACGCAGTGCGGGATTTTGATGCGGAGAAGGTGGACTCGAGACCTGACAAGGGCTCAGCTTCTGAGCAGAACGCAAGGAGGCAGATATGAGACACCAACGCGCCACATGGAGCCGTGGACTGGTGGTGCTGACACTCGTGGCGGCAGGGGTCGTCTCCTGCAGTTGCCTAGCCTTTGGCGAGACGGCGCGGCCCGCACGAGCTGAGTTCGCCATGGCGTCAACGTCAGCGGACCGCGTGGCTCTGTACGAAGCGGTCGTCAATGCCCAAGTGGAAGTCGAGCAGCTGTTGCGAGAGGTCCGGTTGCTGTCCTACATTGGTGTTTCCGCGCCTTCAGAGGATCGGGCGATCCATGTCCATCGGATCCTCCAGATCCTCGGGGACGTCTCGCAAGTGACCTCCGGCATGGACGCACTCACGTCGAGAGCCTCGACTCAGACGGGCTACGTGCTGGGCACGGGGGGCGCTCTTGACCGTCTCGCTCAGGCGGTCGCCGCGTACACCGCGATGGCAGAGGAACACCTGGACGAGCTTGCAGCCCACTTTGACGCGAGGTGCCCCGACCAGTATGACCCAAGAGTCTGCCGCGAGGGGTTCGGCGTCGGGATAGCTCAAGGCATCATTGACACGCTATCGACGTGGACTGCGGGCCGCATCACACCCCTCGCGGAGCTGGCCCTCACTGCGGCCAACCGTCTGGATCTGGGGGCTGAACTACCCGCGCAGGAGGCCGCTTTTCGGTCCATCTATGCCCTCTCCGTTCTCCTCGTGGGCTACTGGCCATGCGCTGACGCTACCGTGGCGTCGGGAGACTCGCTCCCGTCCATCATGCGTGACCTTGGCGTCATTCTCCAGATTCTCGACGAAACGCTGCAAGCCAGCATAGCCCTGCACAACGTAGTCGCAGAGCCATCACGTGGGTGAGGGATGTCAGTCCGTGCAGCGCACAACGCAAAGACGACGGCCTCACCCTGTGGTGCGCGCGGCACGGAGATGCGCACGGGTGCTGACAGCTTTCGGGAGCGGGACCGCGGCGGGGTCCCTGCCAGCCATCCTGTCCCCAACGGCGTATCGCAGCTTGGTGATCGAGCACCCATAGCGCCGGGCCGTCGACGCACTGTGCAGAAGACGCCTCGACATCGCGTGCCGTCCTCCTCGCAGTGGGGCTGCATGAGCGCTCGGGGAGATCACCGAGGACGAGGCTGTGGGCCATCGTGGGAGGGCACCTGCCCCCGCGCACAACACCATCGCATGATGCGTTCTACGACGCTATGCTCGCCCCATGCTCCTCAGACTGTTCTGCAGCATGATCTGCCTTGGCTTTACTGCAGCGCCCCCACTGGCCTCGGCCGCAGCCGGTGTCAACCTCGTGATGTGCGATGGCATCGTCGTGCCCATGAGCGAACGCCTCGCCATCTTCTCAGCGATCGCGATCTCGGGCGACCGCATCGTGGCGCTCGGCACGGACGAGGAGATCCTCGCCCTCGCCGGGCCGGAGACGGAGATCGTCGCTCTCGCCGGAGAGACGGTCCTTCCGGGGTTCATCGACGCGCACGCCCACCTGCTACGCGACTGCGAGGTCGCCGGTCTGACGATCGCCGAGGCGCAGGACCTCGCCTTGTCGTACGGCGTCACAACGGCGGCTGAGATGGTCGTGGAGCCGGGCGACGTCGAGCGGTACGTCGCGGCGGCCAACCGAGGCGAAATCCGCATCCGGACGCGACTCTTCCTCGCCTACAACGGCCTCTGCGGCGACGTCCACGGCGCGTGGTACGCGGGCTACTCGCCGTATGCCGCAACCGCTCCACGACTGTCGATCGGCGGAGTGAAGGTCTTCGTCGAGCGCTCGTCGTGCGAGGCGCTGCGCCCTGCGATCTCGTTCAGCGACGAGTTGCGCGCCCGCCTCTCCCCAGCCGGCGCCTACTGGTACGGCGAGGATCGCACGGTCCGCAGCCGGACCGACGTGTCCTGCTACAGTTCGACCGACCTGTACAACTGGAAGCGCGAAGGCGTCGCGTTCAAACGGGACGATCTGCCCGAGGAGATCCGCGGCAGAACATTCATCGAGCGG
>JAKLFO010000091.1 GCA_022711155.1 Candidatus Bipolaricaulota bacterium
TCCTCCCGCCAGTCCCCTCCCTTGATCAGACAATCCGGCCTCAGGTATTCGATTAGGCTCATCGGCGTCGTTTCATCGAAAAGGACCACATAATCGACCGCTTCCAGCGACGCGGCGACCTCGGCCATCCGCCGGTCGTTCGCCGTCGCGACGAGCGTCGTGCTCAACGCGCTCGGCCACCGCACCGTCGCCCAGGGCACGGACATCCTCTCGAGCTCGTTCGGGATCTCGGTGGTCACCTCGTGCACGGGCCTCTTCGTGACCGGCCTGTTCCTCGTCGCCGTCGCCGCCTTCCCCGCGTCGTGGAAGGCGCGTCTCGTCGGCGCAGCGATCGGCCTCGTCGGCCTGTTCGCCCTCAACGTCGTGCGACTCGCGTCGCTCTACTACATCGGCCTGCACTGGCCGGTCGCCTTCGACTCGATGCACCAGGTTGTCTGGCAGTCGCTCGTGATCGCGGCCGCCGTGTCGCTGTGGCTCCTGTGGGCCGGTCGGGCCAGCCCGAGAAGGGGGAACGCATGACGCGCCTCCGCCTCGTCGGCCGGTTCGCACTCTGGTTCACCCTCGCCCTGACCGTGCTCGCCGCCGCCTGGGAACTGGCGGCGCCCCGGTACTCGGCCGCGGTCTCCGCGGTCGCTCAGCCGGTCTTCCGTTCGGTCGAACGCGAGGACGTCACCGTGTTGTCCATGCAGGAGGACGAGCTCTGGATCTTCCGCCGGGTCGGCGAGGGTCGCGTCGCTCCGTTCATGTTCTTCGATCGCTACGCGTTCTTCGCCCTCGTCCCGCTCATCGCGCTGTTCGCCGCCACGCCGGGCCTCCGGCTCGGCCGGCGCGCGCTGCGGGCGGTCTGCGGAAGCGCTGTCTTGTTCCTCGTGCATGTCGCGTACGTCGTCGCGTCCGTCGAGCTTTCGTACGTCGCCGCGGGATTGACCGCGGGCGGGCCGCACGAGGCGGCCCAGTGGGCCGTCCGCCTCCTGTGGGAGGCGGCGCCCATCGTCATCTGGCTGGCTCTGACGGCCGGCGCATGGATCCGCGCTCTCGGCGCGGGGCCGCAGGCAGAGACCGGGAGGATCATCGCATGGACACCAAGGGAAGGAAGGATCGAATGAAACGGGCACGATGCGCCATCCCCGTGGCCGCGCTTCTTCTCGCATCTCTGTGGGCAGTCGCGGCCGCCGGGACCCAGGCGGAGCTCTACTTCTCCGCCGACAAGAACGGCGAGACACGGGTGACGCAGATCCAGGAAGGCGATCAGATCTGGATCGTCGTCAACGACCCGGATGAGGACATCGACTGCGACGTGCGCGACAAGGTCTGGACCGAGGTCAAAGTGATCGACGCGAAGACCGGCGCGCACATCGTGTGGAAAAGCTACATCGACCGCAACGGCGCGGACGTCAATGGCGACGGAGTCGGAGAAGCCGAGTTCGGCGACATCGATTACGTGCCGCACAAGGGGCACTGGCCCGGCGTGAGCGCCGGCTGGTTGGGCGCCGACTACCTCGAAGAGACGGGCCGCAGCACGGGCACTTTCGTGAGCGATCGGCCTTTCCAGATCGGCACGCGCGTCGACTTCTCCCGCGACGGGCGGGAGCAGGCGCACATTGTCAGCCCATACAGCACGCGAGCCGGCGGCTGGGTGGAGCCGACGGACTTCATCTGGGGCGGGTACCTCTACGCGGACAACACGGACGCCGGCGACGAGGGCGACGACCGCGTCTGGGTCAGCGCGCAGCCGGCCCCGATGCCGCCCGCCGCGGCTCCTGCCGTGCCGCAGTTCATGGACGCGCGCGTTGCGGACCAGTTCGTCCCGGGCGGCGTGGCCTATCTCCCCCATGGAGATGCCGGCGCCGGTGCGGACGACTACATGCTCGGACGGTTCGAGAACATGGACACGATCGTCGGCCTCTACGTCGACCAGAACGATCCCGGGGACGTCGCGCTGACGCTCGCCAAGATCATCGACACGGAGGCCGCCATCGTCTGGAGCAGGGAGATCTATCCGGACGGAAACGAGGCGGCAACGATCACGATCACCGACCCCGACGAGAACCTGCACGACAGCAAGGTGGAGATGGTGCCCGTGTTCGTCCTCGTCAATCCGGGATCCTGGAACTGGGACGCCGAGCCGACGAGCGCGACGGACTTCTGGGCGCTCAACCGCTGGGGCGGCGTGGTCGACCTCGCGGGGACTCCGGCCGAGCAGGCGCTCCTGTGGTGCAACGTGTACGACAGCGGGCTGACCACCGCGGACGTCAACCTCCGCGCCGACGGAAGTCGGCAGCCGAACGTCGATGGAACGTACTACGTCCACTACCCTAGGGAAGAGGACGACTTGCCTGTCTGGTTCGACACCGACTCGGAGAGCGGCGTGACGCGCGTGATGTTCTACGCGACGGAGACGAGCGCGTCGAGCGGCATCTTCGAGCTTCGCCTCAACAGCATTCTCGAGGATCTCGGCTTCCACGACCTGAACGTGCGCGACGTGCTCGTCGCCTACTACATCGATCCGAACGACCAGGACGACTTCAAGCTGGCGTTGGCGTACATCGGAGAGAAGGAGCACAGCGTCCTTCGCTTTACCGACTACGCTCGCCAGACGCAGGACGTCTTCTGGCTCGGGCGCGATCCCGTCTACGTCGAGGTCGTCGATGCCAACGCCAACGTTGAAGCGTGCTGCCCGGAGAAGGTTGTCGTCCAGGTCTGCGACCCACACGAAGTGGACGATACGGAGTGGCTGATCCTCGACGAGCTGTCGTCGAACTCGCCCGTGTTCTTCTCCAGCTTCGGCATGCAGCTCGTGTCGGTATGGGAAGCCCTCGGCGTCGGGGATCCCGGCATGGACGGCGGGTACTCGTTGGAACTTGACAACTGGGACCTCGAGGCGTTCAACGAGGACTCCATCTACGTACGCTACAACGACGTCGTCTATGCGGAGGATCCGCAGGACGACGCGGACACGATCGACGGCCTGGGCGACCAGGACACGACGACATCGTTCCCGCCCGCCATTCTCCGGGCGCGGGTCGCGAACGACGTCTCGTTCGCCGTGTTCGAGGTCGGCGACACGCAGGTGGTGAGCGAGGGAGCGGCCAACATGCGATTCCTCGACCGCCAGGGGAACGTCGTCGCCGGGTACGCGAACTCCGATTGCGTCTTCGTCGAGGTCGTGGACCCGGACCAGAACGAGGACAGACAGCGCCGCGAGCGCATCGCCGGGTTCTGGGACGGCCACCAGCACATCCCGTTCGGGCCGATGGCCCTCAACTACTGGGAGTGCGGCCAGCAGGGCGACGCGTCGCACATCGTGAACCAGCTTCTCGGCGACACGAACATCTTCGACGAGACGCCGGCGACCGACGACTACGGTTGGGCGAAGGTTTACGTCTTGAACCCCCGCAGCGGGCGGTGGGCGCCCATCGACCTGTTCGAAACGGGCACGGACACGGGGGAGTTCATCAGCGTGACGTGCGTCGATCTCGTCAGTCCGTACGAGTGCGTCCCCTCGCTTGGCGTCCTGCCCGGCGACACGATTCTCGCGGCCTACCAGGACCCGTCGAACCACTCGGACATCGCGTGGATCTCGGTCAAGGTCTCGATTGGCGGCTCCGAGAGCGTCAAGCGCTCCTCGACGCAGTTCGTCGATGCAGCCGGCAACCCCGTCTCGGCGTACGTCGAGGGAGACCTCGTGTACGTCCGCGTCGACGATCTGACGCTGGCGGGAGCGGGCACCGTGGCCGAAGCGCTGACCGTCCAAGGCTCGAAGGTAAGCCTGTCCGCCCTCTCAGGAGAGGGTGAGGGAGCGTTCATCACGGCGGGGCTCGACCTCGCGACGCAGGCCAACGACACGATCACGGCAACCTACGTCGATCCGACCGACCCGACGGACACGAGCACGGCCACCATCCCCGTGGTGGCGGGCGTGCTGCGCGTGGATCGCTTCTACACCACGCCCAACCCGGCGGCGGGCGCCGTCACCTTCGGCTTCGTCGGCCAGGGACTCGCAGACAGCCTCACCGCATCCGTCTACGACCTGCGCGGGCATCTCGTGTGGACTGGGCAGGTCGCAGATGCGCTGTCCCTCACCTGGGACGGGCTGCTCGAGAACGGCCGAGAGGCCGGGAGCGGAGCGTACGTCTATCTTGTCTCCGCCGCGAGAGGAACGGATCGCTTCACCGGGAAGGGAACGTTGTTCATTCTCCACTGAGCCTTCAGGCGGCCGGCTGCCGGGGATCCCGCAGCCGGCCGTTTTCTTTTCTCCCGCGTTGGGGCGGCTTCGGCGCGCAAGCCGGACCGACTCCGCGCCGCGCCCCTTCTTGCCCAGGGAACCGACGGAGTAAGATCACGATGCGAAGGGAGGGCGCGTGGCGGAAGAACAGTCTCTGGCCATCGGATTCGGAGATCTGCGCGGGTTCACGTCGTACACGGCCGAGCATGGCGACCAGGAAGCCCTGCGGGTTGCGGAGCGGTTCGCTTCCCTGATTCAGTCGAAGCTCGACCTGCACGGGGGCCGGCTCCTCAAGACCTACGGGGACGGCGCCATGATGTCGTTTGAAGATCCCGCGTCCGCCGTGCTCAGCGCGATCGACGTCCAGGGAGCCCTGTCGGCGTACAACGCGGAGCACGCCGACGACGCCCTCTGCGCGGGGTTCGGACTCACGTGGGGCCCGGCGCTCCGGACCGGCGACGACCTCTTCGGGCACTCCGTCAACCTCGCGAAGCGTCTCGCCGACCTCGCGAAGGGCTGCCAGATCGTCGTGTCGCCCGAGATCCGCTCGAGGGCGCCCCAAGACGCGGGGTACACGTTCCGCGACCTCGGAGAGAAGAAGATCAAGGGCCTGGGGCGATCCCGCGTGTACGAGGTAGTCTGGCGCGACGAAGCCGCCGTCCTGTCTCTCTCCGACGACAGCCTCGACGTCATCCTGACGAACGACCGCCGCCTCGTCCTTGAGTTCGCCAAGCCGGTGGAAAAGGCGCTCGAGACGTTGCGCGCCGAGCTCGCCGCCGAGTCGCCAGGAGCCGGGCCCGCCGCATTCCTGAAACGCAAGATGGCCGAGCGCCTCGCTCGCGACCTGCCGAAGTGGGCCGACGCGGCCCGCCGCTACGGACGGGTCGGCATCACGGCCGAACACCGTCTCGACGAGATCGAAGCCGAGTACGCCGACGGGCAGCTGCGCATCGACCTTCCGGACGGCCGGAACCTCACCTTCGCGCGGGGGCAGATTCGCGAGGAAGACGCTCGCCGCTTCTTGGAGCGCCTGTCGAGTCTACGCGAGCCCGAACTCGAGTAGCCTAGCGCGGGCGGCGCGCCCGGACCCACTTCCACAACTCACGGGTACTCGGCGCCTTGCCGTACATCAGGAGTCCCAGCTCGAAGACCCGCGCCGCGATGCGCATCGTGACCACCACGCCCGCGCCGAGCGCGGCCAGACTCAGCGCGACCTCCCAAGCCGGCACGTGGGCGGTGCCGAGCCGCAAGAGCATGACGGACGGCGTGAACGGAGGGAAGAAGCTTGCGATGCGCACGAGGACGTGGTTCGGATTCTCGATGATCAGCGCAGCGAACATGATCGGGACGTAGGCAACGAAGCCGACGAGGCCGCCCACTCCGCCGGACTGCACGTCCTTCATCGTCGCGCCGGTAGCCGCGTAGATCGACGCGATCAGCAGGTACCCGAGCGCGAAGTAGAGCGGGTACGTGACCCAGTGGACGAGCGTCAGCGCCTCGAGGGAGATCGTCGTGAATCGGCTCGCCACGGCGTACGTCACGGCCACCCAGGCTGCGACCTGTATCAGTCCGGCAATGCCGAGGCCGATGACCTTGCCCGCCATCATCTGGCGCGCCGAGATGCTCGACAGCACGAGTTCGACGACGCGGCTCTGCTTCTCCTTCACGACCCCGTAGAGCGCCATCACCCCGTTCAGGAAGGCGCCCATGAACAGGATCATCGCGAGGATGAGCGCGACGACGAAGGCGGGAGGCGGACCGCTCAGGCTCTGCGCCGCCGAGCGATCCTGCGAGCTGGCGACGATGATCGCGGCCGCCGCGATCACGGGAATGAAGACGGACATGAACAGGTACTGCTTGCTCCGCACGGCGCGGAGAAACTCCCAGCGGATGACGCTACCGAGCCTCATGGCTCTCCCTCCCGACGGTGCGCACAAAGATGTCGTGCAGGGGCGGCCGAGTGACGGTGATCTCGCGAATCGCGAGCGTGGCGGGGAGAGACCGGACGAACGCGTCGGGTCCGGCGCCGCGTTCTAGGCGCAGCGATGCGCGGTCCCCGTCGATCGCGAGGTCCTTGACGCCGGGGAGAGCGGACAACGACTCCGCCGACCCGTCAAAGCGGAGGCGAACCACGTGCTCGCCATCCTGCGCCTTGATCTCGTCCAGCGTGCCGTAGAGGACGCGGCGCCCGCGGTCGATGAGGAAGATGCGATCGCACAGCTCCTCCACCTGGTTCATCTGATGCGCCGAAAGCATGATCGCGGCACCGCCGTCGCGCAGCTCGCGGATGACGTCCTTCAGCAGGTCCTGATGGACGGGATCCAGTCCGGAGAACGGCTCGTCGAGCACGAGCAGGTCCGGTTTGTGGGCCACCGCGGCGATGAACTGCACTTTCTGCTGCATGCCCTTGGACAGCCTCTCCACCTTCTTGTTCGCCCACTCGTGCAGGTCGAACCGGCCGAGCCACTGGAGGACGAGCGGCCGGGCCTCCGCGCGCGATAGCCCCTTCAGTTCCGCGAAGTAGACGAGCGCGTCGAGCACGGTGGCGTCGGAGTACAGGCCGCGCTCCTCGGGCAGGTACCCCGTGCGCTCCTTCAGCAGGCGGCCTGAGTGCTCGCCGATGTGAATCGAGATCTCGCCCGCATCGGGCTGAAAGATCCCGAGGATCATTCGGATCGACGTAGTCTTCCCGGCGCCGTTGGGCCCCAGGTACCCAAGGATCTCTCCCCGCTGCACCTCGAAACTGACGTCGCCTACCGCGCGTACGGACTCGAACTGCTTGGTGATCGATCGGACCTCAAGTACGGGCGCTGGCATGTTCTTGTCTCCCGAGCCGGGAGTGTAGCCAAACCGCGGCGCGCCCGCACTCACAGAGCCGAGCAGCTATCGGCGAGCGAGCGCGTCGCGCATGCGGGTGAGGCCCTCGACCAGCGTCGCGCGCGGGCAGGCGAAGTTCAGCCGGACAAAGCCTTCGCCCTGGAAGTCGCGGCCGTCGAAGAGCGCGACGCCGGCTTCCTCGAAGAAGCGTGCCGGTC
>JAKLFO010000092.1 GCA_022711155.1 Candidatus Bipolaricaulota bacterium
CGACCCGTACGGCGGGCGCACCGTGGGCAACATCGATATCTCGGTGGTCGCGTGCCAAGACGGGAGCGGGTCGGGCGCCGGGCTCGAGGTCGAAAGGGGCTCGCCCATCTACCTCGTCATGCCGGTCACCTTCGCCGGCGTTGTCGAGAACCTCTGGGAGTCCGTCCTGCTCGTGTCGCTTGCGGATGGGATGCCGGTCGTCGGAGTCGTCGGGGCGGTGTGGAACGAGGGGCTTGCGCGGTACGTCGTGACGCTCGACACCGCTCCGCTCGCTGTGGGCGCGTACCGCTTCCAGGCGCCGCTCGGAAACGGCGACCTGGTGAGTCTGGTCGTTAGCGTCGGGGAGGGCGAATGAGCCGGCTTCGTGCGCGCGCGGCGGTGTGGGCGATCTGCGGTCTCCTCTCAGCCTTCGGGCTCGCGGCGTGGGGCGGAGCTGCGCCGGTCGTCGCAGACGTCTACGTCACCGTGGTGGAGAATGCGCCTCAGTCATTCCGCGTTGTGGCGAGCGATGAGGACATCGACCCGATGTCGCCGGAGAACCACCCCATCCGGTTCGTCCTGGCCGACGGACCGTTCCACGGCGCTCTCCGTGGGCTCGCCGACGTAGGCTACGGACCGCTGCGGGAGGCCTGGGTCGACATCACCTACGTCCCGGCGCTCGGGTACGTCGGCGCGGACTCCATCACGCTCGTGGCGGTTGATGCCGCGGGAGGCTCGTCGCAGCTAGCGACGGTGCGCATCGACATCGTCGGGGGAGAAGACGAGGGCGTGCTGGCGGGAACGTGGGACGCGGAGTTCACGTTTGACGTCCAGACGCCGGCGATCACAGCGTTCGCCCAGAGGATCACCGAGGTCTATCGGATCGGTGGACTCACGCTGAAGGGGATCGCCGAGTTCGGGCTCGAGTCGCCCTCGGGGACTCCCGAGGTCGTGTTCGACGCGCTTAGGTTCGAAGGGGACTTCTCGCTCGGCGACCTCGCGATCGACGCGACGCTCGCGTTCGACCCGGAGGCGGAGTCCGTGCTGACCCTGTTCGACTACTTCACCTCGAACGAGCAGCTGCGGCTCTTCGGGCTCTCGCTCGCGCACTCTCTCTACCTGACCTACCCTCAGACGGGGTCGTACCAGGTCGTGGCGGTCGGGGGGACGGCGGGGGAGCTGGGGTTCGCGGACAGCCTGCGACTGGACCTCGACGAGGAGTGCACGTTCGACTTCGCCCGAAACGACGCGTACGTGACGTGGTCCTGGTGCGAGACGCAGTTCCGCGCCACGCTGTCGCTCACGTGCGCGGGGTTCGAAGACCTGACTCTCGCGGCCTACGGGATTCCGCTGCCGTCGTTCGGCTGGCTTCCCGGCGGGGCGACGCTTGACGCGTCGTTCGGCTTCGAGGTTGACACGAAGTCGCTCTCCCTCTCGTTCGACTGGAGGCCTTTGTCGCGTGCGTGCCTCTACGTGCTGGGCGAGCTTGTCGTCGGAGGGGCAACCGACACGACGATCGAGGAAGTGTCTCTGTACGGGCTCGTCCTTGAGTGTGAGGTCTCCGAAGGCGTCACGTTGAAGTCCGCGACCTCGCTGGACGCGGCCAAGAACGCGGCCCTAACCGGCCAGGTCGATTACTTCGAGTCCCTCGTCCTCACGGGCGAGCTGTCGTCATGCTGCGGGGTTCCTGGGAGTTTCAGCGTGGCGACCTATTTCGCCCACGACTCGCAGCAGCTCTTCGATTGGGGCATGACGCTCCTCAAGGCGGACGTGGCGATCTCCGAGCACTTCAGCGCGCGGCTCGACGTCGCACTTCGCTCGGGCGAGTTCGGGGATCCGCGGGCAGAGTTCACGATCGGCTGGACGGCGCGCTGGTAGCCCGAGCCGCCGGGCGTTGGGGGTCAGAGTCAGAGCGCGCCTGCCGCGCTGCGAAGCGCGCCGGCCGGGTCCTCGCCGAGGTCGAACGCGCGAACGCGGCGGCCACGCTCTGCGAGCGCGCGCACGTCCCCGAGCGCTTGGGCGCGAACGAGCTGGCCGAGAGAGCCGGTGGCGCTGTGGGGGATCGCGACGTCTTCGGATGGCGTATCGACGAACTCGAGGAACACGCCGCGCCCCGCGTCCCCTTTGTGCAACTGCCCGGTGGAGTGGAGGTAGCGCGGGCCGAACCCGAGCGACGTCGCGCAGCGCGTTGCGGCGCGCAGCGAGCGGCGGAGGCTGAGCAAGGCGGCCGTCGTGTCCGGCGTGGCGTCGAGGTACGCCAAGAGGGCGATGTAGTCTCCGGGGCGCGCGAGCGCGACCGTCGCGCGGAGCGCGTCGGAAGCGAGACTCGAGCACTCCGCCCCTCGGATCATGCCTCCGCCTTCCTGCGCGGCCAGGATGTCCCTCGTGGCGTGCTTGGCGGCCTCGACGTCGGGTTGGTCGAACGGGTTGACTCCGAGGAGGTGGCCGAGGAGGGCCGTCGCCATCTCCCACAAGTAGAACTGCCCTCCGAGCGCGTCTCCGGCGGGCGAATCGAACTTCACGGACGGCTGCGGGGACTCCTGGCTTCCGAAAAGGAGGAAGACGCGGTCTTCCCCGTACTCGCTCGGGGCGGCGAGAGGCTCGCCCACGATCGGGACGATGCCCGTGCCGCCCTTTCCCGTGCTCTCGGCGATCAGCTGCTCGCACCAGTCTCCGAAGCTCTGGACTTCTTCAGGCAAGACGAACGTCGCCTTGTCGCGGCCCTCGTCGCGATGCGCGGCGAGGAGCGCGGCGAGGAGCGCCGCAGGGTTCCGCTCGAGGGGCGTCTCCGGGCTGCAGCGCGACGACATCGCCGCCGCGCTGTCGAGAAGCTGGTCAGGGTCGAGCCCGAGGAGAACGGCGGGAACGAGACCGACGAGCGAGAGGGCCGCGTAGCGGCCTCCGAAGGTCGGGTCATTGAGGAAGACGCGGCGAAAGCCGTGGTCTCGCGCGAGCGAGACGAGCGGGCTCTCGGGATCGGTGATCGCAACGAAGCGCGCCCCGGCGCGCGGGCCGCCGAGGGCGAGCGAGGCGCGCTGGTGTGCGATGTGAAAGAGTGCGAGCGTCTCCGCCGTGGTGCCGGACTTTGTTGAGACGATGAACAGGGTGTGGCGCAGGTCGAGACTGTCCAGAGTGCGGGCGACGGAAGAGGGATGTGTCGAGTCCAGGACGACGAATCTTGGGGTGCCTTGCGGTGCGGCGACCCTCGCCAGCGTCTCGGGACCCAGGCTGGATCCTCCCATGCCGAGCAAGGCTACGGTGTTGCAGCCGTCGTCCTGCACGCCCTTGGCGAACTCAATGAGAGAGCCGACGGAACGTCGCATCGTCTGTGGGGCGCGCAGCCACCCGAGGCGGTTCGCGATCTCGTCAGGTCCGCGCCCCCACACGGTGTGGTCGCCTTTCCAGACGCGCGATACGACGTCGGCGGAGCCGAGCTCGGCGAGTCGCCGGGCCAATCCGTGGGGCTCGGGGCGCGCGCGCACGCCGGGGTTGCCGCCAGGGGGCGACGGTTCGGGCCTAGGCCGCATCGCTCTCCTCCCATCCTCGGAGCGTGGCGCCCCATAGCACGGACTCGGACGGTAGAACCACGTGGAACGGCATCGTGTCGAGCAGCGCTGCCATGCGTCCCTTGGCCAGGAAGGCCTGCCGGAACCTGTCCGCTCGAAGGAACGGCAACAGACGGGGAGGCAGACCACCGCCGAGGAAGATGCCGCCGGACGACAGGAGTCGCAGGGCGAGGTTGCCAACCTCTGCCGCGAGGAGGTCGCAAAGGAGAGCGACGGCCTCCCGGGACGCCGGGCTCCGGCCAGAGAGGCCGGCGGAGACGATCGCGGGCGTCGGGTCGGCGGCGTCGGCGATGTCGCGAGCCACAAGCGGATCCTCTTCCCATCCCTCCGAGACGAGGAAGCGATGAATGCGCGGCAGTCCGGAGCCCGAGCACAGCCGCTCGGTGCTCACGTGGGGGAAGTCGCGCCGCGTGGCCTCCAGGAGCCGATCCTGGAGGGGGGTCGCGGGCGCGAAGTCGGCGTGCCCGCCTTCCGACGCGTGCACGGCGCGCGTCGTGCCCAGGGCCGTCGTGTAGGCTTGGCCGAGACCGGTGCCCAAGGCCAGAACGGCAACCGGGCCGGCGGGATCCGCGCTCCCTTTCTGGAGGCTGACGCGCTCTTCGGGAAGGAGCTCCGCCACGGCCCACCCGAGCGCCTCGACATCGTTGAGGAGTCGCGCACGGCCCAGCGCCGTCCGTTCCGCCAACCGCTCCTCCGACACGGTCCAGGGCAGGTTGGTCACCTGGACGGAGCCCGCGACGACCGGGCCCGCGGCCGCAACACAGGCGAGGTCAGGCGGGTTGCCAGCAGCGAGGAAGCTGTCGAGCAGTGCGTCGAAGTCGCGTGCGGTCCGGCTGTCGTACGTCCGCACGATGCGAGGGCGCCGGACGTCCGCCGCGTCGTAGAGCGCGAGGGTCGTCTTCGTCCCGCCTATGTCACCCGCCAAGAGCACCAGGGAGCGGCGATGACGGCCCATGTCCTCCTCCTTCCCGTCCTCCTAGATGAGGGTCGCCTGCGTCTCGGAGTCGAAGACGTGAAGGGTATTGAGGTTGGCCTTCAGGAAGATCTCCTGGTCGATGTCGACCTGCCGGTGCGGGTCGAGGCTCGCCACGATCTGCTGGCCGTCGCCCGCGTCGCCGTAGATGAGGAGCGAGTGGCCGAGCTGCTCCTTCACCAAGACGCGGACGGCGATGCCGTTCTCGCCGGTGGGTTGCGGGCCGTCGAGGTCTTCCGGACGGATGCCAAGCACGACGCGCTCGGGAAGGCGGACGCGCGCATCGACGTGAACCGCCATCCTGAACCCCGCCCCCGAGAGCGTGACGGCGCCGTCCGCGCGGGACACCGTGGCGGGGAGGAAGTTCATCGCCGGGCTACCGATGAAGCCGGCGACGAACTGGTTGGTCGGGTGGTCATAGGTCTCCTGGGGAGGCGCGTACTGCTGGATGACTCCGTCCTTCATGACGGCGATGCGGTCGCCAAGCGTCATCGCCTCGACCTGATCGTGCGTCACGTACACGGTCGTCGTCTTCAGCTTGTGGTGCAGCTGCTCGAGTTCCGTCCGCATCTGGACGCGGAGTTTTGCGTCGAGGTTGGACAGAGGCTCGTCGAACAGGAAGACCTTCGGGTTGCGGACGATGGCGCGGCCCACGGCGACTCTCTGGCGCTGCCCGCCCGAGAGCTCGCGCGGCTTGCTCTTCAGCTTGGCCTCGATGCCGAGCATGGCCGCCGCCTCGGTGACCCGCTTCTTGATCTCTTCCTTCGGGTACTTGCGGAGCTTGAGCCCGAACGCCATGTTGTTGTAGACGTCCATGTGCGGGTACAGGGCGTAGTTCTGGAACACCATGGCGATGTCGCGGTCCTTGGGCGGAACATCGTTCACGACGCGATCGCCGATCCGGATCTCGCCCTCTGTGACGTCCTCCAACCCGGCGACCATACGGAGGGTCGTCGTCTTCCCGCACCCCGAGGGCCCCACGAGGACGGTGAACTTCCCGTCTTCGATGACCATCGAGATATCGCTCACTGCCGTGAATTCGCCGAACGTCTTCGTTACGTGGGTCAGCGTGACTTCCGCCATGTCCTTCGCTCCCTTCCAACCTGCGCGTGACTCACCCTTTGGCCCCTCCAGTGTAGCACGCTGGGCGCCGCTCCGGCCAACCGAGCACTGCAGCCCGGCGAGGGAACGGCTACCCTCAAGCGGCCGCGGGGCGGGGGTGGAAACCGTGTCGGAAGAGAGGGATCGCACGCTGGGAAGCCCAAGCCGTTACGGCATCCTCCATCTTTCCATCGTCTACGTCGTCTGGGGCAGCACGTACCTCGCGATTCGCGTCGCGGTGCGCCCGGAGGGGGGCTTCTCGCCGTTTGCCCTGGGGGCACTGCGCATGACCTTTGCCGGGTGTCTCTTGCTCGCCTGGGCGGCGCTCCGCCGCCAGACGGTCCGTCTGTCTCGACGCGACGCCTGCACGCTCGTTCTGGCCGGCGTCCTCATGCTGCCTCTGGCCAACGGACTTGTGAACTGGGCCGAACAGAGGACGGCGTCTGGCTACGCGGCGCTGCTTGTCGGCGCGTTGCCGATCTGGACGGCCGTCATCGAGTCGATTCTGGATCGCAGGCGACCGTCGCTTCGTCTGGCCGCGTCGCTGGCCGTTGGATTCGGGGGGCTGGTCCTGCTCGTAGCGCCGGGGCTGGCCGAGGCCGGCCGGGCAGACGCCGCCTCGATTCTCGCTCTCGTCGTCGCTCCGATCACGTGGGCCGGCGGCTCGGTGATCCAGACGCGCCGGCCCGTCCGTGTCGGCTCCGTCGCGGCGGCCGCGTACCTCCACCTGTTCGGAGCCGCGGGCTTCGCGCTCATCGCGCTCGCTCTGGGAGAGCGCTTGGGGGCTCCGTCGGTCGCCGCGTGGGCGGCGCTCGCCTACCTCGTGCTCGCGGGGTCGGTCGTGGCGTTCACGTCGTTCGTGCGCGTGCTGCGGCTCCTGCCGACGAGCGTCGTGATGACGTACGCCTATGTGAACCCGGTGATCGCGGTCCTGCTCGGTGCGCTGCTACTTGGGGAGCGGATGCGAGGCACGGACGTCGGAGGGATGGCCCTCGTTCTCGCGGGTGTGTGGGGCGTGCTGGGCGACAGGCTACGCGGCGCGCGTCGAGCGCGCGCCGCGTAGACATGTTGGTCTAGATCTTCAGCGCGTCGAGGATGATGCGCACGACGAGGAGAACCCATCCGATGATGACGCCGACCCAGATGACCTTGCGAGCGAACTCGAAGATCCCAAAGAAGATGAGGATCACGGTGATCAGGGCAAGGTAGCCGAGCGGTTTCTCGAGAGCGTCTGAGACTCGATTCCCGGTGATCAGGTTGAGGACGTAGAGAAGGCCCTGGCCGAGGTAGTTGGAGATCGTCTCGACGAAGCTCAGCAGCTGGTCTACGGCGCTTGGCTTCGCCGGGCTCATGCTTGCCGGCGCAGCGACCTGTTGGCCGACGCCGACCAAGGCCGCCACGAGGAGCAAACCAGCAATCCCGAAAGCCATAACTCGCTTCTTCTGGTCCACGATTCCCCCTTTGGGTTACCACCCGTCC
>JAKLFO010000093.1 GCA_022711155.1 Candidatus Bipolaricaulota bacterium
GTCGACGGCAGACTTGCCTTTGGAGATTTTCGCTCCATCGCACTTGTACCACTCGGCGAATTCTTTTGCGGTATATGGCGGATGCACGCCGGCGGTCGGATCGCCCTCCGCGGGGTCGTAGACGTAGCCGCACACGGTGCATACCCACTTCTTCATCTCTACACCTTCCTTCGCATGGACTTGCGATACTCGTTGTACGTCAGCGGATCGCCGCCTTCTCTCGTTCCAGCCCGGTCGATCGTCGCGATGAACAGCGTGTGCGTCCCCACGTCGAGCGTCAGGGCGGGCACGGTCGTCGCCTCGTACACGGCGACAGCCGACGGCAGATAGGGAATGCCGCGTCCGAGCGTCTCGTGCGGGAACCCCGCGAACTTGTCCGCGTCGCGCCCCGACTGGAACCCGAACCGTCGAATGACGTCCGCGCACGCCGGGTCGCCCCGATCGAGCACGCTCACGACAAGGCGTCCCGTTTCAAAGATCATCTCGTGGGTCAGCGTCCTCTTCCCAATGCCGAGCGCGATCCGTGGCGGCGTGCTCGTGACCTGCATCAACGCGTCGAGAACCTGCCCGTTCACCTTGTCTCCGCGTTTCGCCGTGACGACGTAGAGACCGTGCGTGATCTGGAACAGGGCCTGGTTGAGCGCCGCCCCCTCGGTGACAAACGTAAACGCCATCGCGTTCCTCCTACGCCGGTGCCCCGGCCGCATCCGCTCCCGCCGGGGGCGGAACGAAGACCCGCGTCCCCAGCTCGCGATCTGCCATCAAGAGGCCTTGTCCCGTCCCGCCGACCAGCTTGAGGAGGTCGATGACCTTCGTCACGTTCGCCTCCTCCTCGATCTGCTCGTTCACGAACCACTGCAGCATCATGAGCGCCGCGTTGTCGTTCTCTTCGCGGGCGACCTTCACCAACTCGTCGATGCGGGCTGTGATGAACTGCTCGTGCTCGTAGGCTGCCTCGAACGCGGCGAGCGGCGACGCCCACTCTTTCTGAGGCGCGGCGAGGACCTTCAGCTCGACGCGACCGTTCCTCTCGTCGACGTGCCGGAAGAAGCGCATCGCGTGGACTGTCTCTTCCTGCGTCTGAACCTCCATCCACTGCGCCATGCCGTCGAGCCCCTTGGCGTGGAAGTCCGCCGCCATCGCGAGGTACAAGTAGGCCGAGCCCAGCTCGTGCTGGATCTGGTCGTTCATCGCATCCTGCATTCGCTTCTTGATCATCGTTCTCGCCTCCAGAGCGGGGTTGCCGCAGTTCGGGGCCTACCAGTTCTCAGCCAGGAGTTCGAAGTGATCGCGTGGGTGAGCGCACGCCGGGCAGAGGCTCGGGGCCTCGGCTCCCGTATGGAGGTAGCCGCAGTTGCGGCAGCGCCACACCGTCGGCGCCGGCTTCTTGAACACGGTGCCCGCCTCGACGTTCTTCAGGAGGCCGAGATAGCGCTTCTCGTGCTGCTTCTCGGCGATCGAGATGGCGTCGAAGACGGCCGCGATCTCCTGGAACCCTTCCTGGCGCGCCGTCTTGGCGAACTCGGGGTACAGGGCGCTCCACTCGTGGTGCTCGCCGCCCGCCGAAGCGCGCAGGTTCTCGGCCGTGGTCCCGATCACGCCCGCCGGGAAGGCGGCCGTGATCTCGACCTCGCCGCCCTGCAGGAACTTGAAGAAGCGCTTGGCGTGCTCCTTCTCCTGGTCGGCCGTCTCCTGGAAGATGGCCTGGATCTGCACGAAGCCGTCCTTGCCGGCCTGTGAGGCGAAGTACGTGTAGCGGTTCCTCGCCTGCGACTCGCCGGCGAACGCCTTGAGCAGGTTCTTCTCCGTCTGCGATCCCTTGAACTGCATCTCGTCCTCCTTACCCGTCCTCTATCTCTGACACGCCGGGCAGAAGCACGTCGACCGCCCGGCCTGAATGATTCTCTCAATCGTCTCGCCGCAGCGCGCGCACGGTTCGCCCTCGCACCCGTAGACGGCGAGCTCGTTCTGGAATGACCCCATCTCGGCTGACGCCGGGTGGTAGTCGGACACGCTCGAGCCGAGCGTCGTGCCCAGTCCGTCGACCGCCTCGCGCAAGACGCCGACGATGGCTCGGTGCAGGCGCCGGACCTCGTCGCGCGCCAGGCCGTTCGCCTTGCGCCGCGGGTCGATCTTCGCCCGCCACAGCGACTCGGCGGCGTAGATGTTGCCGATGCCTGCGACCTTCCTCTGGTCGAGCAAGAACTGCTTGATCGGCGCGCGCGACGTCGCGGCCAGCTCCGCGAGCGCCGACGACGTGAACCCGGCGTCGAGCGGCTCGATTCCCACCGGGACGTCGAACCCGCTCGCGCAGACGCTCGCCGTGCCCAGGCGGCGCGGGTCGACGAAGTAGACGTCCACTCCGTCGCCGAGGCGAAGGACCAGCCGCGCGTACTTGGTCTCGGGCTCTCGACATCCGATTCGCAGGCGGCCGGACATCCGCAGGTGGATCACGAGCGCTCGCCCATCGGCGAACTCCACTCCGATGTACTTCCCGCGGCGTCGCACCGCGAGGATGCGCGCGCCCTGCAGCTCGCGCGCTGAGACCGCGAGCTTTGCGTCGCGCACGTCGGCCGACACGATGGAGCGCCCGACTGCGGGAGTGAGCCCGCGCACGAAAGTCTCGACTTCAGGCAGCTCAGGCATGGGCCGGCCTCCTCGCGCGAGGGCTTGCGGACGGCCTGGGAGAGCTCTTCTTCGCGCCTCTCTGCCGTGCGCCCCCCTTAGGATCGCCATCTCGACACGAAGCGCAGACGCCGAACGCGTAGGTGCGCACCGCCTCGATCTCGTGCCCCTCGGCCTTCTCACTGAGGCACTGCGCCGTCTCGATGGCCAAGTCGTAGACCCGTCCGCACAGACGGCAGCGGAAGTGCACGTGCGGTCCAAGATCTGCGTCGTAGCGCGCCGCGGCGGGATCCAGCGCGAGTTTCAGAATCGTTCCCGACGCCGTCAGCGCCTCGAGCGTGTTGTACACCGTCGCGCGCGCGATGGTCGGGCACGTCTTGTGTACCGCAGCGTAGACCTCGTCCGCGGTCGGATGCGTCTTGGTGCTCTCCAAGTACTCAAGAATGGCAAGACGCTGCATCGTCGGCGTCACGCCAGCCTCTCTCAGCCTCGCCATCCGCTTCTCGGGCGCCATGATGGAGCGAGTATAGTATTAGACAAGATCTAAATCAAGAGACAACCGATGCCCTGGTCCTTCGCGGTGCGCGTGGAAACGCGTGCTAGACTCATGATTGCGCAGCTCGCGAGGGCGGGTACACTCTCGGCGACGGGAGGGCGAAGGACCGTGACGAACGGCGAGCGCGCGACTCGGAGAGCAGACCGATCCGCGAGTTCTTCGCTTTCTCGTTGCGTCGATGGGGCGCGCCCGCGCCGCGCCGTAGGCTCTGTTCTCCGGTGGGTCTCCCTTGACGAAGTGGACTCCACGAACGCCCACGCGGCGCGCCACCTTCACGACCTCCCCCACGGAACGTTCGTGATCGCACGATCGCAGACGGCGGGCCGAGGGAGACTGGGCCGAAGCTGGCACTCGCCTTCCTGCGGCAACGTGTACATGAGCGGCGTCGTCAAGGAGTTTCCTCCCGCGCCCATGGCGGCGCTTCCCGGGGTACTCACGCTGACGATGGCGCTTGCGGTGTGCGACACCATCGAACGCGAAGGTGTCTCGCCGACGCTCAAGTGGCCGAACGACGTCTTGGTGGGCGGCCGGAAGGTCGCCGGGATCCTCGCGCAGGCCACGTACGAAGGCATGCGGCCGGTGGCGTCCATCGTCGGCGTGGGGCTGAACGTCAACATGACGACCGCCGAACTTGCGGCCGTCGACCGCCCGGCGACGTCACTTGCGGTCTGCACGGGGCGGTCGTTCGACGTCGCAACCGTTGCGCAGGGCGTCGCGGCGGGCTTCCTCGATCGGCTCGCGACGACGCAGGCCGACGCGCTGCGAGGCGAGGTTCTCGAAAAGATGGGCGGGATCGGCGATCCTCTCAAGGTCGTGGGGTTCCAGGGCTCGCTCCTGGGAACGGCCGTCGGTCTGGCGGACGATCTTCGCCTCCAGGTTCGCGACGACCGCGGGTGCATGCATCTCGTTTCGGTAGGTGACGTATGCGCGATGGGTTGACCGTGTCGATCGTGGGCATGTGCTTCACGTTTGTCTTCCTTGCGCTGATCGTCGTCCTCGTGGTGCTGCTCGGCCGCGTGACGCGCTTCATCGCGCGGCGGCAGGCGCGCGGCGGCGACGACCTCGCCGAGGTGGCGGCCGTGATTGCGATCGCCCGTGAGCGTAGAGACAAGGGAAGGCGATGACGAAGAAGATCCACCTGATGGTGACGGCGTTTCGGGACGGGTTCCAGTCCGTGTACGGCTCCCGCGTCCTGTCGCGCGACTACCTCCCGGCGGTCGAGGCGGCACGCAGAGCAGGGATCCTCCACTTCGAGGCGGGCGGGGGCGCGTCATTCCAGTCCGCGTTCTTCTACGCGAACGAGAACGCGTTCGACGTGATGGACGCGTTCCGAGCGGCCGCCGGGCCGGATGCGAACCTGCAGACGCTCGCGCGCGGGATCAACGTCGTCGGCCTTGAGTCTCAGCCCAGCGACGTGATCCGCCTCCACGCCCAGCTCTTCGCCAAGCACGGGATCAGCACGATCCGCAACTTCGACGCCCTGAACGACGTGCAGAATCTGGTGCACAGCGGACGATGCATCGCCGAGGCCGGCCTGCACCACGAGGTGGTCGTCACCATGATGGGGCTGCCGCCGGGCTGCGACGGCGCCCACACGCCGGAGTTCTACGTGGGCGTCCTTCGCCAGATCCTCGACGCCGATATCCCCTACCACTCGGTGTGCTTCAAGGACGCCTCGGGAACGGCAACGCCGCTCGTGGTCGGCGAGACGATCCGCCGGGCGCGCGAGCTCCTGGGCTCCAAGATCCAGCTTCGGTTTCACACGCACGAGACCGCCGGCATCGGCCTGGCAGCCTCTCTCACCGCCCTCGACGCCGGCGCGGACGCGCTCGATGTCTCCCTGGCGCCCGTGTCGGGCGGCACGTGTCAGCCGGACATTGCGACGCTGTGGCACGCGTTGCGCGGCCGGGACGTGGACCTCGGCTTCGACATCGCCAAAGTGCTCGAGGCCGAAGAAGTGCTCAAAGAGTGCATGCAGGACTACGAGGTGCCTCCTGAGGCACGGGCCGTCGAGCCGCTCATCCCGTTCTCGCCGATGCCGGGCGGTGCGCTGACGGCGAACACGCAGATGATGCGAGACAACGGCACGCTCCATCGCCTGCCCGAGGTGATCGCGGCGATGGGTGACACCGTGCGCCGCGGCGGTTTCGGCACGTCGGTCACGCCCGTGTCGCAGTTCTACTTCCAGCAGGCCTACAACAACGTCTTCCTCGGCGCGTGGAACAAGGTGGCCGACGGGTACGGCAAGATGGTCCTCGGGTACTTCGGGCGGACGCCGGTTGCGCCCGATCCGGAGGTTGTCCGGCTCGCGTCGGAGCAGCTCGGCCTGCCGCCGACGACCGAGAGCCCGCTCGCGCTGAACGACGCGAATCCGGAGAAGGGAGTCGCCGCAGCGCGCGCCACGCTGGAGCGCGAGAAGCTTTCCGTCACGGACGAGAACGTCTTCATCGTCGCGACCTGCGGAGAGAAGGGCGTGGAGTTCCTCAAAGGCCAGGCCCGCGTGATGGTCCGCAAGACGGCCGCGCGCGCCGGTGCTCCGACCGGCGAGCCGGCTGGCAGGCCAGCCGCGGAGTCGGGCGAGCTTCGGGTTCAGTTGGGAGAGCGCGAGTACCGGGTCACTCTGGACGAGGGTCAGGCGACGGTCAACGGGGTCCCCTACGCGTTCACCGTCTTGGAGGACGAGGCGAGCCCAACGGCGCGTTCGACGGCTCCCGAGGGAGGCGCCTCCATCACGGCGCCCTTGCCGGGGCTCGTCTTGCGCACGCCGATCGCGGCGGGGAAGTCGGTGCGAGTCGGTGACGTGGTGATCGTCCTCGAGGCGATGAAGATGGAGATCGAGGTGAAGGCCGCCGTCTCCGGAGTCATCGAAGAGATCGCCGTGGCCGTGGGCAGTCAAGTGAAGGCGGGGCAGACCCTCGCCCGCGTTCGGTGAAGACCATGGACATCCTCTCCATGCTCCAGAGCATTCTCCAGTCGACAGGCTTCGCCAACTTCACGTGGGGCCAGCTCGTGATGATCGTCCTGAGCGGTCTCCTCATCTGGCTCGCCATCCACAAGGAGTACGAGCCGTCGCTTCTCCTGCCCATCGGGTTCGCGGGTCTCCTCGTGAACATCCCCCTCGCGGGCATTGGCGGCGCCGACGGCATCCTCGGCCAGATCTACGCCGTGGGCATCCAGACGGGCGTGTTCCCGCTCCTCATCTTCCTGAGCATCGGCGCCATGTCGGACTTCGGCCCGATGCTCGCGCAACCGAGGACGCTCCTCTTGGGAGCCGCGGCTCAGATAGGCATCTTCGCGACGCTCCTCGGTGCGCTGGCTCTCGGACGGTACGCGGGCCTCGAACTCGGACTGCGGGACGCCGCGGCCATCGGCATCATCGGCGGGGCCGACGGTCCGACGGCGATCATCCTCGCCTCGCGCATGTCGCCACGTTTCCTCGGGGCGATCGCGGTGGCCGCCTACTCCTACATGGCGATGGTTCCGCTCATCCAGCCGCCGATCATGCGCGCCCTGACCACGCGCAAGGAGCGCGCCGTCGTCATGCGGCAGTTGCGCGAGGTGTCGAAGCTCGAACGGATCCTCTTTCCCTTCCTCGTGACCGGGCTGTGCGCCCTGCTCCTTCCGGTCGCCATCCCGATTATCGGAATCTTCATGCTGGGCAACGTCCTGCGCGAGTCCGGCGTTGTGGATCGGTTGTCGAAGGGCGTCCAGAACGAACTTACCAACATCGTCACGATCTTCCTCGGCCTCGGCGTCGGCTC
>JAKLFO010000094.1 GCA_022711155.1 Candidatus Bipolaricaulota bacterium
CTCGATGATCGAGGCGTCGGACGCGCCGCCACGGACGGTGAAATCGTCACCCGCGACGGCGACTCGTCGCCCTGCAACAGTGCCGCGCCCGAAGAGAAAGTTGGTGGGGGTGACCGCAGTCAGTGCGCCCGAGTCGTCGTACGAACCGTTGCCCGTGATCGAGCCGATTTCGTGGAAGCTGCCGGCATCGCACAGCGCGGCGATGCGCTCGCGCGCTACGCGTCGAGCGGCCCCCGTTCCGACCACGAGTCGACGACGCTCGAGGAGGCCGAGGAGAAGCTCGCCTACGGGATGCACGTCCTCCTCCGCGAGGGATCGGCGGCACAGAACCTGCGGGCGCTCTTGCCCCTTCTGACGGAGCGCAGCGTGCCGTTCGTCCACTTCTGCACCGACGACCGCAGCGCGGAGAGCCTGGTCCGCGACGGCCACATGGACGACATCGTCCGCCTCGCGGTCGCGGCCGGCGCCGCGCCGGACCTCGTTGTCGCTGCCGCGACGATCCACGCCGCCCAGGCGTACGGCCTGTCCGACGTGGGCGCCATCGCGCCGGGGTACCAGGCCGACCTCGCCCTCGTCCCCGACCTGCGGACGTTCCGCCCGCGCGCCGTCTACGCCGCCGGAGCGCTCGTCGCGGCCGAAGGAGAACTGGTCGTCACGCTTCCCGAGGCCGACCTCGGCATGCTGCGCGGGTGCGTGCGCGCGCGGGACCTCGCGCCCTCCGACCTTCGGATCCCGGCCCCTCGTTCGGGGGAGCGGGCGCACGTCATTGGCATCCTCGCCGGGCAGATCCTCACCGACGCCGGCAGAGTGACGCCGCTCGTCGTCGACGGCGCCGCGGTGGCCGATCCCAAGCGCGACCTGGCCAAGGCAGCCGTCTTCGATTGCCGCACGCCCCGGCAGGGCGTCGGACTCGGCTTCGTCCGCGGCCTCGGGCTGCGCCGCGGCGCTCTCGCGTCGACGGTGGCGCACGACGCCCACCCGCTCGTCGTCGTTGGAACGTCCGATGAGGACATGCTGTGCGCCGCGCGCGCCGTCCTCGCGTCTGGCGGCGGCCAGGCCGTCGCGGCCGACGGAGAGGTTCTTGCATCGCTCCCGCTCCCGCTCGCCGGGCTTCTCTCGCAGGAGTCCGCGCGCGGCGTCGCCGCCCGCGAGGCGGCCCTGCGCGACGCCGCGCGCAGCCTCGGCTCGCCGCTCGCCGACCCGTTCGCGGCCGTGTCCTTCCTCGCGCTGCCCGTGATCCCCCATCTGCGCCTCACCGATGAGGGACTCGTCGACGTCGACCGGTTCGCGCGCGTACCCCTTTTCGAGTAGCCAGGCACCGCACTCCTAGGCTCCGTCGGCGGGCGACCGGCGCAAGATCTCGTCGGCGATCGTTTCGAGCCGCACCCCGCGCGAGCCCTTCACGAGGACGACGGCGTCTGACGCGTCGGCGAGCCGCGCAACGACATCGGCGGCAATCTCGCCCCGCTCCATCCTGAGGACACGGCGGTCGCCCGTCGCGCCGAAGGCGGCCTCCGCCCTCTCCCCCACCGGGTAGACGAGGTCGACCGAGAGGGACAGGGCCAGGCGGGCAAGCTCCTCGTGCAAGGCGGGCGCGGCGTCCCCCAGCCCGAACATGTCTCCGAGCACGGCGACCCGCAGGCTCGTTGTCTCGTACTCCGCGAGCGCGTGGAGCGCGGCGGACATCGAGGCAAGGTTCGCGTTGTAGACGTCGTCGAGCACGACGCCGAACCGCGCCGCGCGCGGCTCCATGCGTCGCGCCACGGGCCGGAACGATGCGGCGCGCTCTTCGATCGCGCGCGGGCCGACGCCGAGCTCGAGGGCGCAGAGCGCGGCAAGCAGGAGGTTCGTCGCGTTCTGCCGTCCGACGAGCGCCGTGGCGAGGCGGAGCGGCGGGTCGTCCAGCTCCAGCGCCAGGCGGGGCACAGCGGAAACGACGCGCCCTCGGACGTCGCCCGTTTCGAGCCCGGCGGTGACGAGGCGCGGGCGACCGGCCGCGGCGGCGAGGTGAGCCAACTCGGGCGAGTCTGCGTTGACGAACGCCGGGGCGTCCGCCGGAAGGTCGCGAACCAGGTTCCACTTCTCCTCGGCGACCGCGCGCACGGTCCCGAACGTTTCGAGGTGGCTCGGCCCGACGGAGGTCACGATCCCCACGCTCGGCCGCAGGATGCGCGTCAGGATCCTGATGTCCCCCGGGCGGTCCGCCCCGAGCTCGAACACGCCCAGCTCGGCCCCTTCCGGCATGGCGAGGAGCGCGAGCGGAAGCCCGATCTCGGTGTTGAAGTTCTCCTGCGCGACGTGGGCGGCAAACCGCGCCCCGGCGAAGTGCGCGACGAGCGACTTCGTCGTCGTCTTGCCGTTGCTCCCGGTGATCGCGACAAACGGGACGCGGAACCTCGCTCGCCACGCGACGGCCAACGCCTGCAGCGCCTCTTGCACGTCATCCACACAGACGAGGCAGCGCCCGGCCGGCGGCCGGAGCGTGCGGTCGGACACTACGGCCGCTACCGCGCCACGCGCGAATGCGTCTGCGAGGAACCGCTGGCCGTCCGTCTGAGCCCCAGGCAGGGCGAAGAAGAGGTCGCCGGGACCCGCGCGGCGGGAGTCGGCCGCGTAACCGGTCGGCGCGAGGGCTCCGTCTCCGACCAGCGTTCCGCCGACCAGGCGCGCGATTTCCCGCATCGGCACCATGCTGCGCCCTCCTGCCGCTAGCCGCCCGAGCCGGTCAGCAGGGGAGCCCGCACCTCCCACTCGTCGTAAACGACGTATCCGGGGTATTCGTGCGACGCCTTCGCGACTCCGTACAGCGAGTCCCCGCCGGCCGAGGCGTACCAGTCGTTGGCGAACAACTCGACGGTGACCGTCTCGTACGACTCGAACGTCTCGATGAGGTCGATCACATCCGCCAGTCCCTCGAACACCTGCGGCGACTCTCCGCCTTCGAGCATGCGCGGCCCGCCGTACGCGCGGACGACGATCTCATCGGCCAGCAACGTGTCGGGGATCGTGAGTTGGCCGCTGCGGACGATCTGTTCGCCCTGGTAGGTCTGCATGACAAGCGTGAACTTCACGGTATCTCCGGGCGAGTAGACGAAGCTGTCAAGCACGAGGTTCTCGATCCGGATCGCGCGGATCTCGCTCGTGATCCGCATCGACGCCGAGACGCTCGTGATCTTGGGGTCGGCGAACTCGTTGTACTCGAGGTAGGCGACGATGTCAGCGAGCTGCCACGGCGGGTAGACGGCGACGTCCGTCGTGCTCAAGAAGACGTCCTTCCGCTCGAGCGAGAACGGCATCCCGCTGCCCGTGATCTGGTACGTCACCTCGACCGTCCCCGGCCCCACGCGGTCGAGGGTCGTGTCGATCGCCTCGAATCCGGCCGTGAGCAGGAGGTTCGGCACGAGCCGCGGCTCCCGCACGACGTCGGCGCGCACCGTGCGGCTCGTCCCGCGGTCGAGATCCTCGATGTCGAGCCGGAGGTCGATCGTCGCGGCCCGGTCTCCGACCCGGCCGCCGATGGCGGCCGTGCGGTCCTGGTTGATCACGCCGATCATCTCGCCGAGCGTGCCGAGCTTGAAGGACGCGTCGTACGCCTTCATCGTCTCGAGGATCGACACCGTCGTGAGCGGGAAGTCGGACGCGCCGTTCGAGATGAACGGGTGTCCGAACCCTATGACCGCGCCTTGCTCGACGTACGTCACGGTCCCCAGCGCGCCCACTGCCACGTCGCCCGACACGAGCGCGATCCCGAGCGATCCGCCCGGTACGAGCGTCGCCGCCGAGGCGGATCCGCTCGAGGCGGACGCCCCGCCGGAGAGCGGCAGGAGGTCGAGCGACAGGGCCGAGAGGCCGCTCAATCCCTCGCCGAGCGACCCGCGGGGAAGGAACGAGCCGAGCGTTTCCGCCGGCCTCGCGACGGCGTTCGCGCCGTCCATCAGGATGGCCCGTGATCGCCCGCTGAGCCCCGTGGCGATGAGCGGCGTCGAGACGGGATACGCGAAAATCGTGTTCGGCGCTGCGGCTACTTCCGCGGCGCTCGGCGCGAAGGGTCGATCGACGAGCGCAACTCCGGAGAGGACGGCCCCGTCGTCCGGCCTCGCCGACGCCGTCTGCGCCCAACCGAGCACGTCGAGCATCGGCTCGATCGGGGTCACGAGTCCGATCGGCGTCAACTCCTTCGACCAGCTCGCCGCGCGGCTCAAGGCACCGATCAGTTTGCCGCCCACGTAGATCGGGCTCCCGCTCATACCCTGCGCGATGCCGCCCGAACGGCCGATGGCCTCGCCGCTCACGCGCACGACGATGAAGTCCGAGAGCGTCCCGGGCTCGTCGATGATGCCGACGACGTCGACAGCGAACTCGCTGATCGCGTCTCCGGAAACGACCGTATTGCCGATCCCGGTCATCCCGACCCGCACTTCATCCAAGAAGAGGAAGTCGGAACGAGGGGCGGCCAGACTGCCGAGCGAGACGAGGACGACCGTCAAGAGAGAGATGGTTGCGCAGAGCCGCATTGCATTTCCTCCTTCGCGAGGACACGAGCTGCCGACGAGTATAGCGCAGTCGCGTCGCGCCATCGTCCCGCGCGCCGCGCGCCCGGCCTGGCGAGCCAGGAGGGCCGACCGTACAATGCCGCCGATGAGGGTCTATCGGCAGTTCCAGATTGCGTTTCTCCTCGCTCTCGCCGCCGCGGCGGCGCCTCTCGCGGGCTGCCTCGGGCCCGCGGCGAACCGCGCGCCCGTCGCGTCGTTCGTCGCGCTACCCCCGTCGGGCTACGAGCCACTTGAGATCCAGTTCGACGCGCGCGCGTCGCGCGACCCCGACAGCGACCGCCTAACCTACGCCTGGGCGTTCGGGGACGGGGGAACGGCCCGCGGCTCGGTCGTCGAGCACACGTTCTTTGAGGGTACCTACACCGTAGCGCTCGAGGTCTCCGACGGCCGCGGCGGCTTCTCGACCGCCACGGAGACGGTCTCCGCTCAGGCCGTCCCAGCGGGCTACGTGCCGCGGACCTTCACGTGGACGTCGGCAGGCGTGGCGCGCGCCGAGACCCTCCTCATCCCGTGGGACCTGTACCAGATGTACAAGGGACGCATCCGCAACACGGCAGCGGAGAGCTACGCGTACGGCGACTACGTCTCCGACCCGCTCGACGATCCGACGCTCGAGGACTACGCGAGCGTCCTCTGGGCGATGGCGGGCTCGGTCGAGGAGTTCGTCGACGAAGCCCTCGCGTTCGCCCAGGGCGCCATCCGCTACCGCGCCGATCCGGTTCTGCAGGAGTGGCCGTGGTATCCGCTCGAGACACTCGTCGCGGGCGAGGGGGACTGCGAAGACTCGGCCATCCTCTTCGTGAGCCTCCTCCGGGCACGACTCGTCTCGTCGTCGCTCGCGTTCGTTGACACCGACTCCGACCGCCTGCCCGACCACATCCTCGCCTTGGTGCCGGTCACGCCCGCCTGGAAGGCACTCCTCTCGTGCCAGACCGAGCTCTTGTCGCTGGGAGGCGTGCTCTACGCCGTCGCCGAGACCGCCGACAGCGGGTCGCCCATCCCGCTCGGCTGCGACCCCTGGAACCTGTCTCCTGAAGACATCTACGAGGTCTGGCGCTTCTAGCGCCGGTCCGCGGCCGCGGGTATCATGCCCCCGGAGACCCGATGAAGAAGACTCTCGTCGATCCACGCCTCTTGCTGCGCTTCGACTTCGGAGAAGCCCACCCGTTCAAGGTCTACCGTCTCGGCCTGCTCATGGAGCTCTGCTCTCAGTACGGGCTCGTTGACCGGCCGGACGTGCAGGTCGTCCCTCTCCGCGAGGCGCGCGAGGAGGAGGGCCTTGGCTTCCACTCGAAGGGCTACTTCGAGGCGCTGCGCCTCGCGAGCACGGGGATGTGGGTGCCCAACCAGTTCGCCCACGGCCTCGGGACGGCGGACAACCCCGTGTTCCCCGACGTGTACGAGTGGGCCATGCTCGTCGCCGGCGGGTCGATCGACGGAGCCGACGCGCTCCTCACGGGATCGGGGCGCGCGTTCAGTCCCGCGGGAGGCCTGCACCACGCCATGCCCACGCGGGCGTCGGGCTTCTGCCACGTGAATGACTGCGTCCTGGCCATCGAGCACCTGCGCCGCGCCGGCAAGCGCGTGGTCTACGTGGACATCGACGCCCACCACGGCGACGGCGTCCAGCACGCCTTCTACGGCGCGAGGGACGTGTTGACGATCTCGCTCCACCAGACCGGCTACACGATCTTCCCGGGAACGGGGTTCGAAGACGAGATCGGCGTCGACGGGGGGCGCGGCTTCGCGATCAACGTGCCCCTCCTGCCCGGAGCCGGAGACCGCGCCTACGACCAGGCGCTCGACGAAGTCGTCGTCCCGGCGATCGAGCTGTTCCGCCCCGACGCGCTCGTGACGCAGCTCGGGACCGACGCCTTGATCGGCGATCTCCTGGCCAACTTGCGCATGAGCCTCCACGGGTTCGAGCGCGCCGTCGAGCGGTTCCGCGCCCTCGGCACCCCGTGGCTGGCCCTCGGCGGCGGCGGGTACGACGTGGGGAACGTCGTCCGCGCCTGGACGATCGCATGGGCCGCGATGCTCGACGAAAAGCTGCCGGATGAGATCCCGGCCGCCTTCCTGACCCAGGCGGCGACGTACGGCGTGACGGCGTCGCAACTTCACGGCCCCCGCGACGTTCCCCCGACCTCGGAACGCGTGCTCGAGGCGCTCGCCGACACGATCCGCAAGCTGCGGGAGACGGCTTTTCCCCTCTTGGCCGAAAGCCGGAAGGCGATCTAGCCTGCGGCTCCCCGAGCCGAGGCTCCCCGAGCCGAGGCTCGCCGAGCCAAGAAGGATGGCGCCCATGCCTGAGACCACCGA
>JAKLFO010000095.1 GCA_022711155.1 Candidatus Bipolaricaulota bacterium
GCCTCGGAGCGGATGTCCTTCATGATGATCGGTGTGCCCTTGACGGCGCTCTGGTAGGCGATGCCGCCGCCCATGATGCCGGCGCCGAGCACGGCGGCCTGCTTGAGCCTCGTCGCGTCCAGCTTGTCGGGCGTGTCGAAGTCCGTGTGCCAGTACGGGTCGTCGCCGCCCAGCATGAGCGCCGGCCGCCGGTGCGGGGCCGCCGCGAACACGAGGTGGTCGCTTCCCCCGGTTGGGAGGTCGAACGACCAGTGGAGCGGCCGCGTCGTACCGCGCGGCGCGGCGCCCGCAGCGGCGGCGAACGCCGCGGCGCGCTCGACGCACGCGTTGATGTAGTGCGGCGCGTGGTTGGCCGAACGGAAGACGCGCAGCGGCTCCCCGATCGTTCGGGGCGAGGCGCCGATCATGTCGAGGTTGAGCGCAAACTCAGTCGCCCGCAGTTCGGAGGCGTGCGCGGCCGCCCAAGGCAGCGAACCGTAGAACTCGGGCATCCACAAGAGGCGCACGCCTGGGCGCAGCGGCTCCCGAGCCGCGGCGCGCGCGATCTCGACGAGCGCCGCCGCACCCGAGGCGTTGTCGTTCGCCGAGCCGCGCGGATGGCACAGATGCGCGGTCAGCAAGACGCCTGCCGAAGCCGGCGTCGTGCCGGGCACGGTCGCCTCGACGACCTGCAAGCGTCCCTCGCCGAACTCGGCGTCGATCTCGCCGCGTACAGAAATGGGCTCCTTGGCCATCGCACGCAAGAGCCGATCCGCCGTTCGGCGCGACACGGAGAACGCCGGGACCAACCCGGCGATCGCTTCCCGAAGCGGGAAGATGCTTTGGTACTGCACCAGATCGTGGGAGGCGGCCGCCCGCTCGCTGTCCGGGTAGACGACCACCGCGACCGCGCCTCGCGCCGCGGCGCGGGGGACGGCCTCGCCGGCGCGCGCGCAGACGAGGGCGACCTTTCCCGCGAGATCCACCGCGTCGTACGCCCCGTCGGCCTCCGGCGACCCGACGTGTGCGACCTCGCCCGCAAACGTCCCTCCGGGCGAGTGCACGACGACGGCCTGGGCGGTCTCCGCGAAGTCTGCGAGGACGCGCTCGGTCGGCCCCATCTGAACAAGCCTTCCCGATCGGACCGACCAGGCCGGCGGCGCCGTCCACTCGTACGTCTTCGTCGCTCCGTCGGCCGGGTACTCGTGCACGGTGGCCGCGACGCCCGCACGATCCAGCCGATCGACGATCAGAGCGACCGCCTCGGCGTAGCCGGGGGACGCCGGCGTCCGCTGGAGGCGCGCAAGATCCGTCGCCGTCTCGAGGATGCGCACCCCCGACACGTCGCCCGCCGCCGTCACGCGCTCATCAGTTCCCACGGCGCTTCCTCCCTTCCGGCGCCCCGCCTTCCAGCCAGGCGAGAGGGTCTTGTTTGTAGTATCGCGCCAAGACCCGATAGGCCCTCGGATAGACCGCCTGGAGGCGGCGCGGCGCCTGGAAGAAGGTCTCGGTCGCGACGGCAAAGAACTCCGACGGGTGCTCGGCTCCGTAGGGGTCGAGCGCAGTCTTTCTTCCCGCGTCGACCTGGTCGGCCAGGCTTTCGTACGCGTCGAGCATGGCCGACGACCACTCGTCGCGCAGCTCGGAATCGGCGATCGGTGGCTGGCCGTTCATCTCCCCACGCTCCGCGTCGAGCTGGTGCGCGAACTCGTGCAGCACGATGTTCAGGTCCTCGTCCGCGTGTTCTCGGTCCTCGAGGATGTCGCGCCACGACAGGACGAGGCTCCCGAGCGACCACGACTCGCCCGCCCTTTCCTCGTCTTCTTCCCATACCACGCCGTTCTCGTCTTCGTCGCGCAGCCGCGCCACGAACTCGGCCGGATAGACGATGATCGACGACAGGACCGGGAAGTAGTTCGTCTCGCGATGGAGGAGAAGCAGGCACGCCTGGGCGGCAATCGACAGCCTCACCTCGTCGGTGATCGCAAAGCCGTCCCCCCCCTCGAACCGCTTCTCGGCGAGGAACACCTGAACGTGCCCGTGAAGCTCGGCCCGATCCTCCGGCGGGAGGCGGCGGTACAACGGAACGCAGCGATCGAGAAGCTCTACCCACTCTTCGGGGAACGGGCGCTCTCTCAGTCTGGCGCGGCGACGCTCCTTGAGTCCGAACACGTCTTCTCCTCTCTCCTTCGAACCCACATGCTATCCGCGTCAAGACGCGGCGTCCGCTCGGAGAGAGACGAGATGGATACTGGACCGGAGCTACGGACCTGCCGCGCGCAGAGCGATCCGCGCTCGGCGGGCGGCGAAGGGCTGCTCGGCGGCGCCCACGCTGCGCGCGAGCGCGGGGAGGGCGTACTCGAGCTCGTCGCGCCCCGCGGGGCCGACCTCCGTCAATACGAGGAGTGTGTAGTAGAAGGGCGAGCGCTTCCATCGCCCGGCCCCGTCGCGGAGCCCGGTCAGCGTCCTGAGGCGCCAGGCAACCTCGGGGGCCGCGGCGCAGCCGCCCACGGCCTGGAGGAATCTCAGGTAGCCGATGAACGACGCGGCGCATTCGCCGACCGTGCAGTGCTGAGGGCCTCCGTAGCAGGTGCCGCCGAGCCGAGCTGCCGCGAGCCGCACGGCCGCGGCGACGGTCGGACTTCCGCCCCCCAGCACGTGGAGCGTGCGTGCCGCCTCCTGCGACGCGATCTGCGTCGTCGCCAGCTTCGTCTTCAGCCGCTCGCCGGTGACGAGGCGTCGATCCTCGAAGTCGGCGTTCGTGGGCTCGAACAGGCCGGCGTTTCGCCCGGAGCGCACCTGCCGATCGAGGAGGAAGCCCACCAGGTCCTCCGCATCGGGCTCGGGCTCCCCAAACCAGGATGCTCCGTCCACCGCGCAGACCGCATTCAGGACTCCACGCCAGTCGTTCATCGTGTCTCGCTCGCCCCGCACATCCTCGCATCGCTTCGTCTCGCGTCCGTTTCTTCGCCCATACTTTGTATACTTCCCCTACGACGAGGAAGAGAGGTCGGAGTGCCGAAGGTTCGCGTGTACCTGTTCGGGTATCCCCGCGTGGAGTGCGACGGCGCTTCCGTCGCCGTTCCGCGGCGCAAGGCTTTGGCTCTGCTCGCCTACTTGGGCGTCACCCAGACGCATCACAGCCGCGACGTCCTCGCCTCCCTTCTTTGGCCCGAGGAGGAGTCAGCCAAGGGCTACGCCTTCCTTCGCAACGCGCTCTGGGTGCTCCATCAGACGCCCGTCGACCCGTGGATCGTCGCCTCGCGCCACATGGTCGGCCTACAGCCGGACGCCTCGCTCTGGGTCGATGTCGCAGAGTTCCGCCGCCTGGTCAAGACGTGTCAGCATCACCGCCACGCCCCGAGCGAGCTGTGCGAGGAAGGCGTCGCCGCGCTCCGGGAGGCAGCCGAGCTGGCGCGCGACGGCTTCCTGTCGGGGTTCGTCGCCGAAGACACGCGCTCGTTCGAGGAGTGGCAGTTCTCAGAGGCCGACGCACTCGCGCAGGAACTCGCCTCGACGTTCGAGCGACTCTGCGAGCACCTCATCCAGGCAGGCGACGGCGCGTCGGCCCTTCACTACGCGCAGCGACTGATCGGCGCGCGACCGCTCCACGAGCCCGCGTACTGCCGGCTCATGCGTCTTCAGGCGCGCGGAGGGGATCGCGCCGGGGCGCTGCGCACCTTCGACGAGTGCGTGCGCGTCCTCGACCTTGAGCTGTCCCTAGAGCCGAGCGACGAGACCCGCCGCCTCGCGGAGGAGATTCGTTCCCAATCGTGGACCCCGCCTCACGAGCCGAACCTCCCGGCGCGCAAGAAGGCGCCGGCCCCCGTGCGCGCGGAGCTTCCGAACTACCGCATCCCCGTCGTCGGCCGCAGCAAGAACCTTGAAGAGGTGCTCGCGCTCTTCTCGGGAGACGATTGCCGGCTCGTGACCGTGACCGGCGCGGGCGGCGCCGGCAAGACGCGCCTTGCGGTCGAGGTCGCCGAGCGGGCGACGCAATTCGAGGAGGGAGCCGTGTTCGTGTCGCTCGTCGACGTCGGCTCGCCGACGCTCGTGCCGGCCGCGATCCTGGGCGCCCTCGGAGAGAGGGCCGAGGCGCGAGGCGATCCGCCGTCCGCGTCCGGCGAGGACCACGCGCTCCGCGAGTTGGTTCGCCACATCACCGACCGCGACCTCTTGATCGTCCTCGACAACGCCGAACACCTCGCGCGGGACCCCCGCTGGCTCGACGCGCTCGTTCGCGCCACGAGCGACCCGCGCTTCCTCGTCACGTCGCGGCAGGAGATGGGCGTCCCCAACGAGACCGTGTACCCGATCGAGGGTCTCGAGTGCCCGCCTTCGGACGCTGCCGAAGGGCTCACGCAATTCCCGGCCGTGCAGCTGTTCCTGCAGGCGGCGCGGCGCGCCGACGCTCGCTTCGCGCCGTCCGACGGGGATATGCGCGCGGTGGCGGCCATCTCGCGCCACCTCGCGGGCAGCCCACTCGCCATCGAGCTCGCTGCGTCGTGGATCCGCACGCTCGACTGCCGAGCGGTCGAGGCCGAGATCGCACGCAGCGTCGACTTCCTCAAGACCGATCGGCAGCTCCTCCCTCGCCGCCATCGCAGCTTGCGCGCCGCCTTTGAGGGGTCGTGGGCCTTGCTCGACCGGGACGGGCGGGCCGCGTTCCGTGCCCTGTCCATCTTCCGCGGCGGGTTCACGCCCGAGAGCGCGCTCCGCGTCGCTGGAGTGGCCGTCCCCGCCCTCGCGGCGCTCGTCGCGAAGTCCCTGCTCGAGCGCCGGGAAGCCGGCCGATACGAGATGCTGGAGGTTGTCCGCCAGTACGCGAGCGAGCGCCTGCACGCCGTCCCCGAGGACGCCGAGCGGCTGCAGGACCGTCATGCCGAGTACTTCCTCGCGCTCCTCGCGAGCCAAGAGAGCCGCCTGAAGGGCGCCGACCAGCGCGCGGCGATCGCTGCGCTGGCGCTCGACGAGGCCAACATCGCCGCCGCGTGGGCTCACGCGGCGGCGCGCAAGATGCTGCCTGAGCTCGGACACGCCGCCATGGGGCTCTTCTTGTTCTGCGACATGACCTCGCGCTTCCTCCTTGGCCGCGAGCTCTTCCGGCTCGCGGCGGGCGCGGCCGAGGGCAAGAAGCCCGAGACCGTCCGGCGCGGCGTCTACTTCTCCGTCCTCGAGGCGTGGTTCGCCGGCTTCGTCGACATGCCCGCCGCGAAGGACCTGTTCGTGTCGACGCTCGAGCGCGGCGCCCGGCTCCCGCTCGACCGCGACCTCGCCTTCGCCTGGACGCTCGCCGCGTTCGAACGGCGGAGGCTGGACATGGACTCATACCCCCAGCAAAGAGAAGCGCTCGCCTACTTCGACGAGCACGGACACGCTTGGGAGGCCGGCGCCGCGTGCGAAGCGCTGACCGCGAGCGACATCGAGCTGCCCGAGGCCCTGGCGCTTGCGCGCCGCAGTAGCGCGATCCGCCGTCGCATTGGCGATGGCTGGGGCGTCGCCATGAGTCTGTGCAGCGAGGGCTTCCTGCTCGAAGCGATGGGCGACCTCGAGGACGCTGCGCGCAAGCTCGAGAAGAGCGCCGACCTCCGCCGCGAGCTCGGGCTCGATCCCGCCGGCCTCGCCGCGAGCTGCGTCGCCCTCGGCCGCATCGAGGTGAAGCTCGGCCGCACGGCAGACGCGCGACGGAATCTAGAGGAGGCAGTCTCTGTCGGGTCGCGAGTCGGGTACGTCCTCGTATCGGCCGTCGCGCTCCGCGATCTCGCGCTGCTCGAGACAAAAGCCGGCCATCCGGAGATCGCCCGCGAGCACGCGCAGGGCGCCGTTCAGGCGTTCCTCGCCGCCGGCCTTCCGGGGGAAGCAGCCGAGATGGGGCGCGCCCTCGAAGGAGCCGCCGAGTCGCCGCGCAAGCGCCGGAGCAGTCGCTAGAATGGGCCGTTCCTCGTCGTGAAGGGAGAAGAGATGAACATCGTGATCCTCGGCGCCGGCCGCGTGGGCCGCGCCATGGCGGTCGATCTGGCCAAGGAGGCGGCGTTCCAGATTCTCGTCGCCGACCGCGACCCGCGCGCGCTGGAGTCCCTCCGAAGCGAGCACGGCGTCCCGGGCGAGCGCGCCGACCTGTCGCAGCCCGACGCCGTGCGCCGGGTCGTCGCGAAGGCCGATCTCGTCGTGAGCGCCGTTCCCGGCTTTCTCGGTTTCCCGACGCTCAAGACGATCCTCGAATGCGGCAAGAACGCTGTCGACATCGCCTTCTTCCCCGAGGATCCTTTCGCCCTCGACGCGTTGGCCAAGAAGCACCACGTCACGGCCTTCGTCGACTGCGGCGTGGCCCCCGGGATGAGCAACCTCCTCGTCGGCCGCGCCGCCGCGGAGCTCCAGCGCGTGCACCGCGTCCGCATCTACGTCGGCGGGCTGCCGCTCGTTCGACGCTGGCCGTACGAGTACCAAGCCGGGTTCTCCCCCATCGACGTCATCGAGGAGTACACGCGCCCGGCGCGGATCGTCCGCGGCGGCAAGGTAGAGGTGTGTCCCGCCCTATCCGAAGTGGAGTCGATCGACTTCCCAAATCTCGGCACCCTCGAGGCCTTCATCACCGACGGTCTGCGCACGCTCACCCAGACGATCGGCGCGCCGGACATGGTCGAAAAGACGATGCGCTATCCCGGCCACGCCGAGCGGATGCGCATGCTGCGCGAGACCGGGTTCTTCTCCGAGACTCCGGTCGACATCGACGGGACGAGCGTGCGCCCGATCGATGTCGCCACACGCCTTCTCTTTCCCATGTGGCAGATGCGGGAGGGAGACGAAGACGTGACGGTCATGCGCATCCTCGTGGAAGGCGTGGGGAAGAAAGGGCCGACGCGTATCGCC
>JAKLFO010000096.1 GCA_022711155.1 Candidatus Bipolaricaulota bacterium
ACCCGTACCGCGCGGTGAGCGCGTTGATCTTTTCGTAAACGGCCTTCATGTTGAGGCCCATCCCGCCGGGCAGACCCAGCACGATGTTCTCGGCGGCGGTCAATACGTCCACCAGCTTGAAGTGCTGGTGCACCATGCCGATTCCGAAGTCGAGCGCCTCGCGCGGACTCACGAATCGCACAGAGCCGCGCGGCGAGACCACGCGCCCCCTCGTCGGAGGGAGCAGGCCTGACAGAACCTTGGTCAGCGTTGTCTTTCCCGCCCCGTTCTCGCCGAGGAGGCCGACGATCTCGCGCGGGTGGATCTCGAGGGTCGCCTCGTGCAGCGCGACGGTTCCGTCCGAGTAGACCTTCGTGATGCCCTCGGCGCGAAGGAAGTACTCCTTGGAGTCCCCTGGCTCCCTCCGAGTTGCGTTCTCGTTCATGGGACCTCCCTCTGCGCGTGAGAAGGGGAGAGAGGAACAAGGTTCCTCTCTCCCCGCCACAGACTAGCGCTTGGTCACGATCTAGGGCGCGCCGAGCGTGTACTGCGCTCGCACCGCCGCGATCTCGTCGCCGGTGTCGGCGGTCGGGACCACGATCGTGCCGCTGAGGATTCCAGCCTCAAGCTGATCCACGGCGTCCCAGATCCAACCCTCGACCGTCGCGCGGTTGATCGTCCAGTTCGCGATGACCGTTGCGCGGTCGGCGTCGGACATCGCGCCAGCGCCGACGCCGAAGTCGATGAAGGCAAGCAGGCTCTCAGCATCGCTGATCGCGCCGCCGCCTTCCTTCAGCCCAAGGCTCGTGACGCCGGCCGTGAACGTCCCGTTCACGACGGCTTCGACGGCCATGTAGCAGGCGAGGTCGACGCGCTTCATGCCCGACGCGATGCCGTGGCGGCCCATGCCCATCCAGTCCTGGTTCGCGTCCACGCCGTAGTAGTACGGAGGGCCGTACGTGGTGCCGGCGTTCGCATGAACTTCGGTGACGGCCTCAAGGTCGCCGACGCCGAGCGGTCCGGCGACGTTGTAGATGCCGACGGCGCCCTGCGCGAGCATGGCCTCCGAAGCGGCCTTGCCAAGCGCGATGTCGCTGAACGTGCCCGTGTAGGTGTAGAGCAGGTTCACGGCCGGAGCCGAGCCTTCATGGGCGGCGTACGCCTTCAGACCCCAGTCCATGCCGTAGCGGAACCCGGCCTCGAAGTGCCACAGCACCGGAATCTCGATGCCGAGCACGATGCCGGCCGCCGAGTACCCGTGCTGCGCCGCGCTCATCGCCGCGAGGGCGCCGATGAGGGCCGACGCCTCGTTCTCACGGAACACGATGTTCATGATGTTCGGTCCCGTGATGTAGCCGACGTCGATGATCGCGAACTTCTGGTTCGGGAACTCCGCCGCCGCCGCGGCCAGCGCGTCGCCCAGCAAGAACCCGACGCAGATGATCAGGTCATAGTCGCCGGTGCGGGCCAGATTCCGCAGGTTCGGCAGATAGTCCGCGCCCGTGGCGTTCTGAACCTCGACCATTTCCAGGCCGAAGTCCTTCGCCGCTTCATCCGTGCCCTTGAACCCCATGTCGTTGAACGACAGATCCCCTCGACCGCCGACGTCGAGGACGACGGCCACTTTCCCCGCCGCCAAACCAGCTACCGACACCCCCAGCATCAGGACGAGGGCGACTACGAGCAGCCTTTTCAACGCGACCTCCTTGCATCTGCTTGTCTCTACCGGAATTCCGGTACCCAACGGCTCGGAACCATTCTATACGGCCCGCCTGGGTCTGACAAACGGCTCGCGTTCCGGGGCCAGCGCAGGAAATGCCGTTGGGCTGCGGCGTAGGGAGTCTCTCGTGGCCCGAAAGCTGTCAGACTGTATAGCAGATTGGAGTTGCCGCATTGCGGGGAGCAGGTGTCGGCCCAGCGTGCGGTGGAGGTAGCCCTAGAAGGGGGGAAGGGAAGGTGGACCTGTTGCCGCGTCCACCTTCCCTGGGGTAAGAACCGTTGGTCGCAGCCCCGAATCCTTTCGCGTACTGCCGGGGGCTTCGACGAGACGGTCTCTCGCCGCCCTGTGCGGCCGGGCACCACGGGCTCTCGTTCCGTGGGGGAGTTGGATCAGAGGCACGGCTCTCATCTCTTCCCGACACGCACTCTGTGTCACAAGCCGAGGAGAGGGTAGCGGGCGGTTCCCAGGGGAAGTCGGCAAGCGGGCCGTTCCGGCGAGCCGCTTGCGGCGGACGCCGCGCACGTAGGCGGCGTCCGCGCCGGACGGATGTCCTGGTCTGTCACGCCCTCACTTGGGCGAGATCTGGGCGATTCGCCAGTAATCCTGAACGGTCTGCAAGAGGCGCTCGAAGTCCTTCGAATCGACGGGCTTCGTCATGTAGCTCGCGGCGCCGCTGTCGTACGCCTTGACCATGTCTTCTTCGCGCTCCGAGATCGTGAGGACGATGACCGGGATGCGGCGAAGGTGCGAGTCTTCCTTGATCTTCGCCAGGACCTCGAGCCCGTTGATCTTCGGGAGGTTGATGTCGAGAAGGATCAAGTCGGGACGCGGCGTGTCCTGGTACTCGCCGTTTCGGTACAGCATGTTCAGCGCTTCCTCGCCGTCCTGTGCGAAGTACAAGTCGCACTTGGCGTCGCTCTTGCGCATAGCGCGCTTGATGATCGTGACGTCGTTCGGGTTGTCCTCGACCACCAGCACCTTCATCTTTTCGAGGTTATGCATTGGATTCCACCTCTCTCGCTTGCGGGATGGTAAAGAGGAACGTGCTCCCTTTGCCAACTTCCGAGTTCACCCAGATCTTGCCGCCGTGCTCTTCCACGATGCGCTTGCAGATCGCCAGCCCGGCCCCCGTGCCTTCAACGTCCTCGCGAGGGTTCAGCTTCTCGAAGATCGCGAAGATGCGCTCCTGGTAGCGCGACTCGATCCCGATCCCGTTGTCCTCGACGAGGAACGTCACCATTCCGTTGTTGCGCGCTTCCTTCTGCCATCCGACGCGCACCGTCGGCAGAGCCTTGTCGTTGTACTTGATGGCGTTCACGATGAGGTTGCTGAACAACTCGTGAATCCGCACCTTGTTTCCCTTGACGGGAGGCAGGTCCTCGGCGACCTGCAAGTTCACGCCCTGGAGCCGCACTTCGAGGTCCTCCTGGACCTCCTCGAGCACCTTCTGCGTGTTGATTCGCTCGAACGACGCCATGTCCATGTGGATGCTGGCGAGGGACAGGAGATCGTTGATCAGCTGGCGCATGCGGGCCGACGTGCGCTTCAGCGTGTTCAAGTAGTCCACGCCCTCCTCGTCGAGCTTGTCGTGATAGTCCTCGAGCAGGAAGCCGGAGAACGTCTCAATCGTCCGCAAGGGCTCCTTCAGGTCGTGCGACACCACGTGCGAGAACTCCTCCAGTTTCTCGTTCGACTTCTCGAGATCCTCCGTATTCTCGCGGAGGTCGGCCTCGAGCCGCTTGAGCTCGGTCACGTCGATGAAGTGATCAATGCGCCCTCCGCGCGTGCCGTCCGTCTCGATGGGGATCGATCGGAACTCGAGCACGCGCTCGTGGCGGCCGAGCGACGGCCGCACGTGACAGGTCATCGACTCGATGCGCTCGTTCGACTCGGCGGCTCGCTCCACGGCGTCGGAGAACGGCTGTGCCTCTTCGAACGCGCCCACGTAGCGGGAGCGGGCGCGCTTCGCGTCGACGCCGATGAGGCGGTCGCGGTCGATCCCGAAGAACGTCCCGACCGTCGCGTTGGCCCACACGACCTCCTGGCGCTGGTCGGTGATGACGATGCCCGAGTCGAGCGTGTCGATGGCCTTCTCGATCAGGATGCGGTAGCGCGCTTCCGTCTCCATCATCTTTCGTTCCAGCTCGTCCTCGCGGCTGCGATCGCGCGCCTCGAGGACGGCCAGCCGATCGGTGATCCGCGTGCAGCGAAGCTCCACGGGGAAAGCCTTCCTCTCCTCGGAGATGAAGCGCAGCTTGACTCCCCTGACCTCGCCTCGCTCGAACAGCCGAATCAGCTCGGCCTTCATCCGGTCCGTGTCCTCGGGGTGCACGTATTCGGCGATCTGGAGGGAGCGGCGCGCGACGTGCCCGATGGCCGTTCGCGACGCCTCGTTGCGGCGCAAGACCGCGCCCTCGCGGTCGATGAAGTGGTAGATGTTGAGTGCCGGCTCGAACGTCTCCTTGTCGTGGCGTTCCGTCAACGCCGTCGCCCGCCGCCAACGTGCCGCGCGCGTCTGCTTGCGTTGGTTGAACGAGCCGAGGGCCGTGCCGACGGCCGCGTTGCCCACGCAGACGGCGGCGAGGAGCCACGGACTCCTCTCCCCGAGCACGACCAGCAGGACGACCTCGACCGCGGCGAGAGCCAGCGCGTAGGACACCGCAGCGCGGAGCCGCAGCGCGCGCGCGCCGACGAGGAGAGGCACGAGGAACGTGCCGGCGACAAGCGGCAACGCAGGGAGGGCGATCGGGTCGAGCGACAACGTGACGCTCAACACGACCGCGATCACGAACGTGATGACGACGACGATTGCCCGTTCCGTCGGGTTCAGCCCATTTGCCACCGGTGGACCTTCCTTGACCCCTCGGGGCCCGCTCGAGACACGCGCCACCGTTGACCGTATGAACCGCGGCCACCTCATGAAAGGACATCCGTCACCTAGGTGACGGACGTTCTTCCTCTAGACGAACGGGTCGGCTAGATGATGAGGCTCGGGTTGAGGTTCGACGAGAACGGCTCGACGATCTTCTGCAGGTACTCCTCGCGCAGGATGCGGATCTTGCGGCTCTCGATCGCGATGATGCCGCGACTCTCGAGCTCGCTGAGCGTCCGGATGGCCGTCTTCGACGAGACGCCGGCCATCTCGGCCAACTCCGCGCGAGACAGCTCGACCCCGCTGCGGCCGAGATGGAGGATGAGGCGAGCCAGGCGTTCCTTGCTCGAAGAGTAGGAGCGTTCGGCGAGCTTGTTCTGGAAGGCCTTCAACTCCTCGGACAGGCGCTCGTAGAGGCGGAAAATCGTCTTCGGGTGCCGCTCGAGGAAGTAGAAGAAATCGCCGCGCTCGATGAACCCGACCGTGACCGGATCGAGCGTCTTGGCGTAGGCGTTGTGGCTCCCCTTATCGAACAGCGTCGTCTCGCCGATGATCTCGCCAGGGCCGACGATCTTGAGGATCTGGCTCTTCGCGCGCATGCTGCGCTTGACGAGCTTGACCATCCCGTCGAACACAAGGTAGAAGCCGAAGGCAGGTGCGCCCTCCTGGAAGATGATCTCGCCTCGCCCGTAGTGAATCACTCGTACGGACTCGCGAAGCTTCTCCAACTCCTTGTCCTTGAGATCGGAGAAGATACGGAACTCGTTCAGCTCAACCATGCCAAACCCCCTCCCGACACGTGGCTCGACGAAGCCCGATGCGTGTGTCCCCTCTCACCCGTCCCCCGATCACCTCATGCGCAGGGTCAGGAGTCCGGAGTGTAACAGATATCACACAGGGAGCCAAGTCCAGTCTCGCGATGCCGCATCGACCCGACCGCGAAGGCGGCGGGAACAGCGCGGGCGAGAGAGCGCTGAAAGGAAGGCCCCTTCGCTATCCCCTTGCTTGACAGCCCTCGCCGAGGCCCCTACACTTCGGGCCGACGTACGCCGGAGTGGCGGAATTGGCAGACGCGCAGGATTCAGGATCCTGTGGGGGTTACACCTCGTGTGGGTTCAAGTCCCTCCTCCGGTACCAAAGAATAGAGGGCCCGCCAGAGTGCCGGGTCCTCTGTTCCTTGGCCTTTGGAGTTCGCCACGCCCCATACCGGCGAACTCCCAAGCCACGCCGCGCGTGGCCAGCCACCTCTGATCCCAGGAGTTCGCAGCGATCAAGTGGGCGAACTGCCCAGCTGCACGCAGTGCAGCCGGGTTCGCAAGTCCCTCCTCCGGTACCAAAGAATAGAGGGCCCATCCAGAAGCTGGGCCCTCTGTTCTTTGGTGTCGTGGAGTCGCCTTTGATCCCAGGAGTCCGCAGCCTCCCGCAGTGCGGACTCCCCTAGCCGTCCGCCGGACGGCCCCGCGCATGTAGCGCGGCCTGGGTTACAAGTCCCTCCTCCGGTACCAAGGAACAGAGGGCCCACCAGAGTGCCGGGTCCTCTGTTCCTTGGCCTTTGGAGTTCGCCACGCCCATGCCGGCGAACTCCCAAGCCACGCCGCGCGTGGCCAGCCACCTTTGATCCCAGAAGTTCGCAGCGGCCAAGTGGGCGAACTCCCCTAGCCATCCGGAAGAGTGGCCAGGTCCAAACCGCAAGGAACACGAGATGAGAGCAGGCAGGAGCGCCGGCGCGGTGTGGGGCGAGCCGGCCTCTCGCAAGCGGAAGAACCTCCGTGCCAGACGAAGCCGGAAGGAGGTCCCGCCCTTACCCGCCGCGCGCGGCGAGGAGCGCCAGCGCGACGAACGCCGCCTGCGCGAGCCAGAACCGAAGGACGACCTTCGTCTCCGGCCACTGGCACGCGGGGAGGAAGTGGCCCCGTTCGGCGGCGCCGGGCGAGGCTTCGAAGTGGTGGTGCAGGGGGCTCATGCGGAGGAGCCGGCGATGGAAGACGCGCAGGGTCGCGACCTGGAGGATGACCGCGACGACCTCGAGAACGGGGACCCCGGCCAGGATGGGGAGCAGGAAGGCCGTCCCCTGGCTCAAGGCGACGGCGGCGAGAACGCCGCCGAGGCCGTAGGAGCCGACGTCGCCCATGATCAGACTCGCCGGGTGCGCGTTTGCCCAGAGGAACCCGCCGAGCGCGCCGACGAGCGGTAGGAGGTACGCGAGCTCGGCCGCATCGCGAGCGAGCGCGAGGAACCCGCCGAGGACGAGGAGGACGACGCCGGCCGCGAGGCCG
>JAKLFO010000097.1 GCA_022711155.1 Candidatus Bipolaricaulota bacterium
TGCCCGAGACCACCGAGATCCGAGAGACCGCCGGACGCGCCGACGTCCAGGTCGCGCTCCCCGACGGCCGCATCTTCCGCGCGCCGCTCGGCGACCCGATCGCCGACGTCTTCCGCGCCGCGTTTCCTCAAGACGAGGACCCGCCCGTCGCTGCCGTCGTCGACGGCGAGCTCCGCGAGCTCGCGTACCCGTTGTCCCGCGACATCGCCGCGTCGCCCGTGCGCCTCTCCGACTCCGACGGGATGAGGATCTACAGCCGCAGCCTGTGCTTCCTCCTCGTCGCCGTCGCCGCCGAGGTGTTCCCCGGCGTGCCCGTGCACATCGACTACTCCGTGCCGCACGGCGGCTACTTCTGTCGCGTCGAGGGGCGCGACCCGTTCACGCCGGACGAGTTGGCGCAACTCCGGACGCGCATGCTCCAGCTCGTGCGCGAGGACCACCCGATCGTCCGCCGCCGCGTCTCGCCCGACGAAGCGCGCGCCTTGTTCGCGTCGCGCGGCGAAGAGTCGAAGGCCCGGCAGCTCCTCGAACGCGAGGGCGATCACCTCCACGTCTACGTCCTGAACGGCATCACCGACTACTTCTACGGCTACATGGTCCCGTCCGCGGGCGTCCTCAAGACCTTCTCGCTCGAGACGTTCCCAAAGGGATTCATCCTCCGCTTCCCACGCCGCGAGACGCCGCAGCGCCTATCGCCGCAGCAGAAGTTCACGGCCCTGCGGGAGATCTTCGACGAGTACGGCAAGTGGCTGTCGTTGCTCGGGATGCGCGACGTCGGGTCGCTCAACGACGCGATCCGCGACGGGCACATCGACCAGGTCATCCTCGTGTTCGAGGCGCTCCACGAGAAGCGCATCGCCGAGCTCGCCGCGACGATCGCCCAACGACGCGACAGCGGGATGCGACTCGTGTTCATCGCCGGCCCGTCGGCATCCGGGAAGACGACGTTCTCCAAGCGGCTGGCCGTGCAACTGCTCGCCAACGGCATCCACCCCTATCCGTTGGCGATGGACGACTACTTCCTGCCACGCGACGAGTTGCGCCTTCGCCTCGGCGACCACCCGGACTACGACTCGCTCGCCGCGCTCGACGTGGCCGCGTTTCGAGCCGACCTTGCCCGGCTGATGGCTGGAGAAGCCGTGGAGCTGCCGCGCTACGACTTTGCGACCGGGCTACGGCTGGCCGGGCCGACGATCCGTCTCGAGCAAGACCAGATCCTCCTCGTCGAAGGAATCCACGGCCTCAACCCCGACCTGGCCGTCGATTCGTCGCGCGTCTTCCGCATCTTCGTATCGGCGTTGACCCAGCTCAATCTCGACATCCACAACCGCGTCTCGACGACCGACACGCGCCTCATCCGCCGCGTCGTGCGCGACGCCACCTTCCGCGGCTACGACGCGACCGAGACCTTGTGCCTGTGGGAGAACGTGCGGCGCGGGGAGAAGGAGAACATCTTCCCGTACCAGGAGAAGGCCGACGTTATGTTCAACTCCGCCCTCGGGTACGAGCTGGCCGTCTTGAAGCCGCTCGTCGAGCCGCTCCTCCTCCAGGTGCGCCACCCCGAGGCGCGTCTCGAGGCGGAGCGCCTCTTGGCTCTCCTGCGCTGGTTCGACCCGTGCCGGTTGGAGACGGTTCCCGGCAACTCCATCCTGCGGGAGTTCATCGGCGGATCGCTCCTGCGCGAGTTCACGCTCCTACCGCGCAACGGCGCCAAGACCCCAAGGAAGGCCCCGTGACCACCGAAGACCTGATGCGCCTCGCGCTCGAGATGGCCGAGCTTGACGAGATCCCCGGCGACAGCGCCGTGCACCACGACGGCCGCGGGATACGCCGCGTCCTCGTCGGCATCGACCTGCGCGCTCCCGAGCTCGTCCTGGCGAAGGACCTCGGGTTCGACGCGGTCGTCACCCATCACCCCGTCGGCGCAGGCACGCTCGGCTTCCACCGCGTGCTCTATCGGCACGTCGACCAGATGATCGCCGCGGGCGTGCCCGAAGAGGTCGCCCGCGCGACGATCGAGGAGACCGCCGCGGCGCGCCGCGTCCTGGATTCGATGGCGAACTACGACCACGACCCGTCCATCGCGCGCCTCCTCGACATGCCCTATCTCAACATCCATACGCCGCTCGACGAGATCGGTCGGCGACGGATGGCCGCGTGCGCGGCGGCGGTCCTACCGGACGCGACGGTCGGCGACCTCGTGCGCCGCCTGCGCGAGACATTCGGCGAGTTCCGTTCCGCCGCGACGGAGATCGAGGTTCCCGTGGGCAGCGCGAGCCACCGCGTCGGACGCGTCGTCGTCGCGCACGCCGCCGGCACGAACGGCGGCTACCCCGTCGCCAAGGCGTACTTCGCGCACGGCGTCGACACCGTCCTCTACATCCACTGCCGGCCGGACGAAGCGCGCCGCCTCCACGAGGAGTTCGGCGCGACGAAGTCGCTCGTCGTCACCGGACACATCGCGAGCGACTCCGTGGGAATCAACCCCTACGTCGATCGGCTGCGTCGCGAGGGGCTCGAGGTCGCGACGGCAAGCGGCGTTCTCCCCGACGCGGAGAGCCGATGACCCTGCGCGTCGCGACCTACAACGTCAACTCCGTCCGCGCGCGCCTGCCCATCCTCCTCCCGTGGCTCGACCGCGTGCGGCCCGACCTCGTCTGCCTCCAAGAGACGAAGGTCCAGGATCCGGACTTCCCCGTCGCCGTGTTCCGCGACGCCGGCTACCACGCGGCCTTCCGCGGCGAGAAGAGCTACAACGGCGTCGCCATCCTCTCGACCGTCAAGCCGACGCGCGTCGCGTTCGGACTGGACGATGACGGGCCGGCCGACGAGGCGCGGCTCGCCGCCGCGACAGTCCGCGGCCTGCGCGTCGTGAACACGTACGTCCCGCAGGGTCGCGCGACCGACGATCCGATGTTCGCGTACAAGCTCGAGTGGCTCGCCCGGCTGCGCGCCTACTTCGAGCGCTTGGCGCACGGGCGCACGGGCGCCGAGCGCCATGGCGCGGGGCGAGCGGACGCCCCGCGCATCCTGTGGATGGGCGACCTCAATGTGGCACCGGAGCCGATCGACGTCCACGATCCGAAGCGCCTCCTCGGGCACGTCTGCTTCCACCCCGACGTCCGCCGTGCGCTCGACGCGATGCGCCAGCTGGGGTTCGAGGACGTCTTTCGCCGGCATGTCCCCAGCCCTGGTCACTACTCGTTCTTCGACTACCGCGTGAAAGACGCGGTCGAGCGAAACGTGGGTTGGCGCGTCGACCACGTCTGGGCCACCGCCCCGCTCGCCCGCCGTTCGACCGCCGCGTGGATCGATCTCGCGCCGCGGCGAGCCGAAGGGACATCCGACCACGCGCCTGTCGTCGCCGAGTTTGACGTGTAGCGGTCTCGGAAGCCGGGAACGCGAGGACAGAGCCGGACGGCCTCTACCGCAGAGGACGCGGAGCGTCAGAGGACGCGGAGCGTCGCAGAGGAAGGCACGGCCGCAGCGGCGCCCGCCGCGCACCCCTCGGCTCTCTGTGTCTTGCTGTGGCGCTTCGACACTCCACGCTGCCACTCGTCGTCCTCAGAGCCGTTCCTCTCCCTTCTCTCTGCGCCCTCTGCGGTTCGCTGGGTTCCTTCGGCATTCCCCGGCCGTGTTTCCACCGCAGAGGACGCAGAGCGTCAGAGGACGCGGAGCGTCGCAGAGGAAGGATCGGGCGCAGCGCCGCCCGCCGCACGCGTCTCCTCTCTCTGCGTCTTGGTGTTGCGCTTCGACACTCCACGTTGCCCCTCGTCGTCCTCGAAGCTATTCCTCTCCCTCTTCTCTGCGCCCTCTGCGGTTCGCTGGGTTCCTTTGGCATTCTCCGGCCGTGCTTCCACCGCAGAGGACGCAAAGCGTCGCAGAGGAAGGCTCGATCGCGTCGCGCCGCCCTCCGCACACACTCCTCTCTCTGCCGTTCTCTCTGGTCATGCGGCACTCCTCGTCTGCCGCTCGCCATCCTCGGAGCAGTTCCTCTCCCTCTTCTCTGCGCCCTCTGCGGTTCACCTTGCTCCTTGGGCGTTTCACGGCAGAACGGCCTCCACCGCAGAGGACGCGGAGCGTCGCGGAGGAAGGCTCGGTCGCAGCGCCGCCCACCGCACGCGTCTCTTCTCTCTGCGGTTCTCTCTGGTCATGCGGCACTCCTCGTCTGCCAATCGTCATCTCGGAGTTACTCCTCTCCCTCTTCTCTGCGCCCTCTGCGGTTCGCCTTGCTCCTTCGGCGTTCTGCGGTTGCCGCACACCGGCGTTGCAGGGAAACTCCCGGCAAGGGAGGCGCCGTGCGCTTGACGAGCGAGACGATGGAGGAGGTCCTCGATGCGGTGGCATCGGGCGCGCAAGCGATCGACTTGCGCAGCGTCACGTCGATCGACGTCCACGCCCTTCTCCTCCTCGATCTCGTCGTGCGCCGGGCGCGAGAGGAAGGCCGCCCGCTCCGCGTCGCCTGGCCCGCGTCGGCCGTTCGCAGCTGGATGACCGCCATGGGGTTCTTCGCCGACGTGAAGGCGGAGTCCGTTCCGCGATCGGCGGACCGGCCGGCCGGCGCGAGACAGGATCTCGCGAGTACCAGCCCGAGTTCTCTCGTCGTCAACCCCATTGCGGCGATCGGACGCGAGGATGACGTGTCGCGCCTCGTCGGCGCGTTCGACGAGCGCCTCTCGGATCGCTTCCCGCTCGACGAGTCCCCGCGCCGACGATTCCTTCGCATCCTGCTCGAGCTCTTCCAGAACATCCCGCAGCACGCGAACGCCACGGGAGACGTCGATCCGCACGGCCTCGCCGCCTTGCACGACGACGGCGACCGCGTTGAGCTCGCCGTCGCCGACAAAGGGATCGGGCTCGCCCGAAGCCTCGCGCTGCGCGGCGACGGGTCCGCCGACCGGCTGTCGGACGCCGACGCACTGCGCGCCGTCGTCTTCGACGGCGTCAGCCGCTTCCGCGACCCCGGCCGCGGGCACGAGCTCGAACGCATCTTCCGCCTCGTCCGCTCGTGGGAGGGCACGGTCCTCGTCCGATCCGGAACAGCACTCCTCTACCAATCCGACTTGGGCGGCGACGTGGTCGGCGTCGCGCCGTTTCCGGGAGTCCAGATCGCCCTCTCGATCCCGCGTTCGGTCTTCGGGATCGGCGAGCCGGCGCCGCTCGCGCCCGATCCCGCCCGCGGCGGGCTCGACGAGGCGGTTGCCCCGGACGCCGATTCGGGGTTCAATGAAGGAGATGAAACGTACGACGTTTGAGATCTCCCAGTTCGGCCGTCGCCTGGGGACGCGCCTCGAAGGGGAGGCGGCGCGCCGTGCCCTCCTCGACGCGCTCGACCGCCTTCCGCCCGACGGCCAGCTCGCGCTCTCGCTCGACGGCCTCGACGTCTTGTCGGGCTCGTTCGCCGACGAGGCGATCGGCAAGGTGTGCCAGCTCCTCTCGTCCGGCGTCCACGGCGATCGCACCGTCGTCGTCTACTCCCCGTCCCGGGATCTTGTGGAGGATCTCGACGACAAGCTGGCGCAGCGCAAGCTCGCCATGCTCTGCCGCGTCGGCAAAGGCCGCGCTGCCTGGCGTGTCTTGGGACGCCTCGCGCCGCCCCTCGTGGAGACGCTCGAGCTCTTGAACCAGCTGGGATACGCGACGACGAAGGAATTGGCCGACCGGCTCGGCATCCCGGCCAACGCCTGCCACAACCGCGTTCGTCGCCTCGCCCAGCTTCGCCTCGTCCGCGAGGAGAGGCTCGACGCCGCAGCCCCGAGCGCGCAATACCGTTTTCATGCCATTGTCGCGTGATTGACAGCGCTTATTCATTCGCTACAATGAACACGGTGAACGGACATGCTTCGCAAGGTGGGCCAGACGATCGACGCGCTCGTCGTGTACCGGCGTGAGGGGTCTCATCCCGATCTTCGCGCCTTCCGCTGGGGTGGGCGACGCTACGAGGTCGAAGAGACGAACTTCGTCCACAGCGAGCGCGAGGGCGAGACGGTTTACCTCTGCTACTCGGTCACCGCAGCCGGCGACCACTTCCACGTCCGCCTGAACACGCGCGCCAGCCGCTGGACGCTCGAGGAAGTCGAGATGGAATCCTGAGGAGCAGCATGAGCCGATGCATCGTACACCTCGACATGGACTCGTACTTCGCCTCCGTCGAGCAGCAGGCGCAGCCGTCCCTGCGAGGAAAGCCGATCGGCGTCACCGGGAAGCCGACCGAGCGTTCGATCGTCACCGCCTTCTCGCGCGAAGCGAAGCGCTACCCCGTAAAGACCGCGATGCCTGTTTGGGAGGCCCAGCGCCATTGCCCGAACCTCCTCCTCGTGGCCGGGCATCCCGAGCGCTACGTCGAGACGTCCAAGCGCTTCCTCGAGATCCTCAAGGAGTACACGGTCATGATCGAGGTGTACTCGATCGACGAGGTGTTCATGGACGTGTCGCAAGAGGCGGCGCGGCACGGCGGCCCGGAGGCGATGGCGCGCGACATCCAGCGCCGGTTCCGGGAGACCCTCGGTTCGTGCATCACGGCCACGCTCGGCATCGCGGCGGCGGGAAAGACGTTCGCCAAGCTCGTTGGCAAACGAAACAAGCCGAACGGCATCGGCCTCCTGCGCGACGAAGAGATCCCGCGCCTCCTCGCGACGACGCAGGTCGGCGAGATGTGCGGGATCGGCCCGCGCATCGAACGGCGGCTCAACCAGCTCGGCCTCTACACGCTCTCGGACCTCGGCGCGGCGCCGGAAGGTCTCTTGCGGCACGAGTTCGGCG
>JAKLFO010000098.1 GCA_022711155.1 Candidatus Bipolaricaulota bacterium
CATGGAAAAACATGTCCACCTTGGCCTCCTGGACCATCTCGTCCATCAGCACCTTGGCCGCCTCGGGGTCGACGGTCGGCTGCCCCACGTCCGGCGGCAGCGGGGTGACCGCGCCCGCGCCCATTTTCTCCAGCCGATCCATGAGGTACTCGGGCGCGTCTCGCGTCGACAAGACGAGCTTCTTCGCGACCGTCTCGACCGAACGCCCGGTGATCACGAACGCGTCGGACTCGCGCGTCACGGAGAACCCAGCCTCTCCCTCGTAGCGGTAGATGCGTCGCGGCGTCGTGGTCGGCGCCATGACGTCCTTCGACCTCTCCGCCTCCAGAGCGTAGTAGGCGCGAGCCATGAGGTCGCGGACGCCCTGCATGGTGGCGACGGAGATGGGGAAGAGGTCAACGCCCTGGGTCGCAAACCGCTTGCGCAGCGACTCGACCTTCGCCTCGTCGAGGAGGTCGCACTTGTTCCCCGCGACGATCTGCGGTCGATCGGCGAGAGCGGGGTTGAACGCCTTGAGCTCGCCGTTGATTCGGCGCAAGTCGTCGAGCGGATCGCGGCCGTCCAGTGTCGCCAGGTCGAGGAGGTGGATCAATACGCGCGTGCGCTCGACGTGCCGCAAGAAGCGGTCGCCGAGTCCACGACCTTCATGCGCGCCATCGATGAGCCCCGGCACGTCGACCGCGACGAACTGGCGGCGCCCGTCGATGTCGACGACGCCCAGATTCGGCTCGAGGGTCGTGAACGGGTAGTCGGCGACCTTGGCGCGCTTCCCAGACACCGCCGAGATCAGGCTCGACTTCCCGACGTTCGGGTACCCGATGATTCCGACGTCGGCGATCAGCCGCAACTCGAGGCGGAGCGTCTTCGACTCGCCCGGCAACCCGCGCTCGCACAGCCGGGGCGTGGTCCGTGCCGGGCTGGCGAAGCTGGAGTTGCCACGGCCCCCTTCGCCCCCTCGCGCCACGACGACCTCGTCGCCCGGCTGCGCGAGGTCCGCGAGGATCTCGCCGGTCGCGTCGTCGTGCACGATTGTCCCGACAGGCACGTGGACTGTCTTGTCGCGGCCCCGGGCGCCGGCGCGGTTGTTCTCGCCGCCGCTTCCGCCGTCTTCGGCGTCAAAGAGCGGCCGGTTCCGGAAGGAGTACAAGGTCGACATGCTGGCGGATGCGACGAAGAGGACCGAACCGCCGGCCGCACCGTTGCCGCCGTCGGGGCCGCCTCGTGGATTGTGGCGGCTGGTCATGAAGTGAATGACGCCGCCCCCGCCGCGTCCCCCGCGGACGCGGACGGTGGCTTCATCAACGAACATCTACGTAGGTTCCCACCCCAGGCGCCTACTCTCCGACTTCCGCCGGAACGACGTTTACGATGGTCTTGCCGCGATTCTCAAAGTGCACGGTTCCCGGCACCATGGCGAAGATCGTGAAGTCGCGCCCCAGGCCGACGTTCTTCCCAGGCGCGTACTTCGTGCCCCGCTGCCGCACGATGATCGTGCCAGCGTTCACCCACTCGCCGCCGAATCGCTTCACGCCCAACCGTTGCCCCGGGCTGTCATGCACGTTCTGCGTTGAGCCCGTACTTGTCTTATGCGCCATCTCGACTCCTTCAGAGGACCTCGACCCCGAGGGTCTCCTCGTGGACGCTCACGTTCTTCGCGTACTCCCGCTCGAGCACGCGGAACCCGACCACGAGCGTCTCGAGGATCGCGTCAAGCTCTCGATCCAGGTGTGGGTCTCCTCGGTCTACGGCCAGCGTGATGTCGCTCCCCAAGGAGCTTTCCACCGCGACGTGGAGGTAGTCCGCAAGGCTCGTCGCCGCGGCCTCGACGAGGACGGACAGCGCCGTCCCCAAGGTCGACACCGGACGAACGCCGCGAACGACCACGCCAACTACGCGGTTCGACTCATCGCGCTGCACGAGGATCTCGCCCAACGTCACTTCTCCCTACCCACCGATCGACGTGATCGTCGTGATCATGAAGCCCTGTCGGTGGCCTTGCTTGCGTCGATAGCCCTTCTTCGGCTTGTACTTGTAGACGATGATCTTGTCCCCACGCCCGGTAGACTTGACTTCGCCCTTCACCGTGACGCCGGGGAGGTAGGGAGTGCCGATTCGGACTCCCTCATCCGTCACCCAGAGCAGTACCTTGTCGAACTCGACCTTCGCGCCGACCTCGACGTTCGGCAGAAGCTCGTGCTCGAGCTCCATTCCCTGCTCCACCCGGTACTGTCTTCCGCACGACTCAATGACTGCGTACATCTTTCACCCCAATCAGCGGCAGATTCTAGCGGTCGCGTCTCAACCCTGCAACACTACCCCACCACGCTGCCCGGCTCGACCGGCGCTTCGGGCGAGACGAGGACCGCTCTCGGCCCTTGCGCCGCAAGGATCATGACCTCCGAGCGGACGCCGCGTATCGTCCGCGGCGCCAGGTTGACCAAGACCACGACGGACTTGCCGACGAGCGCGTCCGCCTCGTACGCGGTGCGCAGCCCGGCCACGCAGGCGCGCACCTCTTCGCCCACATCGACGGCGAGGCGCCACAGCTTCTCCGCCCCTTCGATCGGAGCCACCTCTCGCACCACGCCCACCCGCAAGTCGAGTTTCTCGAAGTCGGCGTACGAAGCCTCGGGCTTCGCCGGAGCGCTCGCCGCCGCGGCCGTCCCCGGGCCGCGCGAGCCGATCTTGGCGCGGATCTCCTCCACGTCGATCCGCTGGAGAAGGATGCGCTCGTCGCCCAGCTTTCTTCCCGCGAGCGAGACCGAGAAGTCATCCCATCGCGGCGCGTCGAACCCCAGGACGCGCAGGACATCGCCAGCGAACCTCGGCACAAACGGAAAGAGCAAGAGGCCGAGCGCCTTCGCGATCTCGATCCCTCCGAGGATCGCCGCCGGGTCGTTCGTCGCCCACGCCTTCTTCCGCTGGACATACTCGTTGCCGAACACGGCGAGATCACAAGCAGCGCGCAAGGCCTGACCGAGGAAGCCCTCGTCAACCGCCTTCTCGTATGCCGCGACGGCCGAGCCGATCCGCGCCTCGACGTCGCCGTCGAGCGCCGACCGCGGGACGACGCCGCCCGAGCGCGCCTGCACGAAGGCGACCACGCGGTTGATCAGGTTCGCGACGTTGGAGATGAGGATGCCGTTGACGGCCTTCTCCAGTTCCTCCCACGAGAAGTCGACGTCCCGGCTCTCCGGGCGGTTGTAGAGAAGGTAGAACCGCCACAGCTCCCCGTCCATCACGCGAAGCGCGTCGTCGCAGTACAGGCCCACGCCGCGAGTTTTGGAGAAGCTGTCGCCTCCGATCCAGTTCAAGTACTCCGTCGCCGGGATCTGATCCGGCAGGTGGTAGCCGCGTCCGGATGCCATCAGCTGCCCCGGGAAGATCAGCGAGTGGAACGGAATGTTGTCCTTCCCGATCGCGTAAATCTGGAACACGTCGTCGCCGAACCAGAAATCCTTCCAGCGGTCACCGCCGGCGAAGTGCTCCATCGTGGCCGACACGTAGCCGAGGGCGGCCTCGCCCCAGACGTAGATGACCTTCCCCGTCGCGCCCTCGAACGGCGCCGGAATGCCCCAGTCGATGTCGCGCGTCATCGCTCGCGGCTTCAGGCCGTCGTCGATCATCTGCTGGGTGAAGAGCCGGACGTTCCCCTGGAAGCCGCGCGACGTCACGTACGCCAGCAGCGCCGGCGCGAGCTTCGGGAGGTCGAGGTACCAGTGCTTTGTCTCGCGGAACTCGATCTCGCTCTTGCCGCAGAAGCTGCAGACGGGTTGGATCAGTTCCTCCGGCTCGAGCATGGTGCCGCACGCGTCGCACTGGTCGCCGAGCGCGTAGGGCGACCGGCACTTCGGGCACGTCCCGCTGATCAGTCGGTCGGCGAGGAACCGCTGGCATCGCTTGCAGTATGCGCGAGACTCAAGCTGCGTCTTGATGTAGCCATTCTTCTCGATGTCCAGGTAGATGTCGTGGACGAACTGCTTGTGCGTCTCGCACTCGGTGGTCGTGTAGTTGTCGAAGGCGATCCCGAACGCTTTGAGGATGTCGCAGATCTTCTCGTGGGTTTGCGTCGCCAGCTCGAGCGGCGTGATCCCCAGCTTGCGCGCTTCGAACTCGATCTTCGTCCCGTGCGCGTCGGTCCCCGACACGTAGATGACGTCTTTGCCGCGCAGACGGTAGTAGCGCGTGAACACGTCGCCCGACAAGAGCGAGCTCACCAGGTTTCCGAGGTGCGGAACGCCCGATGCGTACGGCCACGCGCTGCAGACGAGAACTCGCTTCTTCTCCACGATGGGATGCCCCTTTGTCCTCAGACCCGCTCGAACCGCGATTATATGCGCCGCGTCAGGCAGCGGCCACACGGCCCGCGCGGCGCAGCGCAACCACTCACACCGGCGGTATGCCGGCGTAGGGCAGTGGCCACACGGGCCCCCGCGGCGCAGCGCAACCACTCACACCGGCGGTATGCCCGCGTAGGGCAGTGGCCACACGGGCCCCCGCGGCGCAGCACAACCACTCACATCGGTGGTATGCCCGCGTCAGGCAGCGGCCACACGGCCCGCGCGGCGCAGCGCATCAGGGCGCATGAGCCGCGTCCGGCCGGAGCGCTCCGAGCCGGCTTGCGGCCGAAGCTGCGCCGCGGTATACCGTGAGCCATGGATCAAGATCGCGTTTCGGATGCCGGCGTCACAGTCCGCGTCTTTGGCGGGCTCCGCGAGTTGGCGCAGCGGGCTCCGCTCACCTTCCCGGTCGCCGACGTGCCGACCCTTGCCGCACTCCTGGCGAAGCTGGACGACCGCGAGCCTGTGCTCGCCAAGGCGCTGCGCTCCGGCCTTGCCGACGGCTACCTGAACACGCTCGTCAACGGGCGCAACGCCCGCTTCCTCGACGGAGAGGGGACTCGCCTCTCAAACGGCGACGCAGTGGCCTTCCTGCCACCCATCGGCGGAGGCTAGCCCCGCCTGCACCCTCGGTGAAGTGGCAGTTGCCGCGCACCTGCGGGCAGATCGAGGGCCGATTCTCACATCGGGCGATCTCCAGCCGAGCCCGGACAGCCGCCAACTAGAAGTCGATCGCCGCCGTCATCTCGATGACGAGCCCGTGGAACGCGTCCGCGGAGGTCTTGATGCCGCCACGGTACGTGACGCCGAGCGCCATGCTCCACGTCTCGGACAGCCTCATGTCGGCCGTCGCGCCGACGCGCCAGCTCATGTCGTCCCGATCTTCGTCGCGCCGCCAGTCCGCGCCCACTTCCGTTCGCAAGCGGACCGTCCCCCCGGCCGTCTGCACCTCGGCCAGCGCGGGCACCCAGCCGCTCAGAGTCGGCAAGATATCGATCGACACGGCGTTCTCCACGGACACGTTCGCCGAGCCCGAGCTCTGGATGCGGCCCACCAGTTCGAACTCCTCCGTGGTCCCGCCCGCAGCCCAGGACACCCTGCCCGTCGCGCTGTGCGACCACGTGACCTTCTCCCCCTGCCCCTTGACCTGCGTCACCACGCGCGACCCTGAGTAGTTGGCCGTCGGGCGCAGGTCGGGGATCGCCGAATAGCTGATCGAAGACGTCAACTTCTCCGTCCATCGCCGCGTCGCGCCGCCGAGCCCCGTGACGTCAAGCGATCCGGTTGTCCTCATCGAGAACCCATTTCCCGTCGTTCGAACGCTGAGTCGCCCCCCGGCCTCTCCAACGCCCTTCTCGAGCCCGGCCGTGAGATCGAGCGTCGGCGAGACAGACCATCCTCCCGCGTCGAGGGCCGGGGTCGCCGCGCTCATCTCGAGCGCGTGAGCGACCTCCGCCTTGCCGGTCGGCAGCGCGCGCGATGCATCCAGCGTGTACGTGCTGGAGACCCCGACTCCGGCGAGGTCGAACGATGCGTCGGTCTTCCACACCCACGCCTCGCTCCCCGAGGCCGAGTCACCGACCAGCCGCACGGGGCGCGACAGCGAGAGCGACGTGTCGACCTCCGGCACGACTTGCCAATCGATGTCGGCCGATAGGGCGGTCGTCTGGCGCGGCGTGCGCCCCAGGTCCCATCGGAACCCCTGACTCCAGCCGATCGACAGCGCGACGAGGTCGTTGAACAGGCGGTGGCTCAGGTCGAGATCGTACGAAGCGTTGTGCTTGTCGAACCCGCTCGTCTCTGCGGATGTGTCCTCCGCATCGTAGGTCACCGCGAGCGTGATGGCGGGCGAGAAGAGCCCGCGCAGGACGACCCGGTTCAGAGACGATGTCTCCTCGTCGGCCGACGCGATGTCGGACACGGTGTAGCCCGTATCGAACGACAGCGTCCCGAGCGTCCCCAAGTCGGCGCCCACGGCGAGCTTCCACCCTCCCTCATCTGTTCGGCCGGCGCCGTCGATCGGGCGGAAGCCCGCCAGGACTCGCTCGGCGCTGCCCGCGATCGAGAACCCCTCGCCTTCATGGGAGAAGGAAGCCTCGGCCGTCCAGCCCGTCGTCGTATGGTCGCTCGCCCTCACGTCGGCGTACGCGAACGGGTTCTGCGGCTCGATCTCCGTTGTCGCAGCGTCGTAAGCCTGCAGCCTGCCGTCCGCGGCGC
>JAKLFO010000099.1 GCA_022711155.1 Candidatus Bipolaricaulota bacterium
CGCCGTGCCGCGCTCTTTCTCCGCGACCACCGAGCCCATCGTGAGGAAGACGAGGACGAAGAGCACGATCTGCGAGACGTTCTTGATGTACTGAGCCACCGCGTCCGCGGCTGTGGGGTCGGGGACGCGGATCTCCACTCCCTGTCCGGCGCTCATCGATCGCACGATCTCGGGCGTGAACTTGGCGAGGAGCGGCGACGCGAGGCCGAAAAAGACGAACACGAGGGCGAGTGTGAGAAGACGACGGCTCCTCGCCTGCTCGCGCAGCTCTTTCGCAAGGAGGACTGGGAATGCGGTGCGGCTCATGGCTCGCCTCCGACCAGCCGAACGAACACGTCTTCGAGCGATGCCGAGCGGGTCTCGAGTCGAGTGAGCGGCAACCGGCGTGAAGCGACCAAGTCGAGCGCTGCAGCCCGCGCTGTGCCAAGATCGGCTGCGCGCACGTCGACGCGCGGGCCGTCCACCGTCGCTGCCCCTTCGGTCGCTGCGTCGCGCCAGGCGGAGACGAACTCCTGCGCCGCGTCCGCCGTCTCGAACTCGAGCGCGACGATCGGCGGCGCGCACCGCCGCCCCAGCTCGGCTGTGGGGGCCGCCGTCACCATCCGCCCTTGGTGGATGATGCCGACGGTGTCGCACACGCGTTCGACGTCCTCGAGGATGTGCGTCGACATCAGCACGGTCGCCCGTCCGCGCAGTCGCGCGATGAACTCCAGAACATCGCGGCGGCCGAGAGGATCGAGCGACGCGCACGGCTCGTCGAGCAAGAGGATCCGCGGCGAGCTCACGACGGCTTGGGCGATCCCGAGCCGCTGGACCATCCCGCCCGAGAAACCGCCGATGCGGCGCGCTGCCGCGCGCGCGAGGCCCGACATCTCCAGCAACTCGTCGGCCCGCCGCCCCGCGGCGGCGCGGCCGGCGCCGAACAGGCGGCCGGCGAAGACGAGAAGCTCGCGGCCCGTCATCCACGGGTAGAAGCGCGGCTCCTGGCTGAGATAGCCGATCTGGGATCGCCAGCGCGGCGAGACGTCGCCGACTCGTTCGCCGGCGACCCACGCCTCGCCTGAGGTCGGCGCAATGAGTCCCGTCAGGACCTTGATCGCCGTCGTCTTCCCCGCCCCGTTCGGACCGAGAAAGCCGAACACCGAGCCCTCGGGCACCGTGAGGTCGAGCCCGGCGAGAGCGCGGATCTTCCCCCGCTCGTAGCTCTTGACGAGGCCGCTAGTGCGAATCGCTGCCATCGGATTCGGCGCGCTCCTCTCCGCGGCCGAGCGTCAGGTAGAGGACCGGACCGACGATCCCGACGAAGACGATGACCGCAATCCACCCCCAGCGCGGCAGGAACCGCAGGACCTTCCGCCGCGCTGCGTCGACCACAGCGACGATCGCGAGGGCAAGCTCGATCACAGCGAGCGGAATCAAGAGCAGGACGATCTGGGTGTCCATGCACGGCCTCCCTTCTCTGGCGGATTGAACCAGGCACGTGCGTCTCTGTCAACCGCGACACGTCCAGGAGCCAGCCGCAGGGGCGCGAGACACCCTGGGAACGCTCCGGTGCCTCGGCTACCATCCTCTTCCCGGCGGAACCCGCCGGAGAACGACAACGAAGGCGATCCGCATGAGACACGACGAGAAGCTTCGCGCGTTGGTCGACCGGTCCACGACGGCCAAGAACCCATCCCGCACGGAGATGATCGAGGAGTCGATCAAGAACCGCGACGCGATACTCACCGCGAACGGCGCGCTGGCGACCTGGACGCGGCCGGAGTCCACGGGGCGGAGCCCGCAGGACACGGTGTCCGTCCGGCGACCGTCGAGCGAGCAGAACATCGACTGGGACTCGCCGAACAACCTCCCGATCAGCGAGGAAACGTTCGACATCCTGTTCGAGGATGCCGTCTCGGTCCTCGGCGCCAAGAAACGCCTCTACGTCACGGACCGCGCTCTCGGGGCGGAATTGCGCTACGCGCTCGTGACGCGAACGATCACCGACCGGGCGCTCACGGCCCTCTTCACCGACAACATGTTCCGCACTATCCCTGAGGGGGTGCAGGAGAGCGTCTTCCGTGACCGTCCGTTCACAATCCTTGCCCTGCCGAACGACAAGCTCGACCCGGCGAAGTACGAAGGCCGTCTGCGCGTGAACCCCGCGACGAAGAAGACGACCACGATGGCGATCGCGATCGACTTCGACCGGCGGATCGGCATCGTGTACGGCTCGGCCTACTGCGGCTCGGTGAAGAAGCTCATGTTCTCGGTCATGAACTACCTCTTGCCCGGCGTCGGCGTCCTGCCCCTTCACTGCTCGGCGAACGAAGGGAAGAGGGGCGACTCGGCGCTTCTCTTGGGCCTTTCCGGGACGGGGAAGACGACCCTGTCCGCCGATCCGACGCGCGCCCTGCTCGGCGACGATGAGCACGGCTGGTGCGATCGGGGCGTGTGGAACTTCGAGAACGGCTGCTACGCCAAGCTGATCAACCTGAACCCGGCCAAGGAGCCCGAGATCCACCACGCCACGTTCCACCAAGACGACTGGCGCCGGCACGGAGCGATCCTCGAGAACGCGATGGTCTACCCCGATGGGATCTGCGACCTCGACGACGAACGGCTGACTCCGAACTCCCGCGTGTCGTTCCCTCTCTCGTATCTGGGCAACATCAAGTCGTCGGCCACTTCCGGACATCCGTCCACCATTCTCTTCCTCACGGCCGACGCCAACGGCGTCCTGCCGCCGATCGCCCGCCTCTCGAAAGAACAGGCCATGCTGTGGTTCCTCATGGGCTACACGAGCAAGCTCGCGGGAACCGAGACGGGGATCGTCGAGCCGAAGTCCACCTTCTCGCGCTTCTTCGGCGAGCCGTTCATGCCGCGCAACCCGGACGTCTACGCCCGCATGCTTGGCGAGAAGCTCGACGGCCACGGCACGCGCGTCTACCTCGTGAACACCGGGTGGAGCGGCGGGCCGTACGGGGTTGGAAAGCGCATGGACATCGCGCTCACGCGAGCCATGGTCCGCGCCGCGCTCGAAGGCGAGCTCGATCGGGTCGCCTACAACGAGGATCGCGCATTCCACGTCGAGATCCCGCAGGCGTGCCCGGGTGTTCCGAGCGACGTCTTGCGGCCGCGTGACACCTGGAAGGATAAGGCGGCGTTCGACGCGCGGGCGGCCAAGCTGGCCGGCGACTTCGCCGCGCACTTTCAGAAGGCGTACGGCAAGAAGGGAATCGACAAGGCCGTCGCGGCGCAGTGCCCGGGCAACTGAGCCGAAGGCTCAGTTGCCTAGGGGCGAAGCCCGAAACGTGGCTGGCTTCGCCTGATCGCCTTCTCTCCTGCGCTTGGGGAGTTCCAGCAGAGCTGGTCCTGGGCTCGACTTACGCTAGGCGCCTAGGGGCGAAGCCCGATCTCCGGTTGGCTTCGCCTGCGCGCTGGAGCGCTAGACGCCGGCTGACTGATTGGCAGTCAGCTGGGGAGTTCCAGCGGAGCTGGTCCTGGGCTCGACTGGCGATAGGCGGTTAGGGGGAAGCCCGATCTGCGGTTGGCTTCGCCGCGGCCTCCGCTTCGGTGCGCCGAAGGCCGTTCGCCTTGCAGGCGCGATGAGGTCGCCACACCGCGGCCGGGCTCTGCGCTTCGACACGTCCTCTCCTTGAAAACGTCACAGTGTGTTGTTACAATGCCTTCGTTCCTCGCGCGGTGCGAGTCGGGATTCACCCTGCACAGGACGGGTCCCGAGAGACAGCGGAGGTGAGATCGTCATGGACGAAGAGAACCTGATCGCGAAGAAAGAGGTCCTTCGCCAGACTGGCATTTCGTACGGCCAGCTCTATCGCTGGAAGAGAAAGGGTCTCATCCCGGAGGCGTGGTTCGTCCGAAAGTCGACCTTCACCGGGCAGGAGACGTTCTTCCCGCGCGACAAGATCCTCGAGCGGGTCGAGCGGATCAAAGAGATGAAAGACTCGCTCCCCCTCGACGACCTGGCGGACGCGATCACCCGTCAGGTGGACGCCAAGGTCCGCGTGGCGATGGATCGTCTCCGCAGAGCGCCGTGGTTCGACGAAACGGCGGCCCAGGAATGCGGCGCGGGCGCGCGGGCGCTGTCGCTCGCCGACGCGTTGTGCATCGCGGTTGCGAGTCGCCTGCGCAGCGTAGCGCGCCCGGAAGAGCGGGCGCTCGTTCAGTCCACTCTGCGGCAGAACCTCAACGAGTCCTTCCTCGAGCGGGCGGTCGAGTCGGACCTGCACGTGCACCTGTTGCGGAAGAAGCTGTCCGCAGGCGGAATCACAGCCGAGATCAGCCTCGTCGCCATCGCGCCGTCGAGCGCGCTGTTCGACGCGGACGTGCTGCGCGTCGCGACGGTCGACCTGAAGAACACGCTGGAACGGATCAAGCTCGATCTGGCCCAGGAGCCCGGCGGGCCGCGCGGGGGTGCGGCACTAGGTAAGAGAGAGGAGGAAGCATGAGCGAGGAGCGAAAGTCGGCCAGCCTGTCTGGCGCTGGGAAGTTGAGTGGCGGTGACTACGCTCGCGTCTCGATCTCCGGGGCCGGCAAGGTGTCCGGCAATCTCAAGGCCGAGGAGCTGCACATCTCCGGCGCCGGGAAGGTAGAGGGCAACGTCGAGGCGAGGGAGGTCGCGGTCTCGGGCGGCGCCTCGTTCGCCGGCTCCGTGACGGCTGAGGAGATGTCCGTCAGCGGCGCGGCGCGCATCGGCGGCGAGGTCAAGGTCAAGGAGTTGAAGTGCTCGGGCACGTTCCGCGTCGCGGGGAGCGTCGTATCCGAGTACGTCAAGGTGAGCGGACACATTCACGTCGCGAAGAACCTCGAGGCCGAGATCTTCAAGGCGTCCGGCGGGTTCACGGTTGACGGCCTCTTGTCGGCCGACAAGATTGAGGTTCGTCTCGGCGGCAAGTGCTACGCGGGCGAGATCGGCGGCGAGAAGATCGAGATCGTGCGCGGCGGGTTCCGCGAGCGCGGCATCTTGTTCGACGGCCTGGTCCGCATGTTCTCCGGCAGCGGACTCGTCGAGCTGAAGGCGAAGCTGGTCGAGGGCGACGAGGTCGAACTTGAAGACGCGACGGTCGGCGTCGTGCGCGGCAAGAAAGTCAAGATCGGGTCGGGATGCCACATCGAGGCCGTCGAGTACAGCGAGTCGCTCGACGTCCACTCGAGCGCCAAGGTCGAGCGTCAGACGAAGACGGAGTAGCTGTTCAGTGTACGTTCGCGATAAGGGCCGCGCCGAGCGCGGCCCTTCCCTTTGCCCGAGATGCCGTCCGACGCCGGGTGGGCGCACCCCGGAGCCGAAATGGCCTGCGGCACGTGTTCCCCACTCGGCTCGCGGCTAGCGTCTTGCCGTATGGATGCCGCGGCCGAGGGCGTTCTCGCACGCCTCGTGAAAGCCTTCCGGCAGGGTCGGGTGCGCGTGCACGGTCTCGGCCACGGCTTCGAGGGTCAGCCCATTCCGGACGGCGAGCGCGGCCTCGGCGAGGAGATCGGACGCCTCGGCCCCGACGATCGTCGCGCCGAGGATGCGGTGGTCGGCGCTTGCGGCCACCACCTGGAAGAACCCCTCCGTCTCGCGCATCCCCAGGGCTTTGCCGAGACCCGCATACGCGAACCGGCCCACGAGAACGTCGTGGCCGGCGGTGCGGGCCGCGGTCTCGGACAGGCCGATCGACGCGACCTCGGGGGAGGTGAACACGACTTGGGGAATCAGCTCGGCGGGAACCGGCGAGTGATCTTCCCGTGCCATCGCATGGGCCGCGACGATCCCATCGCGCGACGCCTTGTGCGCCAGCATCGGACCGGGGACCAGGTCGCCGATTGCGTAGATCCCCGCTGTGGAGGTCTCGCCGCGCTCGTTGACGGGGACGGCTCCGCGTCGATCGGGCTCGATCCCAACGGCTTCCAGCCCGAGGCCGGCTGAGGACGGGCGACGCCCCACGGCGACGAGGACGCGGTCGGCGTCGAGCTTGCTTCCGTCGCTGAGCGTGAGCTCGACCGACTCTCCGTTCTCCCGTTGCGACGTGGCGCTCACTCCGGTGAGGACGCGAACGCCTGCCTGCGCGAGGGCGCGCCGGATGACGGCCGTCGCCCGGCGGTCGAGTCCGAGGGGTGCGAGGACCTCCGGAAGGAACTCGACGACGGTGACCTCGCTTCCGAGTCGGCGGTAGATCGTTGCGAGTTCGAGGCCGACGACGCCTCCGCCGACGACGATGAGGCGGCGCGGGATCTCGGTCAGCCGGAGCGCGTCGTCTGACGACCAGACGCGCGGATCGGAGAAGGCGAACCCGGGGAGCTCGATCGGGTGCGAGCCTGTGGCGAGGACGATTCGGTCAGCGTCCAGGCTCGCTCCGCTTGACAGGCGCACGGTGCGGGGGCCCACCAGCGTGGCGCGCGCGTGGTCATCGTCAACCCGGAACCGACCGATCTGGACCCCGTGGCCGACCATTGCCTGCGCGAACGCGCGGCACAATGCCTGCCATCACTCTTGGAGGATTGAATGCGCAACCCGAACAACTCCCGCCTG